>JAGOMX010000025.1 GCA_017993335.1 Alphaproteobacteria bacterium | reverse complement strand
CAAAAACATACGCGCAAAATACCGAACGCTCAACACCATGGTTCTACCTCATAATTTAAGTTGGATGTTTTCAGAATAGTTCGGTTTTATTAATTTTTCTTTAAGAGGAAAAATCAAATTTCAGGCACACAGCATTAACATAATTTTAATTTTGTTCAACGAAAATTCTTTATACAGGCGGTTTCATCAGGAGAAATTTATGAAAAAAATCATCCTCTCGAGCGTAACAATTTTCTTTACTCTGCTATTGGCAAAGGATGGAAATGCAAAAATAGAAAATAAAGACAAAAAAAGCTGCTCCATAGCTTGCGAAGAAATCGGCGCAGAAAAAGGCGGCCAACTAGTTCATCAACGAGCAAAAAAAGAAATCTCTAAAGAAGAATACGACAAGCTAGCCCGCAAAAGCCATAACGATGATCTTCTCTGCCTAAAAGCCTGCAGAAAAAATAAAGGTTAGAAAAGACTTAACCTACAAGCGGCAGACGGCCCTCTAGGCCAAACTGGCCAAAACCGATGATGTCCACGTCCATGATTTGCCCAATTAAGCGCTCGGAAGCCTCCACGTGCACCGATTGTAGATACACGCTTTTTGCAATTAACTGCCCAGCCTTACGTCCAGCTTTTTCAAACAAAACTGGCATACGCTGACCTACACAGCTCTCATTAAAGTCTAACTGCTGATCCTTTAACAAATCCTGCAACCGCTCGAGGCGCTCTGTTTTAATGGCCTCTGGCACTTGTGTATTTAATGCCGCCGCAGGAGTTCCATAACGAGGGCTGTATTTAAACGAAAAGCTTTGAGAAAAATGAATATCTCGCACCAACTGAAGCGTATCTTCAAAATCTTGATCCGTTTCCCCCGGATAACCAACGATAAAGTCAGAAGAAAAAGCTACCTGCGGGCAGGCTTCACGAAAACGTGCAATAATCCGACGATAATCGTCACTCGTATGTTTACGATTCATCGCCTTTAACATAGAATCGGAACCCGACTGTACCGGCAAATGAATAAACGGCATAACCTTTGGCAAGTCACGATGAGCCTCGACCAACGCATCATCTACATCCCGTGGATGGGATGTCGTATAACGAAGCCTCTCGACCCCTTCTAACTCTGATAGATAGCGTAACAATTGACCCAAACCACACTCACCATCTGGCCCTTCGCCATGGTATGCATTCACATTCTGCCCGAGGACCGTGATGTCCTTCACGCCTTTAAAAATTAGGCGACGCGCTTCCTCCAAAATGTCCGCGACAGGGCGGGAAAATTCAGCTCCACGGGTGTAAGGCACACAACAAAAATGACAGAACTTGTCGCAACCCTCTTGAATCGTTAAAAAACCAGAACCACCTTCCACCGTATCAATGGCGGGTAAGAAATCAAATTTGGGTTCTACGGGAAAATCCACATCCAAAATTCCCCTGCCCGCTCCCTTAATCGGGTCTGCAGCGCGAGTGGCTTGAGCAATCATTTCTGGAAGTCGATGATACGTCTGCGGGCCAAAAACCATATTTACATATGGTGCCCGATTCATGATTTCGTCGCCCTCTGCCTGAGCCACGCAACCGGCTACGGCGATGATTGTATCTTTTCCCTCATCCGCACGACGATCTTTGTGTTTCTTAAATCGACCGAGTTCAGAAAACACCTTTTCCGTTGCTTTTTCTCGTATATGGCACGTATTGATAATTACCATATCCGCATCATCAGGTGCATCCACAGTCTTGTATCCAAGCGGTGACAACAAATCAACCATACGTCCAGAATCATATACATTCATCTGGCAACCATAGGTTTTCACAAAAAGTGATTTTTTCTCTAACTTCATAATATTAAGACGCTTTTTCCGTCAGCACCGAAATATCTGGAGCATCAGCATTCTTCATGCCCACCGTATGATAGCCACAATCCACATGATGAATCTCACCCGTTACCGCCGAAGACATATCGCTTAACAAATACAGGGCCGTTTGCCCCACTTCATCAATCGTAACATTGCGGCGCATCGGTGCATTATATTCATTCCATTTGAGGATATAACGGAAATCGCCAATTCCAGAAGCCGCTAGAGTCTTAATCGGTCCTGCAGAAATCGCGTTGACACGAATATTATCCTTGCCCAAATCCGCAGCCAAATATCGCACACTGGCTTCCAGAGCAGCTTTTGCCACACCCATAACATTGTAATGAGGCATAACTTTTTCTGCGCCATAATAAGTCAACGTCAACATACTGCCGTTTTGACCCATAAGCTCAGACGCATGACGCGCAATCGAGGTAAAGGAAAAACAGGAAATATCCATCGTCATCAAAAAGTTTTCACGGGTCGTATCCACATAACGACCCTTCAGTTCGTCCTTATCGGAAAAGGCAATGGCGTGGACCAGAAAATCTAACTGCCCCCACTTTTCTTTCAAAACGGCAAAAACATCTGCAATGCTTTCCTGGTTGGTCACATCACAAGGCAAAACGATATCCGAACCAACCGATTCCGCCAACGGCAGAACTCTTTTTCCTAAGGCTTCGCCTTGATAGGTAAATGCCAATTCGGCCCCCGCATCGGCCAATGCCTTTGTAATTCCCCATGCAATGGAGCGATCGTTGGCAACGCCCATAATCAGGCCACGTTTTCCAGCCATTAACAATTGTTGTTCTTTCATAACTCGTTTACCTTATTAAGTCTCTTCAGTAAGCTATTCAAAAAATGAGTAGCACTATACGTTTTTTTTGTACATAAAAAATGTCTTATCTCACAACGACGGAATCCTTCGGATATGCTTCTCGCACAAATACCAGCAGCAAACAGGCCAATAAAATACTGGCAGGAATGATCGATAAGGCAATATGGAAATCCTCAACCACATAGCGAGAAATCACATTATCCACACGCCCATCGCTGACATAGTCCAAAACCAATCCGACCCCGTACAATACGGCGCCACTACCAAACATGTTTGCCATGTTTTGCAATCCACTGGCGGTAGCCGATACTTGACGAGGGTTAATCTCGACAATGCTGGAAAAAGCAAAAAACTGTGCCCCTAGAGCAAATCCGGTTACAAAGAATAATGGATATATATAGGCAAATGATGGCAAAACCGTATATATGATCGCGGTAAAACCAAACAGGCTGAGAACCGATCCTAAAATCATTAGCTTTTTATAACTGCGCCAGCGATCCGTTACGATGGCCAGCAAAGGACCACTCGCCCCAATACCGACATACGTCATGGAGGCAGCCCCCGAGGCCTTTTGAACACTCACGCCGTAAATCATTTCTAGATATTTTACGCCCCATACATCCAAGAACACACTGATCGGCACAAACATAAGTGCACCATATATAGCATATAAATAGGTCTGAGGATTTTTAACCAATACAATTAAAGACTGGAGAATAGAGTATTTATGCTCTGATTCTTGCGCATGCATTTCCACCGGATTTTTACGATCTCTAGCCAGGACAAACGTCAGTACAACAATCGCACCAGCGATTAAAGCCAAAATGTACATACTCTGGCGCCAACCCACCATTTCCACGAGATAAGCCATGGGGTAACCACCACAAGTTCCACCTGCCATGCCGATCATAACGCTTAAGCCAATCATCAGACCTAAACGCTCACTAGAAAACCACATAGAGGCAGTCTTAACGCAGGACAAAAACCCTAACGCAGAACCAACACCAATGATAAATCGCGAGAAAAACAATAAATCCACATCATCGGAATAGGAAAAAATCATGCATCCGGCAAATATCAATAGGGAAGCAAAAATTAACGGATAGCGCACACCTAAACGGTCCAGAATCAATCCAACAAACAACTGCACACTACTATAGCTCAGATAGTAAATACTCCCCATGGCACTATAGGTGCAGGCACTAATTTCTAATTCTTTCATTATTTCTGTCGCAAACACACTCGGTGAAACACGCACAACAAACTGATAAAAGAAAAAAATCCCCGCACAGCCCCAGGTCGCCCAGGAACGCCATTCCGGGTAATTGTCTTGATCAATCGATTTTTCAACTAACATTTAATACACTTCCTTTTTTTTATACGTCTCTTTCATAAAGAGGCAAGAAATGGCAGCAATCGCCAAACTTGCAGGTATAACAATCATGGCAAGGTTATAGTCACTTTTCGCATATAAAGGAGACTGACCTTCTAATGTGCCATCCCAATTCCAATCCAATAAATATCCAATAAGTGGTTGGAAAATAATCCCACTGGCCATACACATCATATTGTGCACACCCGATGCAGCCCCCGTTTTGCTATGATCGTTCCCCGAACACACGGCGGCAAAACACAAGAACTGGGCCCCTGAAAATAATCCGATGACTAAATACAACGGGTACAAATAACCAAAGGGAATTTCTACCGCATATAAATGCACGAAAAACAACACAAACGCACCTGCAGCCCCTAAAAGCATGACCTTAATGTAGCTCTGCCAATAATCTGCCAATATAGCCGCCAAAGGTGCGCCCGCTGCAACGCCAAAATAAATCATACTGACAGCCGCCGCTGAAATACTTTTGTCTTGGCAGCAGGTTTGAGACACATAGCGCGGCCCCCACATATCCGCAAAGCCCGATAAATGCACATACATCATTCCACCATACAAACCAAATATCCAGGTATACTTATTAAAAAATACGTCCGATAGGGATATAAACACATGCTTGTACCATGCCCCCTTAACCTCTGGCTCTGCTGTATGATAAGGAGAAGATGCACTGTCCTTAATAACAAATATGGCGTATAGAGCCAACCCCAGTCCAATAAGACCCATGCCCTGAACCGTTGCTCGCCATCCCATCTGCTCTGCCAAAAGAGACAACGGCGCACCTCCGAAAGTGGCACCCATAGTCCCTATAGTCAACGTCAAACCAATCAGCAGACCCAATTTTTGTGGAGAAAACCAAAGACTAGCCGTCTTCACACAAGATAAAAATCCTAATGCCGAACCCACACCCATCATAAGACGGCCCAACGACATGAACTCAAGATTTGTTAAGGACATAAGCTCAAAACCACCTAAGGCGATCACCAAAACATCACGATCCATAGAAAACAAGTAACAACCGCCCACACAAAGCAACGTCGCCATAAACAAAGGCAAGCGCACACCGATCCTGTCAATCAGCAATCCCACAGGAATTTGCATACACGTATAACCGATATAATACCACGAAGCTAAAGCCCCCATCGCCGCACCTGTTAGCTGTAAATCCGCCATAATATAATCCCCCAAAACCCCAGGAGACACACGTATGGTAAATTGATAAAAATAAAACAGAACAGGACTTGACCAGATTATCCATGGTAACACCGCTGAAAATCTGTACCCTAACCGGGGAGCTTGAAGCGTTTGAGACATGTAAATTCCTTTTAATGTATTATGCTTATGGCCTAAATCATAAACTAGATCATGACCACGATTGTGACACGCGTAGAATATATTGGATAATCACTTATCCATTTTATCCGTACGCGTTATTCGACCAAAGTTGCCAAAGATCTGCTTCAAAACTGAAGTATCCTGACCCGTTGTCGGTGTTTCGCGGCTAACGTAGGAGACTTGTTTGCTATCGTCAAGACCTAAATGGTTCACAGAACTTACTTTTCCTGCACCATCAAAGTTTATCACATAGACGTCCTGTTGCGCCGCGACGGGTTTTAAAAACGCCGTTGTTTCCGTTACTTTTGAAAAATAGTACCAACGATCATCCTGAAACATCGATTGCATCGAGGGGCTACCCAGCATACTCAGGACATCTTCTTTATTGTGTTCACTGACCTTAACCTGTTCGATTTCTGTCGCCTCGATAAGCTTCCCCTGGTGATGAACCTTAGGACTACAAGCCGACAAAGCCAGAACACTGACCGTCAAAAGACTGCTGTATTTCATAAGTACCTTTTCTTTACAAAAAACAAATTCTCATACTCACTTGTCGCATATTAATTTTTCGTTGTCAATAATGCGGCTGCAGGCAAAAAAGTGTCAAAAGATTTTTTTACTAACGAATCAAAGACATGAGACCCATGGGATTTTTTTTGGATTTAGGACAAAAAAAAGAGGGGTCGCCCCCTCTCGTTATTTTTTACAAAGGACAATGCTTATATCAGACGTAATACCAATTCCAGAAAATAAGTATCCTTATCCCCGTCATCTTGAACGCAGCTCCGCGCCAGCGGAGTAAGTGAAAGATCCAGGCACACAAGTGCCACGTTAGTGGCTCTATATAGATTATAAAGAGCCGCTAAAGCGGCACTTATGGTCCTGGATTCTTCGCTAACTCCGCTGACGCGGAGCCGCACTCAGAATGACGGGGTTATGATACTTATTTATGGTAAACGGTATAATTTACCGTTCTCTTCGATATACACACTACCATCGGGTGTATACCAGTAAACCTCTCCCGTTTGTTCATCGATAAAGGAAGACATCCCCAAATCGTCAAAACTATTTATTGTGGAGATCCCGGGCACCATATTGCCTGCATTTTCTGCCGGAGGAGCACTTTGATACAAAACTTGCTGCACAGAAGAGACTTCCGCCTCTGTAGGTGCACTCGCCCCATTTATTGTCATAGAGGCCGGTGGCGTATTGTATATGGCAGAAGATGGAGCCGCCGCACTGGACTTATCAAATAAGCTCGCAATACCATAAACAAATCTGGCTATATCTGGGTTTTGCAGCGCCGCCCCAACCTCTGGTACATTCTGGGCCACATACGTCACACCATCTATTGCATCCGGTTTTCTTACGGCTTCAAGAGGAGCCGGAGCCGGTGCCACATTGGCAGGTGCGTTTGCGGTAATCTGAATACCCCCTCGATTGGCAAAATCCACCATGGCCGAAACCAACATAATGATATGAGAGTTGGAACTCTTCAACCATCCTCTTAACACAAAACTTCCCGGGTCTGAGGCTCCGACTTGATTATTCAGCACCGTACGCCTTAACACATCCCGATACCCCTCAATAGCCGTCCCTAAAAATCCAGCCACAGCTTGCTTTTTGGAATACTGATAACTAGAGGCTCGTTGCAAAGCATTGGCCAGATCTTGGACAGCTTGAGGCGATGTCTGATACATACGAGAAACTAAATCCAGGCCGCCAACTAATTGCTGGGCATAAGCAGGGTTATCAAAATTTTTAGCCACTTTAGCCAAATCCAAACCTTCCGCGGCTAAGGCTTGATGATATCTTTGGCTGATAACGCCGTTCTTTATGGTATTTACATCCGCATCGGGCACCACATAACTAGCATGCCCCCCATAGGTTGAAAGGAATAAACCTGCGACAATAGAAAAATAGACAAACCAACGCTTCATAACTCACTCCAAATTATATACATAAGATAATCTTACATCATTCTTTGCGCTTAAAAATAAAATGCGAGACATTTTTTACCGAATCTTAAGATAAAAATCTCCAGGGCCTACGCATGAAAAATTTAAGAGAGGAGCTGCTGTCCACACCTGTCATGCCTGCGCAGGTATGACAGGTTCTGTTGACATGCTCTGTGTATTTTTCATGCGTAGGCCCTGTAAAAATCTCATCTTGAGATTGATACGCGCAATGCTATGATAACGTATATGCCACAAATATTGTATAAGGTGAATCCCTTTGATAAAGAAGCAAAATCCTACGGCCTTAAAAATACTGAACTGTGCCGAATCTATTTTTTTAGAAAAAGGATATGAGGGCGCCTCGATTCAGGATATCGCCTTAAAGTCAAAAACCAGCAAAAGTCTTATCTACCATCATTTTTCCAATAAAGAACATCTCTGGGAATCGGTAAAGCACATGATTCAAAGCGATGAAAATGCGCCTCACCTGGATTCAGAGTCCTTAAAAGCTTTTTTATCCTCGTATGTATCTCAGCACTTTAAGGCCTATCAACACAATCCTGCTAGTATCAGACTTATCGCTTGGCAACGAGTGAATGAAAAATGCGCAAAACAAGCCAATCACTCAGACCTGACAACTCATATTATAAAGCTTCAGGAAAAGGGAGAAATCCGGGAAACCCTTGACCCGAAAATGATTAACTTCTTTATCCAAACCAATACAACCGCTCTTTTTAGTGAAAATCCCGATTTTATACAAAAAAAGACGAAACCAGCTCAGCAAAATAAATACATGGAAATGCTTATCGATGCCATGTATCGCTTTCTTTCCCCCACCCCAACGCAGCAAAAATATTATGTAAAGTAGCCTTATTCAGCCACGGGCCATAGCTTGCTTTGCTTGTCTTTGTACAAAACAAGTTTGTCCTCCAGAATCAAATGCCCTTGATCCATAAACGCGTTAAACAAGGGGTACTCCTCATCATGCTTGAGACTTACAGTTGCCAGCATTGCCTGATCGGGATGATCTGTAAAGCGCCAGACTCTGTAAATACCATCATCTTCTGTTTGCGTTAATTCTAATATGGCCGAGTGAAAATAGGGCCGATACGCTTTTGGTAATAAGGCAGAATGAATCATCGGGCTACCATGGGCGAGCTCTGCTCTGCCTATGGGGATAAAAACGCCATGCAAGGTTTTGCAGGTTCTATTAAATTCAATCATGTTATCCGTATAGGAAAAAGGGTCTCCGGCAACTTGCGATATTAAGAACCGTTTTACTTTTTGTTTTATACTTACATCCTCCATCGCGATAGAGAAAAAAAGCAGTCGTCGAATCAATAAGGAACCAAGTCGAGACTTTGCCTCGCGCATTAATTGCGAATCATCCACCACATATCCATATTTATCAAAAGCCAAATTCACAAAATGTAAAAGCGCGGCATTGGGTTTTGCCCAAATATGAACCTCTTGCATTTTACGCCTTAGATCTTTATTTAGCGATAAAGCTTGCGTAGGCGCAACATCAGACAAGATTCTCGTTTGGAGAACTAAGGGCAATTGTGGAAAATGAGAAAAATCCTCGCCAGAAGCAAAAACAGAAGAATTTCCCAGCAGCAGGAAAAATAGGATTACGTATAAATATCTCGCCATGACGCTTCCCCCTTAGGCTCTTTCATTTTAAGCCTAGGGGGAAACGGTGTATTATCTATTAAAGATTTCTTTACAAATCCTTATAAATTGCCTTACGAAGCGATCTCGTAACCCTGGTTTTTTAGGATTCCTTGTACATCATCCTTCAGGGATTGTACGGCTTCAACCGATTTATCGAACATTTGTTGTTCTTGTTGTGTCAATTCTAGCTCAAGAATCTTTTCTATCCCGCCAGCACCAATTATAACGGGCACGCCTACATAAAGTCCCTTCACGCCATAGGGACCATTCAGATACGCTGCACAAGGCAAAATGCGTTTTTTATCCAACAGGTACGATTCCGCCATCTCAATAGCTGAAGCCGCTGGCGCATAGAAGGCTGAGCCTGTCTTCAACAACGAAACGATTTCACCGCCGCCATTGGCTGTACGGGTAACAATTTCATCCAATCGAGATTGCTTTAACCAGCCCAAACGCACGCATTCCGGCAAAGGCACGCCGCCAACGGAAGAAAATCTTGTCATGGGAACCATTGTATCTCCATGCCCACCTAATACAAGCGCATGCACATCTTCTAGCGATACATTCATCTCTTGAGACAAGAAATAGCGAAAACGTGAAGAATCCAGAACACCGGCCATACCCACAACCATATGCTGGGGCAAACCACTGACTTCTTGCAACGTATAGACCATAGCATCCAAAGGATTCGTAATCGCAATCACAAAAGCATTCGGACAGTGTTCCCGGATCGCTTGGGCGACGGTCATCATAATTTTTGCATTGATTTCCAAAAGGTCGTCACGGCTCATTCCTGGCTTGCGCGGGACACCGGCTGTGATAATGACCACATCGGAATTTGCTAGATCCGCATAATTTTGTGATCCACTATAGTTCACATCATAGTGCCCAACCGAAGAAGCCTGCGCCAGATCCAATCCTTTACCCTGAGGAACGCCTTCCATCACATCAATTAAAACTACATCTCCTAGATTTTTTTGTCCTGCCATTAACGCAAGAGTTCCGCCAATTTGACCGGCTCCCACTAAAGCTATTTTACGACGTGCCATATTTCATCCCCTATGTTTTTTTATTCAGTATATAACACTTTTTTCAAAAAAGCAGTCCCTAGCTGCAATCCTACTGGATCTATTCCATGACCCAAAAATGGACGAATGTGTGTTTCTGGCTGAATTCCTTGAGCATTCAGATTTTCCACCGCATTATGAAAATATTCCAACGACAAAACCATATCCGCATCGCCGTGTATCAATGAGACCGGAGGCTTACTGCGCGTTTGTGTCAGAGGGTCCGGGTAGTACGCTCCGGAAAACCCCAATACGCCCGCACACGCCGTCTCACGTGTCAGCCCCGTCTGTAACGCCATCATGGTGCCTTGCGAAAATCCGACCAGAGCTAGATTTTTGTCCGTCAAGCCACGGTCTTGCAAAGCTTTATCTAAATAGGCATTCAAAAGAGGTAAAGATCGACGCATACCTGGCAATATATGAGCCGGATCCATCATACCAAGCTCAAACCACTGATACCCCATACCCATCGGCATATTTCCCATACGCTCCGGCGCATTTGGGCTTAAGAACTCCGTATGTGGTAAAGATTTCTGCATAAATGGCGCCATGGATATTAAATCCTGACCATTGGAACCATATCCGTGCAAAAAAACCACGAGACTCTGCGGCGCATCACCGCTTAATGTTTTATAAGAAGGACCACTCAACATTTTATCATTTTTCCTGTGGTATGAATTCTAAAGCCAACCCATTATTACAATACCGTTGCCCCGTCGGCATGGGGCCATCATCAAATACATGACCTTGATGACCGCCACAGGTTTTACAGTGATATTCAACCCGAGGCACCCCCAGTTTATTATCTATCTTCGTTTCAATATTTTCACTTATGGCCGTGAAAAAACTCGGCCAACCGGAACCACTGTCGTATTTACTATCCGAAGAAAACAACGGTGTATGACAAGCGGCACAGCAATATTCTCCCGGCCGGCTTTCCTTATTTAAGGGACTGCTGTAGGGGGCTTCCGTCCCCTCTTCTTTTAAAATATACTGCTGTTCTGGCGTCAATTCTTTCATAAGGGAGCCTTTCTTTTATAACCTACTCTATGCGCGGGAAAATGGGCTCAGGCACCGGCAACGCAGTTCCAGAAACTAATTTATAATCCCAATGCTGAAAATCACGATTTTCCATCGGCACCCCTAAAGCATCTAAAATACGATGACAGGAACCCGGCATTAAAGGCTGAGCACAGATGGCAATACGCCGAATCGTTTCCATCAAAACATATAAAACCGTTTGCATGCGATCGGTATCTGTTTTCTTTAAGGACCAAGGTTGTTGCGAATCCACATATCGATTGGCCTCGCTCACCACATTCCAGATCAGCTCGCAAATTTTACTGATTTCTTGTTTATCTGCACAATCGAACAGTTGCTGTGGTAAATCTTGGCTCTTTTCTAATAAAGCTAAATCAACCACCGTTAATGGCCCACACACAGGTGTTTTTGCGTCTACTTGTTTTTGGACAAAAGATAAAACCCGTTGCGAAAGATTTCCCAAATCATTGGCCAGATCCCCATTAATACGATGTTTAAAGGCGCTATTGGAAAAATCGCCGTCCTTACCAAAAGTCACCTCACGCATTAAAAAGTAGCGAACCGGATCCACCCCGTATTGCTCCACCAGTCCAACAGGATCAATCGCATTTCCCAAGGATTTGGATATCTTTTTCCCCTCACTCGTCCACCAGCCATGAGCAAATATACGTTGAGGCAAGGGAAGCTCCGCCGCCATCAGCAACGCCGGCCAGATTACCGCATGATGACGCAATATATCCTTACCGACGATATGCGTCACTTGCGGCCATAAGGTTTGGTAGGCTTCGCTCTCCAAATCCGGAAAACCCACGCACGTTAGATAGTTCGTCAAGGCCTCAACCCACACATACATCACATGATCTGGATCATTCGGCACAGGCACGCCCCATTTAAATGTCGATCTGGAAACAGACAAGTCCGTTAAGCCACCTTCCACAAACCGCAAAACTTCATTTCGACGGGAATCAGGCCCAATAAAATCGGGATGAGCCGCATAAAAATCCAACAAAGGTTGCTGCCACTGGGATAACCGGAACATATAGCTGGGTTGCTCTACCCACTCAACGGGTGATCCAGATGGCGCCTTGCCATCGACAATTTCATCCTCTGCATAAAAGGTTTCATCCCGAACCGCATACCAACCAGCATAAGCCCCTAAGTAAATCTGATCTCTTTCCAGCAAACGATTCCACATGGCTTGAGCCGCTATACGATGACGGCTTTCCGTCGTACGAATAAACACATCTTCTTGCACATTCATGGTTTGACTTAAACTACGGAAGGAAAGAGAAATTTTATCGCAAAATGCTTGCGGGCTCATACCGGCTGCCGCCGCAGCCTGTTCAATTTTTTGGCCATGTTCGTCCACGCCCGTTGCCAACATAACACGACCACCACCTAATCGATACATTCGCGCCAACACATCTGTCGCAACGCTTGTATACGCGTGCCCGATATGGGGTACATCATTTACATAATAGATGGGTGTCGTTAGATAAACAGGCTTATGATTCATACTTTTACTCCCGCAATTTCACATAAACTACAAAAAAGAACCTGACTTTTGTCTAAATGCGAACGATGAGCTCGCTGAAAGTCACGATTAACATTCTCCCAAATTCCCGCCCATGCCACGGCATTTCGTATAGATAAGGCAGACTGAAAGATAGGAATTTCTTCTGGCAAGGTCATATCCGTATCCTGCAACGTTGCGTAGCGGGTTAACTTTTGAATAAACCGCTTTAAGCAATCCCCCATGACTAAAAAAGGATCCATCAGCGCTGTATCTTTTTTTCCCTTACCGCTATACTTTTGACTAAATGCCAAGGCATCTCCATAATTAAAACGCGACAAAGAACCCAAAATTTCTAATAAATCCGCATACATAGACGCCGCATGCACATCATCATATTCCATAGCCAGGCCTGGTCTGCCATCACATAAAGCCGCTAAAACCTGTAATTCCTTATCTGTGGATTGAGGCTTTTCACGCTTTAAGATCTGCAGCACTTGTTGTTGCGCTAAAGGTTTTAACTTAATCATATGACAACGGGAGCGAATTGTCGGCAAGACCCGGCCAGCAGATTCGGTTATAAGAATCAGCAAAGATTGCTTTGGCGGCTCTTCCAATACCTTTAACACTGCATTGGCGGCTGAACCGTTCATCTCTCCATCCACGATGACGATCCGCCATCCCCCTTCCATCGGGGTTTGCGATAAAAAACTTTTTATTTGGCGGGCCTGGTCCACCGTAATTTCTTTTGTGGCTTTTTCCGGGTCGGGCTCAATGACCTGCAGATCTCCATGCCCACCCGAAAGAATTCTTCGAACCACGGGAGAGAATGAATCCACGGCTAAAGATTCACTCGAGGAAGAAGGATGAGATAAAAGAAATTTAGCCAAACGAAAAGCTAACGTAGCCCGCCCCACGCCCTTGGGACCCGTCAGTAAAATACTATGCGGCAAGCGGCCTTTTTTCCATGCGGATAATAAATCCGCCTCTATGGATTCGTGACCAATTAAACAATCCTGTTCCCGTGAGCTCATAAGTTTTTTTGCCCTATATAATCCATAATTTGACCAAATATTGTTTGACGATCTAAAGACGCATCAATCAGTATATATCGATTTAAATCCGTTTGAGCAATTCGGCGAAACCCCTCACGAATTCGATCATGAAATTCCAACGACATCCTTTCAAAACGGTCTTCTGAATCGCTCCGTCTGCGGGCTCGCTCTAAACCAACCCGCGGGTCTAAATCGAAAACAAAGGTAAGATCTGGCGTCAAGGAACCCGCAATTAACTCATATAATGCGTGCAGATAAGATAAGGCTACACCATGACCATACCCTTGATAGGCTAACGTGGAATCGGAAAACCGGTCACAAATAACCCACGTACCTTTTTCTAAAGCCGGGATAATTAAATTTCGCACATGATCCCGACGGGCTGCGTTCATCAGCAACGCCTCTGTTACCGCATCCCAGCGATGCACATCCCCCTTAACTAAAAGATTACGTATGAGTTCCGCCCCCGCACTCCCTCCAGGTTCACGGGTGGAGATGACAGGAACCCCTTTTTTCTTCAAGGCATCCAAAATAAATTGGATCTGTGTCGATTTTCCTGATCCCTCACCACCTTCTAATGTGATGAATTTTCCCTTGTAAGGGTTACTCAATTGTGCCCCCACGCTAAATAATATAAGGCCGACTTAATACGCGTGAAAAAGCCCGCAGACTGCACATCGCCTTCCGCCCGTAAAGGCACTTCAATGGGATCACGATTCGGGAGTTGAATGACAATTTTACCCACAATCTGGCCGATACGACTGACATCAATAGGTTCATCATAAATCGCCTGTACAACCATATCTTTGGCTTCATTACGATTCATTGTGACGTAAACGTCTCTGTCTACCACTAGAGAGACTTG
Organism: Alphaproteobacteria bacterium; assembly: GCA_017993335.1. Lineage (GTDB taxonomy): Bacteria > Pseudomonadota > Alphaproteobacteria > JAGOMX01 > JAGOMX01 > JAGOMX01. The sequence continues at coordinate 10,817 of JAGOMX010000025.1, read as the reverse complement.
CGGCTTGTTACCAATCCATACATTGGTTTTCACCACTTCTTCGCCTTTTTTGAAGAAACAAGGCGTCACATAATTACGAAAACCCCAAGTCAATAGCTGTTCAGCCTCAACAGCTCTTTCAGAGGCTGTCTTCAGGCCATTCACTACCAAGATTAAACGTTGACCATTCTGCACGCCGGAGACAACAATCCCATAACCACCCGCATCGGTCGAACCAGTTTTTAGCCCATCCACGCCCATATTCCTACGCAGGAGTGGATTACGGTTCTCTTGACGTATACCGTTGTATGTAAATTCAGGCAGCGAGAAGTATGTCTTATATAGATCAGGAAATTCATCCATCAGGCGCTGCGAAATAATCGCCAGATCCTTAACCGTACTCATATGCATCGGGTCTGGCCAACCGGTGGAATTTTTAAAGGTCGTGTTTGTCGCTCCTAATTCTTTCGCTTTTTGCGTCATGTCTGCAGCGAACACACCCTCATTACCGGCCAGACCTTCGGCCACAACGATACACGCGTCATTACCCGAATGCACAATAATGCCCCGCAACAAATCATCAATACTGACGTGAGACCCAACCTCCACAAACATTTTGGATCCTCCCTTGCGCCATGCAAGTTTGCTGACGGGGAACTCATCATCTAAATTCAATTCGCCGGATTTCAGACGCTCAAACACCATATAAGCCGTCATGATCTTTGTCATAGAGGAAGGCGGCGACATCTCATCCCCATTATGATCCAGCAAAACCGTACCCGTTTGAGGACAAAACATATAAGCTTGCTTTGCCTTTGTTTCTATAGCCGCGTAAGACAGCTGTAACGGGAAAAGCAATCCCACAAATACGAAAGATCCCAACCAAATTTTTAATTTATTCTTTTGAAATATGTACATCACGATGTCCTGCCTTTGCCATTTTATTCACCAACTGCTGAGCTTGCTCAGTATTCTTAAAGGGACCAATTTTTACCATATACATCGGTTTATTATTCACCGCCACCGTATTTAACCTCACGGGCACCTTCTGCGTCAAGGGCCTCAACTTATTCGAAAGTTTTTCTGCATTCTGCATGCGGGAAAAAGTCCCCGCACGTATGAAATAACCAGCAGATGCCACCCCTGCAGTTAAGGATGTCCTGGGCTCCTTATTCAATTGCGGTTTGGAAACATGATGAGGATTTATCAAATCGCCGACGGCCTGCATACCCGGATGATTCTTTATCATTTTCTCCGCCTTTATAGGCTTTGCTGAGGCTAGCTGTATCTGAGGCTGCTTTCGTTGCGACGGCGGCAATATACCCTGGTTGCTTACAGGTTGAGGCTTCTCACCCGCCGACGCCATCATAACCGGTTGATGGGCATGAGGATTTTTCTGTAACGCCAAAGTTTCTTCAACCAAAGTTTGTACGCGAACACGCGCCAATCCCTTGTTATAAAAACCTAACAACTGCGCACATTTTTCCGATACATCAATAATCCGCCCTGTGGGAAAAGGACCGCGATCATTGACCTTAACTGTTAGACTGCGACCGTTATCCAGGTTTGTTATCAGCACAACCGAAGGCAATGGAAGGGTCTTGTGAGCCGCCGTAATTTTGTGCGCATCATACAACTCACCCGTTGCGGTTTTCTTGCCATGAAAGCCATCCCGTATCCCATAATAAGAGGCGGTCCCCTCCTCATCATATTCGTAGTGTTCTTGAGGGTAATAAGTCTTCCCTTTAATGACATAAGGACGACTCGTCGCTTTTTTAGGGGCTATAGTCTTCTGACCATCGCTACACCCGACAAGCAAAAACGGTAACAATAGAGCACAAAGAAGCGGCATCCGCATATTATTAAAACTTAGCATAGCCTGCCGCACCCTTCTGTTTACATGAATCTACCATAGGTTTTACAGCATATACCTGCCAACGACAACCCATCAGATACAACATTCTGATATTTAATATCTAAATTTCTCATCTCCATAAGCAATGCCCATAAAATCTTATTTTCCCACCACAATCCCTCTCATGCTTCATTTTTGAAGAACAACTTGAAAGGAGAAAGATAAGATGATCACCACCGTGCAACAGGCAAAAAAGACATATCAATTCTATTGCAAACCACCCATGGAAAAATGGTATTTAGAAAACAAGATATCTTACGAAGACTATCAACTATCCCTGGATTATTTTGCCATATGGCAAAAATATACACGAGCCATACAAGCCCCTGTCCTGAAGACGTCTTATTTCAATCCTTATTCTCCCCATGGCCAATCGGATTCATACGCACAATTCATCCAACAAAAATGGTTACAAGTTTTGAAAACAACAGAAACACTCAAGCCCAATACGCGCACAAAGGCCCACAACACAATCTGCCATGACGAACCCGGATGCAGCCTTTATGAAATGAGGCTTTTTCTAGATCATTTGAGATCAAATATGAAAAACATTGATTTTTATGGCGGGTAAAGTTAGATTCGTTTTCATGACAGACGTAAAACAAACACCCAAAGAAATGGACAAGAAAAAGCGCGATAGGCTCGCAAAGGCATTACGCGAGAATTTACTGCGTCGAAAAGCGTGGCAAAGGGCCCAGGACGAAAAAAAAGAGACTAAATCGTAAAGCCTTTATCTGCAGCAACACCCCCACCTTTATAAAGACAGATCTTTTCATAAAGCCTATAATCTGTTAAATAGCATTATCAGTTAGAGGAAAATAAAAATGACACCTGTGCTACGTTTTGCGCCAAGCCCAACGGGCAGATTACACGTTGGTAACATTCGCATCGCTTTGATGAATTGGCTTTACACCCGGAAAAACAACGGTAAATTCATCCTACGGATGGATGATACAGATGTAGAACGCAGCACCCAAGAGTTTGCTTACGGTATTTTGCAAGATTTAGAGTGGTTGGGACTCACCCATGACGAGCTGTACCACCAGTCAGATCGGATGGATAACTATCATGCTGTGGCTCAGCAACTGATTAAATCCGGCCGCTTGTATGCGTGTTATGAACCCCCTGAAGAATTGGAAATTAAGCGCAAACAACTATTGGCAAGGGGAAAGCCTCCCATTTACGACCGAGCAGGGTTACGTTTAACCGAAGCCGAAAAAAAGAAATTCGAAGAAAACGGCCATAAACCCCACTGGCGTTTTAAGCTCGAGTCGCAAAAAATTGAATGGGTTGATCTGGTTCATGGCCACGTAGAATTTGGCGCCGACAAGCTTAGCGACCCTGTCCTGATTCGTGAAGACGGCATGCCCTTGTATACACTCTCTTCCGTCGTAGATGATATTGAGCTAGGCGTGACGCACATATTCCGCGGCGATGACCACATTGCCAACACGGCCGTACAAATTCAATTAATTGAGGCGATTACGGGCAAAGCCTCTGCCATGACTTTTTGTCATCTGCCATTGGTTTCCGATGCAAAGGGTGGAGGTCTTTCCAAAAGAATCGGCAGCCTCAGCATTGAAAACTTACGCGAGGAAGGCATTGAGCCCATGGCTATTTTGTGCCTATTGGCCACTCTGGGTACATCGCAGTCCTTAAAACTAACCTATGATATTCAGACCTTAATTGATTCCTTTGCTACCGCTCATATCAATAAATCTACCTTTAAATTTTCTTATGAAGACTTAATTGCGGTCAATCAGAAATTGCTACACCATATGCCCTTTGAGGAGGCTCAAAAGCGGCTCAAAAAAATGAATCTGGATATAAATGAAGCCACCTGGGACCACCTTAAGGGCAATTTATCTATGTTCAAGGACATCGAAAAGTTATGGACTATTTGTCACGGCAACGTTCGCCCGATCATTCGAGATCCTGAATTTATTCGCGAAGCTCTTTTGCTTCTACCAACAGAGCCATGGGATGAAAATACCTGGGGCACGTGGACAGAACAAGTCAAAGCCAAGACGGAGATGATGGGGAAAAAACTATTTATGCCTCTACGTGAAGCTATAACTGGTGAATCCCACGGGCCAGAAATGAAGCATTTGCTGCCACTTATCGGGGAAGCTAAAGTGAGGACAAGACTCGAAGGACACATGGGATGAAATTTTATAATACTTTAATTCGTGACAAACAAGATTTCACCCCCTTAGACCCCGATCATGTCCGCATGTACGTTTGTGGACCCACGGTATATGACCGCGTCCATATTGGGAATGCTCGTCCTGCTGTTATTTTTGATACACTATTCCGTTTATTTAAAAGGAAATATAAACAGGTAAGTTACGTCCGGAACATTACAGACATCGACGATAAAATAAATGCGCGCGCCAAAGAGACGCATATCTCCATTCAAGAACTGACGCAAAGCACGACAGCTTTTTATCATGAAGATATGTTCGCACTGAACACCCTTCCGCCGACCCATGAGCCAAGGGCAACCCATCATATTCCTGAAATGATTACGATGATTGCATCCTTAATAGAAAATGGCCTCGCCTATGAGGCCGAAGGTCATGTCCTTTTTTCCGTCTCAAAAGATCCGGCATACGGCCATCTTTCTGGACGATCCTTAAAAGACATGATCGCAGGAGCACGCGTAGAGATCGCACCGTTCAAACAAGATCCCGCCGATTTCGTTTTATGGAAGCCCTCGGATCAAGACACTCCCGGCTGGGACAGCCCCTGGGGTTATGGTCGCCCCGGTTGGCATATCGAATGTTCTGCCATGAGCTGCAAGTATTTAGGCGAGACCTTTGACATTCATGGTGGTGGAGCTGATTTAATGTTCCCCCATCACGAAAACGAGATTGCTCAAACTCATGGTGCCCACGGGAAAAATAGCTTTGCTAAAATTTGGATGCACAACGGTATGATTACCGTAAACGGCGAAAAAATGTCAAAGTCATTGGGTAATTTCTTGACGGTAAAAGAGGCTCTAGATCAATATAACGGCGAGATCATTAGATGCATGTTATTATCCACCCATTATCGACAAGCCTTGGATTGGAGCGATACAATTGCAGAACAAGCCAAATCATCGTTAAATAAATTCTACGCCGCTATGCGAGATGCACCGGCTCACCTGGAAGAAGAGATTTCCGATGAAGTCATTGAGGCTCTTGAAGATGATTTAAACACTCCCCTCGCCTTTGCGAAATTGTTTGAAATCTGCACCCACATCAACAAGGCAAAAACACCCGAACAAAAAATGGATTGGCAGGCTCAATTAAAAGGATCGGCTCGTCTGATGGGTCTTTTATCCCTACCTCCAGAAGAGTGGTTCAAAGGCAATGCCGGCGATCAGATTGCACAAATAGAAGAACTGATCCAGGCCCGCCTTGCCGCAAGAGCCGCAAAAGATTTCGCAAAAGCTGATGAAATCAGAAAAGAACTAGATGCCATGGGGCTAATTTTAGAAGACACCCCAGAAGGCACCCTTTGGCGTAAAAAGTAATAAGGTTGTTTAAATGTTAGAAAATACTCCTGTCGTTATTTTGGTTCGGCCACAAATTGGTGAAAACATTGGCATGTCGGCCCGTGCGGCGCTGAATGGTGGTCTCAACAAATTACGCCTTGTGAATCCCAAGGAAAGCTGGCCAAATCCAAAGGCGGTTAAACCCGCGGCCGGGGCTCATGAAATACTGGATGATGTGGAAGTCTACACGTCTCTTGAGGACTGTATCGCCGATTTGCATTTAGTCCTAGCCACATCCGCCCGCCCCAGAGACATGACAAAGTATGTCTACGACGCGGAAAGCGCCATTGAAAAAATATATGAAACCATCGCCAATGGTCAAAAAGCCGGCATCATGTTTGGTCCTGAAAGGTCCGGGCTCGATAATGAAGACCTCAGCCGCGCCGATGGCATTATAGAAATTCCTATGAATCCTGAATATTCATCGCTCAACTTGGCGCAAGCGGTGCTGATTATGTCCTATGAATGGATTAAGCTGCGCAATCAAAGACCCCCTATAGCCTTATCCATCAAGGATGAAGAATACGCCACAAAGCAAGAGCTCAACGACTTTCTCCATCAATTGGAAACCAAACTGGATCAGACAGGGTTCCTGCGCGTTGAACACAAACGCCCAGGCATGGTACGCAATATCCGGAATATGTTTTTAAGGGTCGGCTACACCTCACAAGAGGTCAGAACCTTACGCGGCATGATCGCAAGCCTCGCCCACCCTTATATAAAAGGAACCGATTCGTCTATTTAGGCGATGCGGATAACTCTACGGATAAAACGACTTTACGACCCACATAGTCTGCATTTGCATCCGCTGTTGCGCCTAAACCAAGAGCTAAACGATCTAACTCGATCGAAAATTTCGTTTTAATCGGCGGTGTTTTTAAATCGGCTGGGCTCAAGGAAAAATTCAGCTCCTTTTCGACCTCCTTCTTTTTGATGGTCAAAGTGCCTTTTGCCGTATAACTGCCGTCTGGATTTTTTTTGATCGATTTACTCTGAAATGTAGCTTTCGGATAGGTCGCCACATCAAACCAGTCTGCAGTGGGTAGAGATTTATCATAAACCGGATCACCTGTATTGGCACTGGCTGTTTTAACCGTCACGAGGATTGAGCTTTCATTCAAATTCTCAGGATCGAATTTAATAACCGCATCCCAATCCGAAAAAGTTCCTTTAAAAGGATTCCCGACATGTTCACCACTAAACTCTATCCGACTCGTCGTTTTATCCACATTATAGTCAGCGGCAAAAAGAGGACCTGACAATCCGGAAAGCAAAAGCGCGATATATCTCAGTTTCATGTTCTTCTCCTATTTTGTTCGACCAATACCCATACGTGGCAGAAGATTTTCCTTATCAAAAACCCAGTGCTTAACCACCGCACCCACGTGCACACCGATTAGACCTATAAAGCTATAAGCGAGTATCTGATGCGCATTGTAAGCCGCCTCACCAACAACCTCATCTCCAACAAAAAAAGGTATATGCGGCCATTCAAACCAACCGAAAACCATAGTTGGAATACCTAAAGGACTGGCAGAAACCATAGCCCAACCAGAAAATGGCAAAGCAAACATACATACATACATTAAAAAATGTCCCGCATGCGCCGCCAATTTTTCATAGGACTTCATAGAACTGGATAGCGCAGGCCTCGGGAATATATACCGGACAAATAGACGCAGAAAGAAGGCTAGCAATAATAAAACGCCCAAAGACTTGTGCCATTGATATAATTTATATTTAAACGCAGGAGTCAACTCGAGAAAACCCATGGCAAGACCACTGCTCAACATTAATATAAAACAAATTGCCATAATCCAATGCAAGACAATCGCGGGAAGACTATATTTTTTTTGTTCTGCAACCATTTGTTTATACTCTACTCGTTTTATAAAATCATTCCATGTCTTTTTAGATACATAGAACATTCCTTATTTTGAGTATGACCGATGATTAATGTATCCCTTTAAATATTAATTCACCCCCCCCTGTCATACCTGCGAAGGCAGGTATCCAGCGCAAATGGGAGGCGAAGCCGCTTCTGTTTAAGCTATTTTGAGGAGCAAAGCTCCACTTTTTTTGCTGGATACCTGCCTTCGCAGGTATGACAGAAACGGAGTGCAAAATTAATATTTAAAGGGATACATTAATCATCAGTCATACCCCTTATTTTATAACCTAAATAATAGCATTTACATTAAATAACTATTACCTACAGCGCATTCTGAGTGCATGGACCCTTATCTCACTCAGCTAATACTGAGCCATAAAAGACAAAAATAATCCACCACCCTTACGAGTGATGGATTATCACAATACTGCAATTTATTAATTTGGCTTTTGGAATTGAGCCTCAATGATGATTTCCACTTCATCAGAAATCACAGGGATCAAAGTCTTCATGCCAAAATCAGACCTTTTAATTTTTGTTTTTGCAGAAAAACCAATAACAGGAAGACCGTTTGCTGGCTTTGCCGCGCTCGCACCATTAAACGTTACATCCATGTTAATGTTTTTCTTCACACCCATAAATGTAAGCTCAGCAGTCAGAACAGCTGTCTTATCTGTCTTTTTCTTCATGCTTTTTGCAACCATTGTAATTTCAGGGAAAGCAGCAACGTTAAACCATTTGTCCCCTCTCAAAACTTGGTCAAAGTCAAAGTCTCTTTTCTTTTCTTCGTAAGTTGTTTCTCTACCCACTAAAAAGTCAGTTAGCAAAGAGCTTGGATCCACCTTCACGACAAGAGCGCTTCTCATTGGATCTTTTGGATTAAAATCTAACTTCGCCTCAACCTTTGTGAATCGGCCATAATATCCGGAAAGGCCTGCAGAGTTCACTTTCCACAACAGGTTAAAGTGCGTAGGGTCCAAAACATAAGTACCCGCTGGCATTTTATCCAGTGGTGAGTACACAATCTTTGGCGGAGCCGCAGGAGGCGCAGCAGGCGCTTGCTGAGCATGAGCAACAACCGGTAACGTTAAGGCAAGTGCCGCAACAAGTAATAATTTTTTCATAAGTTTCTCCATAATCGTAAGTTTATAAATATATTCTAAATCATAATGCATAAAAATATGCTTAACAATATATAAAATTGATTATATTTATGTGAATAAATGATTTTCATGCACTGAAATATAATTATGGAATAAATACAGCCCCCTTAAATAAAAAACCCCAATCAAAATAAATTTATGATTGGGGTTTTTATTTCGTAAGTAAAATTACATCTTGACGCTAGCGCCGAGCATTACCGCATTTACTTTCTTATAAGCAACGCCAGAACCCTTAACTTTTAAGGCATAGTTTCTGTAAGTTGCGTGAACCTCGGAGGACACCACATCCAGGCTTTGGGACATCGTCAACGCCCATGTCTTGCCCACAGGTCTATTTGTTGGCGTTGTCGGATTATAAGCCATATTCTTGAAACGACCATAGTCCACAGCAAACGCCGTGTTCCCTACGCTTACAAATCTTTCAATCCAGCCAGCCTTGGCAAAGAGGACATTCCCTTTTACGCTCACCTTGTTGGTTTTTTTACGCAGCCCCACCACATTAAAGGCAAGACCCGTATTTTCTTTCTTGCTATAACTTACAGGCACAAGCACACCCAAGTTCGCATGGGTTACATGATATTTAGAATTCTGGTTTTCAAGAGTGTTATCTTTACCCCAGCTCAAAAAGCCCGATACTTTCGTGCCACTGAATGCACCTGAATAGTTCAAGGCAACATCCGCCATATCCCCTCTATTATGATGGGCGTGGGACGTATGAGCGCTAAAACCATAAAAGGATGGAGAGTCGTAACGCACTCTATCTTTTCTAATGAAGCCGCCGTCATTAAATACGGCTATCTGATTATAGTTTGTTGCTTGCCCAGCTTTCGTTACGAAGGTAACGCTGCCGGCTGTATTTAAAGGACCAGCCATACCCACGGAAGCTGTATCTGTACCGGTCATGTCGCCAATAATAGGCCCGATAGCCTGCACCATCCAGCCTCTCCCCATAGACAACTGACCCCATTTGGTGTGCTTAAAGGCAATTTCTGATTTTCTAACTCTCATGCCCATCTGAGCATCTCTGCTGGTCATCGATCTATTTACGTTAACCGAATCTGAATCGTTAGATCCCATACCGACCTCAAAAATACCCTGCACAGATAGACTATCTGTTAGCGCCCCTGTTCCCGTGATATTAAATCTGGAAGTAGCATTGCCATTGTCGACATGCGTCAGATTAGAATGGGCACCATTATCCATCCACAGGATACCTCTATATACGGTACCAGAGAGAACAACTTTATTGGCAACCGACATGACGGCTCTATCTTCTAATTTCTTCAAACGAGCCTTATGATCCTCACAACAACCGCCCGCAGCAGGAGCTGCATTCGCAAAAACTTGAGCCTGCAGACTCAAAATCAAGCCCAGTGAAAGGGTTGCCTTTAAAGCTATTTTACGGTGATCCATCATTTTTCCTTTTTGTTATTTTTATATAATTATAGAATTTGGTATTAGATATCGTAGTGCATTTTTGAATTAAATAAAATCTAAAATTTTAGGCTTTCTGTTAAAAAGCAGGAACGGCTCATGAATTTAAAGAATTATAACTAAAAATAGCCTCATACCTGGTCGGGTCACCCTGGGGTGATGCTTGTGACTGTTCTGTGTCTTTTTCATGCGTAGGCCCTGTGTAATAGCCCTTGAAATCAATTCAAAAAAGTGGTTTGTTTAGAAAAATAAAACCCATTACGGATATTTTATTTTTGTCGCACAATAAGACAAGGGACAATTAATATGTGTTATCACATAACAACGGAAATTCATATTCGTGGAACCCCAGAAAATGTCTGGCAGGCCTTAGTAGATTTTCCAAACTACCCAAATTGGAATCCATTTATAACAAGGATTGAACAAATTGGCGACAAGCAACTTGCTGCTGTCATGAAGAATGGAAGCTCTTCGATGGAATTCAAACCCCAAATCTTGAAATTTCAAAAGGACGTTGAATTTAGATGGCTCGGAAAATTAGCTGGCGTAAGCGGATTGTTTACTGGCGAGCATTATTTCCAACTTCAGCAAACGGACGAAGGCACACTTTTACAACACGGCGAAAAATTCTCAGGAATCCTCGCTTGGATATTACTCCCCTTCAAACACAAAGAAATCAAAGCAAATTTTATTCTACTTAACGAAGCTTTAAAAAGACTTGTGGAAAACAAAGACGTCTAGTCATTAATACTTTTCAAACAAATATCAATTCAAATACCACCACCAAAGGTGGTGGTATGATAATGTGAAGCGCTCAAAGCGCTTGTTGTTTTTACTTCGTCAAATTTAGGGAAAGCTGATCAGACGCCCGATCCTTTTGATCTTGCTCAATAA
>JAGOMX010000074.1 GCA_017993335.1 Alphaproteobacteria bacterium | reverse complement strand
CTGGTGCATGGGGTATCTCCTTACCCATGCTGTTTATCATATTTATCAAAACTTTGCGAAAAATTTATCTAAATATCCATGGTTTAATACCTTTTCAGAGACTAACGGGAATTGCTGTCCACTACATTTTTTAAAAAAGCCCCGGTGCCTATCGGGGCTTTTTTATGCAATTTTAAGACATCTACCTGGGATGTCATGGTTGCACAAAGACCTAAAAATCGAACCGCAAGGCAGATAAATCACTATTACACCTCGCATTATTAACATGCCATATTAATATTGTGAGGTGCAATGTTTTCATATTATCTTTTTTGGATTGTTAAAATTGCGTGCTATAATATTTAAAATTACTATTGAGGTATAAATGAATACATTCCATATATTTTTACCGCTAATTCTTGCTGGTACTCTTCTTTACCATAGATCTTCTTTTTGGATATGGCTTGCAACTTGTGCTGCTTATCTTATATTTATCACATTTTTATTTCCCATTAATGCTGTGATGATGGTCATTCTTTGGCTGACTATTGTAGGTGGACTTTGCATATTTGGCATCCCCTCCTTAAGACAAAAACTCATTACATCGATGATTTTTGATTTTGCCAAAAAACAACTTCCTACCATCACATCCTCCGAGTACGAAGCCTTAAAAGCTGGAACGATAACTTGGGACGGGGAGTTATTCAGTGGAAAACCGGACTGGAATAAATTATTCGCCTATGAAGCCGCTAAACTTTCCGAGGAAGAGCAGAAATTTATGGATGGCCCCGTGCATACCCTCGCCAATCATAATTTCAGTACCTGGGATATGTGGCATAAAGATCTGACCTACAATCCTGAACTCACAAAAAAAGCTCAGAAATTAGCTCTATTTGGCATGAATTTACCAGAAAAATATGGTGGCAAGAACTTTTCTGTGACAGCCATCTGGCAAATTATTTTGTATCTGGAGAACAGCTTAGGGCCTCTAGGTACATGGATTGGCATATCTAACTCTATCGGTGCAGGAGAGCTCATTGAACGATTCGGTAGCGAAGAGCAAAAAGACAAATATCTACCACGCCTGGCAAAGGGAGATGAAATCCCCTGCTTTGCCTTAACAAGCCCCATAGCTGGATCCGACGCCACAGCTATTGAAGACCATGGTATTGTGTGCCAGGGGACCTTTGAAGGTAAAGAGACCCTCGGCATTCGCTTAAATTTTGAGAAACGTTACATCACTCTGGGATGCGATGCCACCCTCATCAGCCTCGCCTTTAAATTATACGATCCGGATCATTTAATCGGATCTAAAGAAGATGTAGGCCTAACCGTAGCGCTAGTGCCTTCCAAACTATCCGGTATCACCAAGGGAAGACGGCATTACCCCACAGGCCTGCCCTTCCCGAATGGACCCTTACAAGGAAAGGATGTCTTTATTCCGCTGGAATATGTCCTGGGTGGTCAAGCTGGACTTGGTAAAGGATGGACAGCTCTAACCCAAAGCTTGGCAACGGGTCGAGCCACAAGCCTGCCAACTCTTGCAATTAGCGCCATGAAAGAGAATTTTTACGCCACAACGCTTTACGCCACCATCCGCAAGCAGTTTGGATTAACCATTGGTTCTTTTGAGAGCGTTCAAGAAAAGCTAGCAGAACTAGCCGGCTACACCTATATGAGCGATGCCCTCAGGCTATTAACATTCTCCCAAATCGCCGCAAAAGAGAGGCCCGCGATACCGGCGGCCTTAAGCAAATATATCACCACTGAACTGGCAAGAAAATGTACGATTCTGGCCATGGATATCCAAGCCGGTAAGGCCGTCATGCACGGCCCCAACAACTTAGCCGCTCAAAGCTATCAATCGGCCCCCGTGGCTATTACGGTTGAAGGATCGAACACAATGACCCGGGGCCTCATCATATTTGGGCAAGGCGCCATAAGATGCCATCCTTATATACTGACTCTCATGGCTGCCCTAGAACAGGAAGATAAAGAGACGTTTGACAAAAACATAGTCAAGGCCATCAATTTTACGCTCAGCAATCATGTGCGGTCACTGTTTTTAGCCCTCACCCAAGGTTTCTTTACAAAATTACCCCCTCATGATCACAGCATGACGCCTTACTTGCGGAAAATGAATCGGATCAGCGCGTCCTTTGCTTTCCTCGCCGACATGGCCATGATTACCCTGGGCGGGAAATTGAAGCGAATGGAATCTCTCTCGGGAAGATTTGCAGATATTTTTACAATGCTTTATATGGGATCTGCCTGCATCAAACACTTTAAAGATCAGGAGTATGCAAAAGAATTATTACCTGTGGTGGAATGGAGCTTGCAATGGGCTCTGTATGAGGCTGAACAAAAACTGAGTGAAATCATCGATAACACAAAGAATCCATGGATCCGTTTTTGGTACAGGATGTTTGTTTTTCCTCTTGGCCGGAAGTATAAAAAACCTAACGATCACTTATCCCTTGGGGTGGCAAAGGCAACGCAATCCAGTCGTTCTTTGCGAGAAAACCTTGCCTCCGGTATTCATTTTGAGCCCCTCCTCTTTTTAGAAGAGACCCTAGAGCTCGCTGAAAAAACGGAAGATATTCATCACCGCTTAAGAAATGCTCTAAAGACAGGAACCCTCAAAGGATACACCTATAAAGAACGAATTGCGGATGCTTTTGATAAGAAAATCATTACGCCAGAGGAAGAAAACCTTCTACAGGACTATTACACAAAATTGATGAAGGTAATCAACGTGGATGATTTCAGCTTGGAAGAACTACGCGAGCAAAAATAAAGGCAAAATGGGAAGGCAGATATGAACAACCATAAAGTTAAAATATTGAATGAGCGCTTGTTTGACAACGAAGTAAAATATGCAGATATGGTATATCTTCGCCAACCGATAGATGACCAGTGGCATGAATTCACGTGGAAAGAAACCATGCTACAGGCGCGAAAGATGTGTGCTTTTCTTAAAGGCCTAGGCTTACAAAAAGGAGACAAAGTCTCCATCTTTTCCAAAAACTGCGCCGAATGGTTTATTGCCGATTTTGCGATCAGCCTCGGCGGGTTTATCAGCATTCCCCTATTTGCGACTCAACATAAAGACAACATTAAATATGTGCTGGAACATGCAGAAGTCAAAGCGATCTTCGTGGGTAAATTAGACGATTGGAAAAAACAAGAGTCTGGTATTCCCGATCACATTCCGCGAATTTCTTTCCCATACGCAAACCCGATGCCAGCCAAATATAAATGGGCCGATGTCTTAAAGAAAACAGATCCTGATATGGAAAATTTTATTCCAAACAAAGAGGATATTTATACCATCATTTATACATCCGGCACCACCGGTAACCCAAAAGGCGCTATGATTAGCTATGGTGCCTTTGCGGAATCTGCCAACATACTGATTGCTAATGGTGTTTATGGTGTGATTGAAGAAGAAAATTTATTCTCCTACCTGCCCTTGGGACATATCACGGAACGTATTATTTATGAAAATATCAGCACAGCTGTAAAATCACGAGTATCCTTTACAGAATCCCTGCCTAAGTTTGCTCATAATTTAGAAGAAGTCCAACCCAGCATATTTTTTGCCGTACCCCGCATATGGACACAATTTCAAAAAAATATTTTATCCAAAATCCCAGAAGGCATCTTTAACGTACTGATAAGACTACCGATTATCAGCGGTGTTCTTAAAAAGAAGCTACGACACAAACTAGGCCTAACGCAGGCACGCCTGATTGGTTCGGGTTCGGCACCTATTTCTATGGAATTACTGAAATGGTTTAGAAAGCTGGATATCCAAATTGTAGAAGGCTATGGACGAACTGAAGATCTTGCCACATGCTCTATCAACAGATATGAACACTTTAAACTTGGTACTTGCGGCAGGCCTTTTAAAGGCGTCGAAGTTAAAATCGGTGAAGATGGTGAAATTCTAACCCGCTCAAAAGCCATGATGACTGGATATTATAAAGAACCAGAAATAACAAAAGCCTCGTTTACGAAAGATGGCTTCTTGAAAACCGGTGATAAAGGCCATATCGATGAGGACGGTTACTTGACGATCCTCGGCAGAATCAATGATAGCTTTAAAACCGATAAAGGTGAATTCGTCAACCCTATCCCGATCGAAGGAAAATTTGCAAAAAACACGCTTATCGAACAAGCTTGCCTTATTGGTCTCAACTTACCTCAACCGGTTCTGTTGGCGGTTCTTTCGGAATCCTCGAAAAAGAAGAGTCGAGCCGATATAGAAAAATCCTTGGGCGCAACACTCCTGGCGATAAACAAGTCTATGACAAAGTTTGAAAAAGTTGCACACATAATTATCGCCGCTGAAGCATGGACCCCAGAAAATGCTCTGTTGACGCCTACGTTAAAAATGAAACGTAACGTGCTGCATGATAAATATTTAGATCTGGCCACAAAAGCAATCCACGATAAAACTTTAGTCTTATGGGAATAACCATATTAAAAAAGTTCTTATCCCCGCGAAATGTGCTAAATATGAAAGTTGTATTTAATATTTAGCTGAAAAAAAGGAATAAACGTGGATTCAGAAAATCACCCTGCACAGGAATTGTTAGGCACAGAGAGCCGTTATAAACAAAATTCTTACATTGCGGATTGTTGCATCGTCAATACAGAAACAGTCTACCCAATTATGATGGTAGCTTTATCGGAAAAAGCATTGGCACAAGAACAGAAGAATATCGAGAAAAGCTTAAAAAAAACGTTCGCGTCTGCCAATAAAGATTTAAGTCATGGCAAAAAAATCGCTCATCTCTTGATCCTTAAATCGAATCTCCCCTCTGGCGATGAATCCAATACCAGAGGCCAAATATTGGAAAAAGAGTTCAACGAAAAAATCACCCAGATATCCGGCAGTCCAACTCTATTTTTCTGGGGATAGCACATGAACATACTTATCACCGGCGCGGGCAGCGGCATAGGAAAAAGCTTAGCGGAATACTATGCAACCCATGGCAATGTCCTGCTGTTGATGGGTAGAAATTTGGACAACTTAACATTCGTACAAACCATCTGTCGTAACAAGGGAGCAGATGTTTATATAAAATCCATAGACGTTACCGATCGCACAAGCATGGAAGAAGCCTTAAAGGAATGGGAGGAGAAGCATCCTATCGATTTAGTTATTGCCAATGCGGGCGTCCGATCCATACAAGAAAATCCCGATCGAGAAGAAATAGATCGCTTGCTGCAAACAAATCTTTATGGTGTCCTGAACACGGTTTTGCCGTTAATTGAGCCCATGAAAAAACGAAAATCTGGGCACATCGCGGTAATCAGCTCGCTTGCGGCTTATCGTACATTCCCCTATCGCGGGGCCTATACGGCTAGCAAAGCAGCCGTTAAGATGTTTTGTGAAGGCTGGCGCGTGGAGCTCTCACCCTATGGCATTGCTGTCTCTACTGTATATCCTGGATTTGTGGAAACACCTCTGACGGCCCATAAAGACCACCCCATGCCCTTTATAATCAGCGCCGAAGAATCCGCCAAACGCATTGCTGCGGGCTTGGAAAAAAAGAAAGCGAATATCTCCTTCCCCCTACCCGTTTTTCTCATCATGCGACTATTACAAGCTCTACCGGATCAACTCGTTGCCTACATCATGAAAAAAGTTATAAAAATCAACTGACTTTAGTTAATCACTTTCTCAAAATGATATTTGACTCGTTTGTATTGAGGATGCAAAGAAACCGTACGTAGCTTGTTTTTAGGGTCTCTTACACTAAACAATTGACCAGATATATAATTTTCTTGCGGCATAGTTTTAAAAGCTTTATCAACGGCCTCCTCCCACCGTGCCAATGGAAAAGAATCAGGAATGGACTCGCGAAGAGTCAATTGATTCTCCACTTTCAAAGGCACAAACCCCGCCGAAATTTGAGACATCCACGAGCGTATATTTGTGGGGCTGCAGGTTATATACAATTTCTTTAATTCCACCCCCTTAAAACAACGGAAAACTTTTTCCTGCTCTGTATCTTTAGACTTAATCCCCAAAGACCGTATAAGCGGAGCCCAAATCTTAACCACGGCATGCATGAGACTCGTGCCAACACCTTTTTTTTGATGATCCGTATGGATA
>JAGOMX010000073.1 GCA_017993335.1 Alphaproteobacteria bacterium | reverse complement strand
TTGTACAGCGCCTTGAAATCAACTGACTCAAAGCCATCAGGGAGGATTAGCGGACGTGCCATGATACTGACCTTTTCTTTTTATAAGGTCAGTATATTACATCAGTTATTTAATGTAAATGGTATAAATTGATTTCTTAATTCCGACCCATGACCATAATAAATCCTCTTTGAAAAATCCCCTTCAAAAGACCACCCTTCTTCTGAATCAATGGTCGGCGCACTCCCCTGTGCGGCAGTCGTTAAAACTTGCAAGATAAAACAAAAATAAATCGGTAAATACTTCATATTATAACTCCTTAATGAACCTATATTATATATAAGTGTCAAAAAATAATTTTCAAGTTTTTTTACCATCCCCCACGAAACAATACTTTTCATAGATTAATTACGGGCTTCATGCTATACCCATGAAGAGACACGAGAGGAGATACCCCATTATGGAAGAATGGCTGATACAGTATGGCGCGAAGGCGGTTTATCTTATCACTCTTTTGGGATCTTTTGTGGAGGGTGAATCGGTTATTTTAACCGCGAGTGCGCTGGCGTATAAGTATGAGCAGATATCTCTGATCAACCTGATGATGATTGCGTTTACGGGATCATTGGCGGCGGACCAAATTCTCTTTTTTGTGGGACGTCATTATGGCCCGCGAATTATCGAAACGAGGCCCAGCTTAAAAAAGGCTTCTTCCCGCGTTTTTTACCACCTACACCGACACAGCACGCTATTCATCTTAAGCTTTCGCTTTATATACGGTATTCGCACGGCTAGCCCGATTATTATTGGAGCTGCGGGCGTGAGCATTAAAAGATACGCAATTTTAAATGTTATTGCAGCCTTTATCTGGTCCATATTAAGTTGCTCTGTGGGTTATATGATCGGTTACTTTTTTGCCGATGACATCGAGGCCTTCATCACAAGCCTAGGCCAAAACATGAAATATACAGCCATCGGCGCCATAAGCCTTGCGGTTGTTATTGGCGTTTGTGTTTATTTATACCGCCGCTATAAACAACAAAAGCCAGATGCATAAAGCCTTATATTCAATAACCAGGGCCTACGCATGAAAAATACACAGAACCTGTCACACCTGCGAAGGCAGGTGTCCAGCAAAAACTATGTGTTGCTTGGCAACTCTTTATTTATTGATGTAAAGAAGACTATAAGGAGCCTCTTCGAGGCACTTGTCGTGCTGGATGCCTGCCTGCGCAGGCATGACAGGTACTTGTGACTGTTCTGTGTTTTTTTCATGCGTAGGCCCTGGGTTGATTTTCATGCGTAGGCCCTGATTCAATAACTTGAAATGATAGACATAATTATCAAAAACATGTATGTTCAAGGCACAATGCTGAAAAAGCTATAATTATTATCGTCATTATTTCCGTGGGAAGAGTTTGTTACGATGAAGTTTCTAGATCAAGTCAAAATTTATCTTAAAAGTGGTGACGGCGGCAATGGCTGTGTCAGTTTTCGTCGGGAAAAATTCATTGAATTTGGTGGTCCCAACGGTGGTGATGGCGGTCGTGGCGGTGACATTATCCTTGAAGCCGTCGACAACCTCAACACACTGATCGACTATCGATATCAACAGCACTTCAGGGCACAAAAAGGCCATGATGGTATGGGAAGCGATCGTTTTGGCGCCAAAGGCAAAAGTATTATCCTGAAAGTTCCTGTCGGGACACAAGTATACAGCGATGATAAGGCTTGTGTTCTTGCGGATTTAACTCGCCCCGGAGAACAGCTCGTGCTGCTGAAAGGTGGCGATGGCGGTTTTGGGAACATGCACTTTAAATCCTCCACAAACCGGGCCCCACGTCGTGCAGATGCTGGATGGCCGGGCGAGGAAATGTGGGTATGGTTAAGACTTAAACTGATCGCTGATGCGGGATTAATTGGTATGCCCAATGCTGGCAAATCGACTTTTCTTTCCGTGGTTTCCCGGGCCAAGCCAAAGATTGCAGATTATCCCTTCACGACGCTCGCGCCGCAATTGGGTGTTGTCTATATGGATGGAAAAGAGTTTACACTCGCAGATACGCCTGGACTTATCGAAGGCGCTCACGAAGGCATTGGTCTTGGTCACCGCTTTCTTGGCCATGTGGAAAGATGCCGCGTTCTCTTTCATCTGGTCGACGGCACCGATGAGAACTTTGTCAAAAACTACAAAACCATTCGCAATGAGCTCTATTTATACGATGAAGCGTTAAGCGAAAAAATAGAAGTGGTCGCCTTAAACAAATGCGATGCCCTGACGCCTGAACTGATAAAAAAACGAAAGAAAGCACTGGAAAAAGCTGTTGGACACGAGGTTCACTGCATATCCGGCGTCAGTCGTGATGGCGTCGACACTGTATTGCGGGAACTCTTAAGCCATATTACGGTAGAAAAACAAGATGAAGAACAAGCCCCCTCCTCCCCAGAGGAAGAATGGTTAGTGGCGGTTTGATCAAATTATTCACATCCCTGCAACAGCATTCGAGGTAATTAAGTTATAAGCCGCACAATCAGGCTGATACTCGAAGTGTGAGATTGTGTGCGTCAGGAATAGATGCTGATACTTTCCATCAGAATTTGTAGCCTTCGCAATCGCTTTATCCACGTACTGACGCGCCTGATTGATAGCTTCCATCATCGGCAGATTTTGCGCCAAACCCGCGGCGACGGCTGTCGCTAAAATCCACGCGCCGCCGAAACGATACGGATTTTCTAGATGAGCCTCATGTTTTTGAAACGTCATGACCTTTAGGCCGCGGTCGTCCAAAAATACATCATAGAGTTCACTCCCTCCCAGCAGCCCCCCTGTAATGAGGACAGCTTTGGCCCCAAAATCGCGTAAGCGTTTGGCTGCTACTTCCATTTCTTCTCTACCGGGGATGGTAATACCGGTCAGTATCTCTGCATCATAAACATTCAGAATGAGCACATCCACAAGAGGAATAAGGCAGGTCTGCACCTTTTGTATTCCCATGGCATCGAGCAAAGGAGCCCCCATATCGGAACAAACGATGGGGCAATAAACGATAGGTTCGTTAATTTTGTCGCATTTGATTTCGTCGGCTATGGCTTCGACCATTTCTTCCGAACCTAGAGCGCCAATTTTAATGCTTTGGTAACCTGGTTTTTTCTTGCCATCGCGCATTTGCTGAATCAGATAGTCGGTATCCATCACACGAAAAGCACGGTTCAAAGGTGTACGAAGCGTCGAGACCATGCCCACCGCTAAAACAGGATTCGAGCCTAGAGATGTGACGGTAATCAAATCCCCCATCAACCCCAAACCACCGTTAGATATCAACTCGCCTATTAGTAATACATTCCCGCGCATGTGCCTGACCCTTTTTCGAAAATACCCTACAATTCATATATCAGATTAAAGGTAATTTATTGATATAGTATTAATAAATTTATTATTTTATAGTGATCTCGTTCAAGATTTAAAAAAATAAGGAGTCCTCACATGTGGTATTTTACGCAAAAAATGATTATCGCTTTGCTATGTTTCATTCTGCCGACTTGCGCCATCTTTGCTTCTGATGATTTAGATAAGGCTGGCATACCCGCTCTCTACTATAAAAAAGATACCCCGGATCAACATCTCATAGAATTTATCGATGGAATAGCCGATTTAACCCCATGCAGCCAATTTCATCAAAATACTTTAATATTTACCACCGAAGTATCTTGCTTCTTACAGCCGCGCGACCCCCATAGAATTGCAATTCTGTTTACCACGCCCTCTATTGCCTCTAGTCAGTTAGCCGCCACTATCGACCCGCAAACCACAAAAGAAGACATCGTCGTTATGTGGCGCCGTTGCTTCCGTGGAGAGGCCCCGTTTAGACAACTGGAATCTCTCGTGATTCATCCTTCTGATCTGGCAAAAAACAACCTCTACCAAATCTGGAGGCAAACCGAAATGAAGTTTTTATTGAGCTCATACGTCTTTGTCTGCGGCGCGGGTGATTTTACTTGTGCCTACCCTAAAGGTTAATCTTTATGATAGGGATGCCCCGCCAAAATGGATTCGGCACGATAGATTTGCTCCACCAACATGGCCCGCACAAACATGTGGGGCCAGGTTTGTGGGCCAAAAGCTATTTTCTTATGCTGTTGTTGCAAAAGGGATGCATCTATACCGCTGGATCCTCCGATGAGGAAATTTAAACGCGGGATAGCTTGTACTTGTAGCTTTTCTATGTACGAAGCAAACTTTTCACTGGTTAAAGACTCCCCCCGTTCATCCAACAATACTAAGTGATCCTCTGGGGCTAAATAGGTTAACAGCTGTTTCGTTTCCGTGCTTTTTTGACTATGGTCAATTTCAATGATCTCCATTGGCCACTTACAGCGTTTTTTGTACTCATGGATGAGGTCTAGCCAAGGACCTTTTTTCATCTTCCCCACGGCCAGTATGCGTATTTTCATAAAACTTTCCCTTGAAACATACGTCATACTGATAGATTTTTAGAAAAAGGACAATGTTTTTCGAGACACCTGTGCCCCAGGTGCATCACCTCAAAAAAATACCATGACCGGACAAAGGCTTGCTTGACAGCACGCATAGGCTCTTTTATTTTCGACCCAGTTACTTAAAATTGTAAAATAAAGGAATAAGAATGTACAAAATCATATCCACCCTATGCCTTGCAACCGTACTGGCCGGATGTTGTTCCCCTGCGGATGGTGATTGGGTTCAAGGCAATGGCTGCCAGATGTATTCATCCGAAACGCCCCGTGATTTAGCCAACTGCCAAGATTATGCGAAAGAAGCTGCGGCTAAAGAGAAACTAGCAACCGTGTCTTTACAAAAATCCGGCACAAAAGTTGGCCTAGACGAAGGCCTAAAAGATGACGATAACGGCACAACCGGACAATAATTTTAAAAACACTCCCTGAGAGGGTATGACTGACGATTAATGTAAGATAAATATTCAGGACGAGACACGGCTGTATCCCGAATCATTAATTCTGCACCCGTTTCTGTCATACCTGCGCAGGCAGGTATCCAGCACTATATGCGCCTCGAAGAGGCTCAATATTTCCTTGCTTCTGTGGCATTAAAATAAATAGAGAGCTGCTGCGCAGCACTTTGTTGCGCTGGATACCTGCCTGCGCAGGTATGACAGGCGGCGAGGATAAGATTTATCCGTTATTTTATGGAATTGGTATGACAAGTGTGAAGCTGAATTAATATTTAAAGTGCTACATTAATCATAGGCCATACCCCCGAGACTATCGGGGAGTGTAAAAGAGGCCATTTCAAAACTGGCTTTTTTGGAGGGATTTATAGGAAAGGTGAGAACCGGAGCGCAGCGTACCTCTTCGTACGTGAGCACCGGAAGCGGAACCTTGACGACGAAATCACCCAAAAAAAGACGTTTTGAAATGGTCTCTAAAAATAATATTCGGCTAAATCAAAGACAAGTAATCGATCTCTTGACCATGTATTGTAGGATGCTACAGTATTATGAACAGGAGACGAGTCTATGCAACACAAATTTCCTCTCACGAATATTCTTTACCACTTGTTTTTATACTTAATCTTTTTGACACCTTTCACATATGCCTCTTCCTATGATTCTGAATCAGAGGATGTGTATTTTCCCGACCTACGCAGGTCTTCGCTAGATGAAACCATTGAAACTCCTCAACCCAAAAAATCTACTGTCAATCGTGCTCATGTGCATACGCTTACCTCTCACATACGTTTTAACGCAAATAATTGGGACGTCTATCTAGACGCCATGGAATTAATCCCGGAAATGCATCGACCATCCCCATTACCGATGCATGTCTATGATTTTATGAAATTCGTATCCCATTTATCGATTGATGAAGTCTTACCATTTTTGGAACACTATCAAACCCTAACCACCCCGATAAAACCTGGCAGTCACTCCACCCCCGTCTCTTATCTCGTGGATTTTTTGTATTTTATCCCACAAGAATACAAAAAAAATGTGTCAAATCGCCTATGGGCTTTATTTTCGTTTATGAAGAAACACCCTTGTCACGTGCTTGCTCCTGAAGTTTTTCGCAATCAAGAGATGAATCAATATCAGGCCTACCAGATATTTGATGATGTAATTGGGAATTTAAAAACGGGATGGATTCCTTGCACACAAAATAAAAAACCCAGCTGGAAAAACTTCACCTTGGCCCTGAATAGAGCCAGCGTTCTTTATCAAGATCAGCTGTTTGAGAA
>JAGOMX010000024.1 GCA_017993335.1 Alphaproteobacteria bacterium | reverse complement strand
ATATTGCCAGTCGTTAGGACGCATCAAACCATAGCGGACAAAGAAATCTGTATAATTCTTAAAAACCTGCGGCAAGAAATAAACCGGGCACGGATCCCCATCCTCTAAAGGGTTGAAGGCATTTTCATAGAGGTATTTGGGGAGAATAGAAATATAAGAAATATATTTATCCATATACGTGCGCTGTAGTAATTCTACGCTTTGATTATAGTTCCATCCAAAATTTGCTAGATAGCTGTGCGTATAGTCATAATATTCTATGATGTTTCCGGTAAGATAAGCAATAACCCCCGCGGTAATGAGCATCTTAGACACCCTATACAAATAAGTTTCAAAACTTTTATACGTTGTTCTGCCGATATATATTCTTTTGTAATATTCGAATGCATCCATCAATGACACGGCATCGATATTTGGCGTAGATAAACTCCACGTGCTTTTCAAATGTGCAGCGAACATCCCCACAGATAACACGGGCAAAATAAGCCTGAAGGGAAAACTATCCATTATCGGCCCAGATAGATAAGGCGACATGCTGGTAAGAGAGAGGCGATTTAACGTATAATTATTGCATTGATCTATAACTTGCGCCGCGATATTGCCGGTTGGCGTATTCACATTCGGGATTGTGTCTATCCCATAACGAGGGACTGAATCATCCATGGTGGGGCTCCATTTCAACATAGGGATGAATAACTCAACCCAAGGCATTTCAGATAGACGAGCCACAGGAAGACTCCACCACCCTAACATATATACCCCAGAAGCAAATGCGGCCGTGGGGATCAAAAAACTCCCCCACTTATTTAAAGTCGGATGACGATAATGATTCCCGATTCTCCAGGACGCAATGTCTTTTAAAACATTGAATTTGGTTGAGACGTCATATATTTCACAGCCCTTAAGAATAACGGCCATATCCATGTGGGGTATCTTTCTTAACGCCCACAGCATCGTAAATACTTCTCTTTTATGGTCTAGATACCCCTCAGGCTGATCGTTATCACTGGGAAAGTGTTCTAAGGCCTTCAAGTAGATGCCCCACTCTCTTACATACTCTTGAAGATTAGGCATATTTTTGTTTATGAAAAAAGGGATGTCGACGTTGTAAGCCATTTGATGGCGTAAGCGAATAGACATTTCGTTTTGAGTTCGCCTATCCGTATCTATCATCTGCTTAAAAGATCTGCTCACGGACCGAAGAGCAAAGTGATCCGTCATAAAAAGGTGCGGCAGAATATGTGCATGCCAAACATCTTTGGGAAGACTTGGTATGTTTTCTGGCAAATCCTCTGGGGACGGCACGCGCACCACTTCCATATCTCCCTCTGGCAAAAGGAGCTCAAATTCACTATCGCTAGCATATAGCGGGCTATACAAAAGGAAGCCCACAATCAAAAACTTATATAGTCTTTTTAACATTTCTAATTATACCTTTCATGATCATTTCTCATAAGCGCTATGCAAATATGTAGCGAGTCTTTATTAGATTGAGCTATACTTTTATCACTGCATATGAGACTATCAAATCAATTTTTGCTCTTACATTTCAAACGAGGGACTCTAACATGAAGAAGACAGTTTTATTAGGCCTTTCCGCATCCGTGTTGATCGGTGGCTATTCAGGCCTATGGTTTTATAACGCAAATCGTATTCAACACGAAATGGATTTTGCTTTAAGCTCGTTTAAGGATACGCTAAAGGTTGAATCTTCTTCTGTTTCTGGCTTCCCGAGTGCTCCAAAAATAAATTTGAAAAACATTAACTTTACGATTCCTGAAATATTTCAGATTCGCATGGAACAAGCGAATATAGCCCTTGGTTTGACAGAAAAGTCTTATACCGTCACAGGCAGCGATTTAGAGTTTTTGGCGGATGCCGTGAAGATAGATGACAAGCCCTTGAATCTTGCTCTTAAGGTTGCAGGCCAAGGCTATACGGTAGCCTTTGCAGGTAGCCAATTAAAGGATTTCTTCACGGGTCAATTCTCCATTCATCCTATGGAGAACAAATCCTTTTCATCAGCCTCTTGGAAAAATTTCAAACGTTATGACACCTCTTTTCAATCCAATGAACTGGTAGATAAAAACAGCAACGAAGTCTTGATGCGTACAGGCCCAGGTTCTGTGCATTTTAGCATCTCACCTTCAAAAGACGAGCGCGGTACCGTTCACTTTAAAATGGATATGAAGGACATCGAGTATACACCAGGATCGGATAAATTCATTCCAAAGATCCTTATGCAAGTGATGAAGTTAACAGGCAATCCTGAAGATGCAAATGTGGCCGCGATGTATAATAACTTTTCTCGCATGGGGAAGGCTCACTATGATATCGATGTGGCATATACGGGACCTTTAGATATTGTAGAAAAACAACTAACAAAACAACCTTTCGACTTTGAGATTAAAATCGCAAAGCTAGATCAACATGCCGATATCGCCAGCAGCACGATGAAAGGATTAGTGAGTGCATCCACAAATGATACAGGTGTCCCTTCAAAAATAGCGGTAAATCTAGAAGGAAGCACGAAGGTTACGCAGGCGTATATGGATATACTAAAGGAGCAGATGCAGAAAACAGCTCTGCTCGCTCCAGGCGAAAATCCTGAAGGTGCGGCTGCCTTGGCAAATTTTGCTGAAGCTTATGCGGTTTTCATGCCTGATTTAGCGGCTCTTGGTGAAATAAAAATCAAATTTGATTTTAATGCAGACATCGATAATAAATCTTTTGTCATTAATGAAATTTCCTATGATACGGACAAACACGGTTTGAGCCTGAAAGCCAATGCGAAATTAGCAGAGCTTACAAATCCTGAGTTCCACATGGAAATACAAATCAAGGAACAAGAAGCCTTTATTAATGCTCTATTTTCCTATGCTGCCAGCATTTATCAAGAGGTAGAGAAGCAGTCACAGGCACCTTTAGGCATCAAAATGGATGACGCCATGAAGACGAAGCTTGTTGAGTTCTTAAAAAGCATCGCAACAAAAAATGAAGGCGATTCCAAAAACATGCATATAAAAATTAGCATGGACAAAGGACAAGTCAAAATCGGTGAAATGGAAGGCATGCAGGCCATGGCAACGTTGATGGCGTTGTTTGCTCCTGCTTCTTAATTCAACCGACATAAAAATCATGAGGGCTCATTCCACAATGGGCCCTTTTCAGGGCATACGCATGAAAAATAAACAGAACCGGTCACCCAGTGACCTGTCACACCTGCGAAGGCAGGTGTCCAGCAAAAACTATGCGTTGCGAAGCAACTCTTTATTTATGTAAAAGTAGCCTCTTCGAGGCGCTTGTTGTGCTGGATACCTGCCTTCGCAGGTATGACAGGTGTGGATGGCAGCTCCCCCAGGCAATTTGACCGGAGGTTATGATATTTACACGACAATACAGTCGATCGCATTTAGGACAAAAACATAATGAATAAACCGGCGATATGCATAAAGAATATCCATAAAACTTATGAGAATGGTTTTCAGGCTTTAAAAGACATTCACTTGGACGTGCATAAGGGAGAAATCTTTGGTTTACTGGGCCCCAACGGCGCGGGGAAGACGACTTTAATCGGTTGCATTTGTGGTACGATCTTACCTTCCTTTGGCCGTATCGAAGTGTTTGGCTTTGATAATTCAGTAGAATATCGTCAGGCACGGTCAAAAATTGGGTATGTGCCTCAGGAACTCTACACGGATGCCTTTGAAACCGTATGGAATACGGTAAAATTTAGTCGGGCTTTGTTTGGTAAAGCTCGGGATGATGATTATGTGGCCGATATTTTGCATCGCTTATCCTTATGGGATAAAAGAAAAGAGCCGGTTAAAAATCTTTCAGGCGGTATGAAACGGCGCCTGCTTATTGCCAAAGCCTTGTCCCATGAACCTGAAATCCTGTTTTTAGATGAACCAACCGCCGGCGTAGATGTGGATTTACGTAAATCCATGTGGCAACAAGTAGAAGAACTCAGGCAGCTGGGCGTGACCATATTCCTGACAACGCACTATATCGAAGAAGCAGAAAAAATGACGGATCGCATTGGGATTATCCGGGATGGCGAGCTGGTCCTGGTAAACCAAACCCGTCATTTGATGAAAGATATGGCCGATAAGGAAATTATTCTACAGCTGGAAAAACCTGTGCCTGAGCTGTCCACCATCTTGAATCCTTATGGGAAAAGCGTTAGCGTCACTGGGGATCAAATTTTCATACGTTTGGAAAATTTTCCTGAAGCGATGACTTTGTTTACCCTTTTTGAGGCATTGAAAACGCTGAACGTAAACCTGATCGATGTGAATACGCAAAAACGTAATCTAGAAGATATATTTATCACGCTATTGGAGAAAAAATGAACATAATTGGCATACTCGCCATAGTACGTTTTGAGATGAATCGATTCCTGCGGACGATCGGGCAAAGCTTGCTGGCGCCAACTTTATCGACATCCTTATATTTTATCGTTTTTGGCAGTGCCTTGGGCGGGCGTATAGATAATATTAGTCACGTACCTTACGCCTTATATATAGTGCCGGGCCTAGTGATGATGAACGCCTTAACCCATAGTCTTTCCAATGCGGGATTTGGTATTTTTGCGCCGCGTTTGTTCGGGACAATCTACGAGGTTCTTTCCGCCCCTATTTCTTTTTTGGAAATGACGATAGCCTACTGCGGTGCGGCTACATTAAAATCTCTGATCATTTCAACGGTTGTATTGATTAGCGCTTCTTTTTTTGTAGACTTAAATATTATGCATCCCTTTTGGATGGTTTTCTTTTTAGTTATGACGTGCATGACATTTTGCTTGATAGGCTATATTTGTGGTTTCTGGGCAAGAGGGTTTGAGCAACTCAACATTGTGCCCACACTGATTGTGATGCCTTTAACTTTTCTGGGTGGGAGCTTTTATTCCGTGAGTATGCTCCCCCCTTTTTGGCATACGGTCTCTTTATTTAACCCGGTATTTTATCTGGTTAATGGATTTAAGTGGAGTTTCTACGAGGTATCAGACGTCAGCATACAATACAGCATATGTATGGTTCTGTTCTTCCTGATATCAGCGATCATAACCTTGATGCTGATGCATCGCTCTGGCCGGTTTTTGCGGAGCTGATTTATTTCCCCGGAGATGGCCAATCATTGACTGGCTTTCCGCCTAGATAAATTTCCGCAGGAACCTCTTCCTCCTCATCAGGATTTGTGTTTGCGATGGCAAAAGATAGGCTTGCATAGGATAAAAAGGCTAAAAAAGCTATTTTGTAACATCTATGGGATCTAAAATACTTCATCTACAACTCCTCTTACACCCTTATTTTATCGATAAATTTCTAACAATTAATTAATGCAGGCTGTTCCCTCCGTTTTTTTTCTTAAAGTATAGTTTTGAATTGAATACATTATTCATGCATACATATGACTTGCGATTAAAATAGATTGAGTAATATTTATTAAAGACTGAGCCATCTCAAGGTTTTCCAAAAAATTTTAGATGACAGATCATGATGCATATTTGCTTGCATTGCATTAGTTTTTGTTCTAAAGAAGTTAAATGCTTGAGATATTTAAAAAGGATTTTTAATGTTTATACAAACTGAGGCAACGCCGAATCCTGCGACGATTAAGTTCATGCCAGGACGCACGGTTTTATCTGCGGGAACCTTAAATATTACAAATCATGACGAGGCTAAACAGGCGCCGTTGGCGAAACGCTTGATGGATATTCAAGGCATCGCCGGCGTATTTTTTGGCTCAGATTTTATTTCTGTAACCAAAACAGAAGATCAAGACTGGTTTGCCTTAAAACCACAGATATTAGAATCTATGGTGCATTATTTTGTAACCCATGAAACCGTAGAGGTTATTTCGGGATCTTCACAAGATGGCGCCGAAGAACACGACGAAATTAGTAAAGAGATAAAGGAATTATTAGACACACGTATTCGCCCAGCTGTGGCGATGGATGGAGGAGACATCGTTTTCGATCGTTTTGAAAATGGTGTTGTCTACCTTCATATGCAAGGATCGTGTTCGGGTTGTCCGAGCTCGTCCATCACTTTGAAGTCGGGAATCGAAAATATGCTTCGGTATTACATCCCGGAAGTCAAAGAAGTTCAACAAATAAATACCATAGATTAATCCCGGTATTTTTAAAGCCCCCTGTTTTTAAGGGGTCTACTTTAACAAAGAAAGAGAGTAATCATGTTTAAAACATTATTAAGACGTACACTTACCCTATCCCTTGTGCTTATAGGTAGTGGCCTTTATGTAGCGGGAGCTTCTTTAGCAACGGCAGAAACAGACCCAAAGCCACCGGAAACTTCTTCCTCCATGGAATCGGAAAACGTGCCGATTAAGGATGTGAAAGAACTAGAAGAAGTCTTAGAAAAGAAAGACTGCAAGCTGGAACAGATCAGTCAAAAAGATGTGGAGGTTCCACGCATTTTTGTATCCAACTTTCCAAAAGATATGAAAAATGTGAAGAATCGCCAAACAAAAAAGGATGTTTTCGCTCAGGTTTTGTTGCCGATCATTCTGCACGAAAACGAAATCATTCTTAAAGAACGCGCTTATATTCTAGAATTGAAAAAAAATTCAGATCAAGGCAAACCTTTAAAACATCATGAAAGTGCATGGTTAGATAAAATCTGCGAAAAGTATAAACTTAAAGTCATGAGTTTTGATGAATTGCTCTTGCGCGTCGATACCATTCCGCCGTCTTTAGCGCTAGGACAGGCAACTATTGAAAGTGGTATGGGTATTTCTTATGCGGCGCTAAAGAAAAATTCCCCCTTTGGCATGACTGTTTCTCAAAAGGTTTTGGCGTACAAATCCCTATCGGAAAGCGTTTTTGCTTACATGCGCAATCTAAATAGCAACAACGCTTACAAAACCATGCGCAAAACGAGAGCTGAACTCCGCAAGGCTAATAAGGATGTGGATGGCAATGCCTTAATTGGTGACTTGATTGCCTATTGCGAAACAGGCAAGCCATACATTCAACAAGTGCGATCCGCTATTCGCTCTAACAATTTAACCCAATACGATGGCATGAATTTAGCGCCTGAAGGAAAAGCTTAAGGTTTTGCCAGAGCCTGCGCATGGAAAATACACAGAACAGCCACAAGCACCTGTCATGCCTTCGCAGGTATGACAGGTGTGGGCGGCGCTTCCTTCTATATATTCATTTTTATCGCACAAAAAACAATTTTATTCAAAACCCTCTATAAATAATCGTTTTTATTGAACCTGGCGCAAAAATAATCATTTTTAATGGGAATTAAGCGTTTTTCATGATATATTGAGAATATAAATCATTATCGTGGCGCGCAAATATGATAACGAATCCAAAATTTACTCATACGGCAGGTAATTTTCGTGGACTTACGATCCCGGAAGAAAATTATACACTTGCGGGGTATGCGGCGCTTATTCATGCTTTTGATTTACGCATTCCCCTGCCGCGACATTTATTTGTTATAAGTTCACAGAATAAGCGATACAGTCATAATGAATGGCACATATTTCCGGCCAGTTATCGACCAGAGGATACAATTGTCAGCCACTTAACCTTTGCCATGAAATATGAAGGCATTGACCTGACTGTTTTGCAGGCTCTGTTTTCATGTATGGACGACGAAGAAATAGCTGCATGGGTCCATCGTGAGCCAAGCGGTAGGTACAGCCGCCGGGCTTGGTTTTTCTATGAATGGATCATGGAAAAAACATTGGATGTTCCCGATGCCCAAGCCGGAAACTTTGTGGAGGCTCTCGATACAGATATGCAGTATGGGGGGGTATCCCACAATCTCTCTCGGTATCGCGTCCGCAATAATTTACCCGGCGTTCGGAATTTCTGTCCACTGATATGGAAGACGGAAAAATTGGATAATTTTATGTCCATGAGATTGGATACGGTTGCCCGGGAGAAAACGGGTTCGATTCATGCGGATGTATTAGCAAGAGCCGCAGCCTTTTTGCTTCTTCAGGATTCTCGCGCCTCTTTCGCCATTGAAGGCGAACGACCAGCTCGCAATCGTGCGGAACGTTGGGGAAAAGCCATCGGTCAAGCGGGTATACACCCTTTATCTATTGAAGAATTATTGCGCCTACAGACCATCGTCATTGAAGACCATCGGTTCATGCATATGGGGTTGCGAAATGCGGGTGGGTTTATTGGTTCCCATGAAAGATCATCTGGATTGCCCCTGCCTGACCACATCTCTGCCAAATGGCAGGATTTAGACATCCTGATGCGAGGCATGATGGATGCCTATAAACAAAATCTAGAGAACAGTCCCTTGGATCCAGTTCTGTTGGCCGCCATAATAGCCTTTGGCTTTGTCTTTATTCATCCCTTTGAAGATGGAAATGGCCGTATTCACCGGTACATGATTCATCACGTGTTGATCACCAGTGGATTTTCGCAGCCTGGCTTTATCTTTCCTGTTTCTACCGTCATATTAAGGCGCATAGATGACTATCGCAAAGTATTAGAAAGCTATTCAAAACCACGATTGGAATTCATCGAATGGACACCAACGATTAAAGGAAATGTAGAGGTCACAAATGAAACCATAGACCTTTATCGATATTTTGATGCCACAAAAATGGCAGAATTTTTGTACGAATGTGTTTTTGAAACTGTTGATAAAATTTTACCCGAAGAAATCAACTATTTAAAAAAGTATGATCGTATGAAGGAGGCAATTAATGAACGATTTGATATGCCGGATCCTTTGATGGATCTGCTCATTCGTTTTTTACAACAAAATGAAGGCCTCTTATCCCAAAGGGCCAAGAAAAATGAATTCAAAGACCTCACCCCGGAAGAATGTCAGGATATCGAAAGTTTATATCAAGATATTTTTATGTAATACTATTCATCATAAAACCTCAAATAATGGAGAACAAGGCTTTATGCGCCGTATTTTCTTATATTTTTTGCTGGGAAGTTTTTATTTGAAACCTATGTCCGCCACGTGTATCGAGCGCGAAGCCGGTCCTATTCCTACAAATACGTTATCTCTGATGCCAAAGGCGATTTGGGACAATGTCTTCCTGAAAATGATCGATAAAAGGAGTGCCCTCACTTTACGACAATGCAGTAAGGCATTCTACGAGAACTTACAGAGCAATCCCACAACCGGTCAATATTTTCGTAAAGAAGGCATAAATGAAAAAAGATTTCATGTCATGCGCGCCTATTACGAAATCCCAGATATTCAACATACAATTTTTGATCATGCCTGGTGGCAATCGCCTATAGAGCAGGCCTTGAATAAAATGAAGGCTATAGAATTTTTTGCTGAAAGATCCCCCGGAATTAAGCTAGATTTACCCTTTATTCGTTTTGCCAAATACGAGTGGTGCGAAAACCTCCGTTCGGATGAGACGTATTGGCGTATGAAAAGAAAATATGCACCCAACGTAAAAGCAAGTGCGTATATAAAACTTATGACAGCCACACAAGGCCAAGGGAATCTATTTACGCTAACCTGCCTTATGATTCGTTGTTACTTTGAAGAAGATCTGCGCAATGAACTAATCACTCCCCTGCAACGCTCCTCGATTCACGTATACCCGATTGAAGATTTAGTTTACAAGGAATAATTAAAACATCCCCTTCCCTTTTTTGCATAAATTCCTTATAAACAAAGGATGAGCTATACATTTACAAAAATGCACGGGTTGGGGAATGATTTTGTCATTTTCGACGCTGTGCGCCAGGACATTCAGTTATCGGCTAAACTTATTCAGCGGATCAGTGATCGGCGGACGGGTATTGGCTGTGATCAGGTTTTACGTATTTTACCAGCCTTATCGGATCAGGCGGATATTACGTTAGAAATATTTAATGCGGATGGCTCGCCTGCTGGGGCTTGTGGCAATGGGACCCGCTGTATTGCATGGATGCAAGCGCAGAATATGAATAAACCCGACATTCGGATCGCAACCGCTGATCGAACCGTTCAGGTGCATGTGACATCTATGGATGAGGTTAAAGCTGACATGGGCAAGGCTACATGCCAGGAAATTGACCTGCATCACCAGGATATTGCTCATGCTTTTGCGGTGAATGTGGGGAACCCGCATGTGGTATTATTTCCTAAAAAGGATGCCCATGTGGATTTGGAAAATATAGCCCAAGAATTACAGCGCAATTTACTCTTTCCGCAAGGCACAAATGTGGAGCTCGTCAAAATCATAGACCGTAAAAAGATTCAAATGGATGTGTGGGAGCGCGGAGCCGGCATTACAGCTGCCTGCGGTACGGGTGCCTGTGCAGCGGCAACTGCTAGCTATAGCCTAGGGCTTACCGATAAACATTGTACGGTGCAAATGACGGGAGGTCGCCTGAAGGTAGATATTTCCGACACATTGCATATTCAAATGACAGGACCTGTTTGTTTAAGTTATACAGGTACATTAGATCCTTCTTTGTTTGAGTAAAATTATGTCTGCAAAATCCAATGTTGAAATTGTTACCTTTGGTTGTCGTCTGAATACGTATGAATCGGAAGTCATCCGCAATCATGCGGAAGCAAAGGGTTTAGAAAACACAATTATTTTTAATACCTGCGCTGTAACCAACGAGGCCGAACGTCAGGCGCGTCAGGCTATACGAAAAGCAAGGAAGAATAATCCACAGGCTCGTATTATTGTCACCGGCTGCGCGGCACAAATTAATCCAGAAAAATATAGCCAGATGGCCGAAGTCGATCAAGTCCTTGGTAATCAGGAGAAAATGTCTGCAGATTCCTACATCAGCAACCAGCCTGTCGTGGTTAGCGATATAATGACTCTAAAAGAAACCGCACATCATTTGATCTCTGGTTTTGAGAGTCACGTACGCGCCTTTATTGAAATACAAAATGGCTGCGATCATCGCTGCACATTCTGTCGAATTCCCTATGGCAGAGGCAATAACCGGAGCGTCCCTATGGGTGAAATCGCAACCCAAGTGCGTCTTTTGGTCGAGAACGGATGTAAAGAAGTGGTTTTTACCGGTGTAGACATCACCGGATATGGTCAAGATTTACCCGGAAAACCTACGTTGGGTCAAATGATGAAGCGGGTTTTAGCGACAGTTCCTGAACTGACTAGGCTACGACTTTCATCTTTAGACCCCGCGGAAGTGGATGAAGATGTTTTTGATCTGATCGCCCATGAGCCAAAACTCATGCCACACTTCCATATCAGTTTGCAGGCTGGCGATGATATGATTTTAAAGCGTATGAAGCGCCGGCATTTACGGGGGGATATTATCGCATTTTGCCAAAAGGTCAGAAACTTGCGACCGGAGGCCGTCTTCGGTGCGGATATCATTGCGGGTTTTCCGACGGAAACCGAAGAAATGCACGCAAATTCTTGTCAGTTGATAGAGACTTGCTTTATCCCCTATTTACATGTTTTTCCCTATTCAGCCGTATCCGGCACACCGGCGGCTCGCATGCCACAAGTAAATGGCATTCAAATTAAGCAGAGGGCAGAAAACTTAAGGGTTTTAGCCGCTCGCCAAAAAGAAGAGCTATTTAAGGCCTGGGTCGGAAAAACGGTCCCTATTCTTGTGGAGAGAAACCAAATGGGTCATAGTGAGCATTATCTACCTGTACAATTGCGCGGGGCAGAGCAAATCCCAGTGGGTGAAATTCGCGAGTTTCTCTTAGAGAACTATACGGACAAACATTTAATCGCTAGCCTAAAATAATAAGGAAAAAAAACATGAGCGACGAAAAAAAAAGCTGGCTTAAACGGCTGACGGAGGGATTAAAGAAAACATCTTCGGCGCTGACCGATGGTATTACATCTATTGTTTTGAAACGAAAGCTGGATGCGGAAGTTCTCGAAGAATTAGAAGATTTAATGATCCAGGCGGACATGGGGCTTAAAGTCACACGTAAGTTTATCGAGGAAATTGCCCGGACCAGATTTAATCAAGAGGTAAGCGAAACGGAAATCAAACAAGCGCTTGTCGATGTTATTTCTCCCATTCTTCACAATGTGGCCAAAGAATTAGTTATCGATAAAACCCTAAAGCCCCACGTGATATTTGTGGTAGGTGTCAATGGTAGCGGCAAAACAACGACCATTGGAAAGATGGCTAAATTATGGAAAGATCAAGGCTTAAGCGTCCGATTAGTAGCGGCGGATACCTTTCGCGCGGCGGCTGTCGATCAATTGTTAAGTTGGGGTAAGAATGCAGGCGTACCGGTAGAATCAGCCCCACCTCAATCGGATGCGGCAAGTCTAGTCTATGAAGCCTTAGAAAAATCGATCCAAGAAAAAGATGATTTATTGATTATTGATACGGCAGGCAGATTACAAAATAAAAGCAACTTAATGGATGAACTGGGCAAAATGACCCGGGTCATACAAAAGCTTCTACCAGAAGCACCGCACCATTGCTTGCTCGTATTGGATGCAACAACGGGTCAGAATGCCCACTCGCAAGTTGAATTGTTCCAACAAACGGCACAAATCAATGGTCTGGTTATGACCAAATTAGATGGAACCGCTAAAGGTGGTGTGTTGGTAAGTTTAGCAGAAAAGTTTGCCCTACCCATTTATGCCATTGGCGTTGGGGAATCAGCGGATGATTTAAGGCCCTTGAATGCTGAGGATTTTGCGCGTAAACTGGTAGGCATATAAATAAAAAGAAAAATATAGGTAATATGCAGGAAAACACCCTCTTTCCCCATGTAAAAAACATTGTTGAATGTCGTAGTGGATTTGAAGCCGTAACCCGGTTGATTTCTTTGTATAGAAAAAGCCTGGACCAAATTAATGACTTTTTTGAAACCTTGCAACAAACCGATAACAATGACATTGCCAATTTAAGTTATACAGGCTCATTTTATCCGTTTGTGGGATTTCATATCCCTGCCTCGCAAATGAATATGGATGCGCGTCATTCCTATGGGATCGCCATTGATCCTGGCACCTATGGCACAACGATTACGCATCCGGAACTGTTTCAAAAGTATTATATGGAACAGATCGATTTGCTCATCGAACATCACAACGTTCCGGTTTTTGTGGGTGAAAGTGATCAATACATTCCCCTACCCTTTGCGGAGGAACATCTACTAAACGGCGAAATGCACGAGAAAATAGCCCAGATGGATGTCGGCTTTGCCCTACCCAACTTAAGTCGTGTCGACGATCAAATTGCCAATAATGCCGCATGGCCCAGCAATGGGAGTTTATTACCCTTATCTTTATTTACAGCAGAACGGGTGGATTATTCCTTGCATCGTCTGCATCATTACACGGGCACAGCTCCGCAGCATTTTCAAAATTTTATCCTGCTAACAAACTATCAACGTTATATAAAAGAATTCATTGAATATGCCCATGAAGAGATAGAACATGGCTTGGAATATAGCGAATTTGTAGGGCCTGGCAACAGCATAATTTACAATCCTCACTTCAAGAAAAAAGAAGCAGAAGACCATCAACCGGAACACCTCCCCCAGATGCCAGCGTATCACTTAAAGCGCCCCGATGGAGAAGGCATTACGTTTATTAACATTGGTGTGGGCCCCAGCAATGCGAAAAACATCACGGATCACCTGGCAGTATTGCGTCCTCATTGCTGGTTAATGGTTGGTCACTGTGCCGGTCTTCGTCGATCACAAGTCTTAGGAGACTATGTCCTGGCCCATGCCTATGCCCGGGAAGATCATGTGCTGGATCAAGACCTCCCTCTTTCGGTTCCCATACCTGCCCTGGCTGAAGTGCAAGTGGCTTTACAAGATGCGGTTACCAATATCACCGGCCAAAGGGGACGTGAGCTAAAAACACGCATGCGCACGGGTACGGTTTTAACGACAGACAACCGCAACTGGGAACTGCTCTCGGATTCGATGATTCATCAGTTTAAACAAACGAGAGCCATCGCGGTGGATATGGAATCTGCAACTATCGCGGCCAACGGTTTTCGCTTCCGCGTACCTTATGGCACATTACTCTGCGTTTCGGACAAACCCATCCATGGCGAATTAAAGCTGAAGACATCGGCGAGCTCTTTCTATCAACAACGCGTCAAACAACACTTGTTGATAGGTCTTGAGGCGATTCGTTTAATCCGTGAAAACGGAATTATGAGTCTACATTCCCGAAAATTGCGCGGCTTTGAAGAGCCTCCGTTTAGATAATCGAGACGTCATGAGCATTTGGTTTCACCCCATCACGTTAGAGGATATTCGCAAACGTTACGCGGGCACGACCACTATCCATGATTGTCTCGGTATAAAAATTACGGAAGTGGGGCAGGATTACCTACGCGGGACTATGCCTGTGGACGAGAACACAGTCCAACCCATGGGGATCTTGCACGGCGGAGCCTCATGTGTTTTAGCCGAAAGCTTGGGAAGTGTTTCGGCCCTTTTTTGTGTAGATAGAAAGCTGTATCACACAGTCGGTTTAGATATTCATACCTCACATATAAAAAGTGTACGCACTGGCATCGTCACCGGAACTGCAAGGCCTGTACATATAGGTAAATCCACACAAATTTGGGAAATAAAAATTGAGAATGAATCTCACGATCTGATTTCGGTTACCCGATTAACTATGTTTGTTAAAAAGAACTCGCCAACACAAGGATAAAAAAAATGAGCATTTGGTACAAGAACTTAAGTCTGGATGATTTAAAACAGGGGGAAAAAGGTCTTCAAGTCGTAACGGGCATTCGTTTTACGGAAATTGGTGATGACTATATATGCGCCACGATGCCCGTGGATGAACGCACCGTCCAACCCATGGGAATCTTGCATGGCGGCGCCTCTTGCGTACTTGCAGAAACGGTCGGCAGCATTGCCTCTCATATGACATTAAATCCGGAAACCCATTTTTCCGTAGGCATAGACATTCACACCTCCCACATCCGCAGCGCCAGCTCTGGAGTTGTTACCGGAAAAGCCAAACCCATCCACATCGGCCGATCGACTCAAATATGGGAAATTCCTATTACCAATGAAGAGAATAAACTCGTTTCTATTACGCGCCTAACGATGTTTGTTAAGGAGAGATAGACGACGTTTGCATAGAACCTTACCCCCTTACATTACAATTTAATACAACACTCAAATCCATGCGTTTTTTTCTATACAAAATAGCCCTATGTGCTATTTTTTGAACATCATTCAATTTGGGGGGAAATAAACGTCGTGCGTTTTTGTTTATCGGTGCTTTTATCTTTATTTTTATGCGTACCTGTTTTTGCGAAGAAAAAAGACATGGATATGAAGCCTTTGCTGGTAGATAAGTTTAGGTCTTTGAGTATCTTAGGCGATCAATTATCGGATTTTATGGCCTCCCATCCGTTATTGGGGAAAATTGATCATCGTGAATTGCGGGAGCCTTTTATCTTGCTGGATGACGATGAACCCGGCATTCGTGTGAGTACTTTTTTAAAACAGGAGCAAGAAACGCTTTTGCGTATGAATGAGCTCAGTTACAAACTCATTCGCGACGCCGATTCTCAAATCAAACTCGCCTTAGATGAAATGCAACTGTTGCGTCAAGCCGAATGGGAGATTTATCCCTTTAGCGGTCGTGAGGGACGTTGGAATACGTATCCTGACCTATCTGGTTTAGTTCTGTATCATGCCAAATACAACTTAATCATTGTGGTCTATCGTGGGACAGCCGGGAATAAGGATGGATGGGACACCAACTTTGATGCCACTCGGACCAAGGCGAAAAAAGTACAGAAAGAATTCTGCCGTGATTTATTAGATGAATTGGCCAGCATTATCCGTAACTCTCCGCAGGCCAAGTCATTAAAAGAACTGAAAACAATTGTACGTAATGCACAAGAAACGAAACCTAGTTATAAAAATGCGCAAGCTACGGCTGAAAAAATAACGAGTTATTTAAAAAATAATGCCATCGAAGAATCAGATCGAGATGCTCTATTAAAGGCTATCGCAATAAAAATGGAAATCATGGATGCGGTCGACAAACTGGGGTGCAATATTGAGGGGCAAACCCATAAAGGCTTCTTAAAAAAATATCTCAGCACCAAACGAGAAGTGCTGGATATCTTGAAATCCATCACGCAAAAAATGTCCAAAAAACAAAAGTACGATCTTAAAATTGTTTTCACCGGCCATAGCCAAGCCGGTGGGACAGGAAATATCGCCATGGCAGATATTTGCGCCAATCACGGTAAAGAGATTTTTGGATCCGATTTTCGAAATGACGAAGATTTTCACTTTTACGGATACTTCTTATCGGCCGCAAGAATTGGCGATAAGGTCTATAAAAAATGGGTGCACGATCACGTGGGAAAACCTTTTATTATTCGCCAAAACGTTGAAGGCGACCCCACACCCGTTTCCTCTGGGGACAAAAAAATTGGTCAATTTTTACACACTATACCGGTGGTAGGAGAATTATTGGCCAAAAACATTTCCCATTACGATGACACAGGTTACCTATTGCTGGATAACGGACACCAAGTGTGGAAACGTGCAAAAATACTTTATGAGCAAGAAGGCTACGATATGGATAGCTTCGCCGAAACCGAAGATACCGTACGCTATATCGCAAGCTGGGTATTGATGGATGAATCTGCCGTTCCTAAATTTTTGGCCCCCAAGCAAGATAATACAAGTTTCTTCTGGTCCCCCATTAAGTGGGTAAAAAACCGTATCCGTGCCGCAAAAATCGCCAATCTGATACGCCAGGCCTTAACGGGAGATCAGGACGCCACAAAAGAATTGACCGATCTATCAGAAGTCATCCTAACCCGATATGCACACCTACATTATGGTCACTATTATAAAGACATAGGCGCCGTATTCAGCCAAACAATCGTCGGACGAGATCTAGATAAAATGGCCCTGGAAGGGTATATAAATAACCATGAGGATACAGAATAAAAAAACGCCCGGCCATACATGTGGCCGGGCGCTGGTTAAAGGCGATTCAAAAAAAATTATTTTGTTTCGCTGGTGCTTTCTACGGGTGTAGCCGCAACTTTATAAACGGCTTTTCCAGACAGAATATCCTGATAAAGATCCCAAGCCTTACTCATGGAATTTGCAAATTTTGCATCCAAGATCAAAGATTCAATAGCCATGAATTCAGCACCATTGTAGACCCAATGAGTTTTACCGTCTGTTGTCTTTTCTTTCGATGTACGTGCAACATAGTTAGCTTTTGTGATGTCATTAAAATCTTCCACATCCGCCTCATTCACATTCCTTGTGGCCTCTGAATTGCCACGGCGATACGTGTTGGCTATTTTATAAGTAACACCATCAAGGGCCTTAAATAGATCCGCATGAAGTTTTTCTTTACTTGTAATTTCCGCCTTACGAGCCTTCAGAAAATCTTTAAATTTCTGTAACTTTGCTGGTTTTACATGTGTCAATTCATCAACTGTTGGATTACGAATAGCTGCAGATACATTTAACGTTCCATACATCTCATCATGAACAGATTGAATCGCCTTCCAATAGTCTTCTTTTGTTTTTATCGCAAGAATCTTACCGTCTTGAGCCAAAACACCTTCGTATGCCGTACGAACACCATTGAGCAAGGTGACTAAATTATTCATTTGTATCGCACAAGCATCTGCAACATCTTTTCTTCTCTGCAGAATACCCTCTTGTGTTTGTGATTCCAAAACATCCAAGACACCATAAGGATGTTTTACTTCGCTAGTATAGTGCCGGATCCTGGTAGAAGGAACTTCTACAGCGAGGGGTTTGTCTGCTTGTACAGACCATTTTTTACCCTCATACGCAACGGCACCAAGAAAAGTATTCACGGGTGCAGGGGCCTTTAATGTCTCTTCTAATTTCTTTAGATCTTTAATCGGCTTTGCTTCGCTCGTGAAATTTTTTTCAGCTCCAACAACAAGAAAAACAGATTTAGACTTTTGCCCAACTTCAACCGGAGCAAC
This sequence comes from Alphaproteobacteria bacterium, assembly GCA_017993335.1. Classification (GTDB taxonomy): domain Bacteria; phylum Pseudomonadota; class Alphaproteobacteria; order JAGOMX01; family JAGOMX01; genus JAGOMX01. Next base: position 10,325 of record JAGOMX010000024.1, on the reverse strand, counting down.
ATACTGAGTTGCCTGATTATAAGAGGTTACTTTCACCGAATTTGCGTCAAAAACAGTTGAGGCATTCGCCGAAAAAGCAAGAACGGATGTAGCTAAAAACAAGGTTGGCGTTAAGATCTTTGTGGTTTTCGTCATGGTGTCCTCCCGAGGAATCTACGTTTTCTACCTGAATCTACGAGGGTCTGATGCCCTCTTAATCTGCTCAAGAATTGAGACAGTCTTATAAGACTACACTTTAACTGGAAATTAGTAAATTTTTAATTACTATTTAATTAAAATGATTGTTTTTATCCCATACTGTCGCCAAAAAACCATTATCTAGCAGATATTATAGGGTATTTTTTAATGGATCATGCAACAGGCGTAAAGAATAGCTATATTTTACTTACCTTCTATAATGAAAGCGGACGTTATATTTTTGTTGAGCAAAAAAAAATTGACGAATTATGATTCATGAGATAAGTAATTTCTACGTATAGCATATATATTATATAAATCTTTATTATTAAGAATTAGGAAAAATTTATAATGAAAAAAGTTACTAGCCATATCGCGCTCATCAGCTTATTTTTTCAACAAATTATACCAGCATTCGCCAGTAATGACTCCCCTGAAGAACTTAAGCATTTGATTGAGCATTATCGATCCATGCAAGCACCTTTACATTTAAAACCTTCACCAGAGATAACAGCGGCAGGTATCATTCAATACGCACGTGATCCTGATGGACAAACGGTTGTGCTTCTGGGAAGGAGAAACGATAACCAGCTGTGGTGTAATATGGGTGGTAAATCCGATCTAAAAGATCAGGAAAGCTTTGATAGCTCTTTAGCAGAAACAGCATCTAGGGAGACCATGGAAGAAACAGCCGAGATGTATGCAAGCTCCGCTCCGCTCATACGAGATTTACCATTTACGGATGTATATATTGAAGCCGAGCGAGTTTATTATCGGATGTACTGGCAAGAAGTTCAATATATTCTTGCGGATCATATACTTGCCGCGGTTAATGGTTACGATAAACATAGCATTGAATATACGGAATTTCGTTGGACACCCATAGAGATTTTAAACGCGACCATAGAAAAATTTTCCAGCCAAGATGTTGAGGGACATGAACTGCATGGTGGTCTTTATGATAGTTTATCTTCAGACGCGGGTCGTCAATTTCTTTCTGTTCTTCATAATACCGGCAAACTAAATCGCTTCAACCCGATTGTTCGCAAGTGGCGCAATCGTGTCCAAGTGGTCTCTGAAACCCTTGACGACTTAAAACCTGAATTATTCTCAAATGTGAAATGGGTTAAAAATTCAAGGAAACAGGACGTTTGGATTCGCAAAAATTGCCTTGATGATAATGAACTGTCATCGGTTTTATATATGGCGCCTATGGAGATGCAAGAAAAGGATCTTTCTCGCACGGTTGCCAAACATGCGACGATGTTGGTAGAACTCAAGGAATTATTTTCTCGTCAGCATCAAGCAGATGTTGCGGGCTATACCTACTGGACACCCACACGCCACCATTTACAGCTGGTTCTTGGCAAAGACTATCAGGAGCCTGTAAATCAGCATTCACCTGGAGATGTGGAAGGCACCGACCGTGAAAATCTTCGATCTTATTTAACCAAGCATAAGGAAGTTGAATACAACCAAAAATCCAAAGAGGCTGAATTCAAGCGTGAACTCAACTTTTCTGAAAATGATTTAGGACGACTTGTTGAAGTCATGAATTGGGAGTCACGACAGGCTGGCTGCACCCTGATTCACTCGGCAAATTCAGGAATGAATAGCCTCTACAAGGCTTTCAGCGAAGTGCGTCGTGCACTCATGCTCAGTCCCCTAACAGACAAGATAATTTTGCGTGGAACAGACCTCTATTTTAGAGACGTTTTGTCTATTCAGGATGCAAACAGGAAATTTGGCATGCATGATTATACTCACCCCATGAGAGGATCTGCTGTTTTATGTGCCAACTTAATTCTTACAGCTGGTTTAAACACAACCCGCAGCACATCTTCATCGATAGAATATCTACTGAACGACCATAGCGTCCAAGAACAAAACTTGTCTAAACGCTTTGAAGAGGCCATGGCATTAGCTGGAATTCCCAGTAACTTTTCCCCTTTCCATTCATTATTCCAACAATTTTACCAGGAGCATGAAGGCGTTGGTAACAGTGTCTTGCTTGCGATTACGCTGCCAAGGGAAAGACTGACGCAATTTACCTATCACCAGAAAATGGATTCGTATGCAAAAGACAACGATCAAGAAGATTTGCCTCAACTGACTCAAGCTTTAGATAGCCTCGCCGACAAAGCCAATGAAGTGCGCAAGACAGGCGAAGACTTTGAAGCCAATAAAGAATCAAAACGGGATATTATTCATGAAGCCCGGGTTTTACTACATCCTGCGCTTATGTTGGATGCCAACACCAAAGTGCGCGCATTTGATCGCTTTTCTAGAAGCGCGGATCAACAAACTCTGCACACCTTAGGCATGCGACAAGAAACGGCTGCATTATTAGCAGAGTGGCTGTTCAACAAGCAATCAAGCGTCCAAGACAGCTTTACCGAAACACCAAAGTTAAGGTACTTGCATGAAAGGATCTATCGCAATGTATTTGGCGAAGATGTCATCTATTCTCAACCCCTGGCAAGTTTGAAATTTCTGATAGAGCACAATTATGCAGAAGCCTTAGACGTCTTCCTTCAAAACATAAAGCAGCCTTTGAGAGAGTTGTTGGATATTAATGCTATATTTAGATCTTTGCAAAACCAATATGACGGCGCATTAGACATAATAAAAGTGCTGGATAAGCACCTTGGTCAACCCCTACACACTGTCGTTTCAGATTCATATTTGTTATCTAGTTGCGAAGAAATGGCAACAACAGTGATGACCATATCTTACAAAGCTCCGCCGCTAGGAATGTTAGGGTACATTATTGATTCTAAAAAAATCAACAGGGGACAATTCTTGAAGTTACTCAAAAGAATTTCGTCTGAAGTAGAATTTTTGCATATTGAAGGTCTAAAAAGCCTAGACCCTTATTTTCCAGGCATTTCGAAGGAATCTTTACCCAATATGTTGGCATCTTTTTATTCAGGTAGGTTGGATGCTCATGTCTTTGTAACCCATGAAGATGAAGAAGAAGCACGACAATTTCTTGAAGCCTGCTGCGATGCTGCGCTAAAGATTACTTTTTTTGCAGGCAACACCATGGGTGTTCACTCACCATTTTATGGACCAGCCTTGCTTCTGCCGCACAGTATCTTAAATATGCCGCTGATTCAGGTAATACTTGAAAGGGCACAGACCTTTCCTGCCAATCTAGAGGTGAAAGAATTTTCAAGTGATTTGGCGAAAAAGATTGTATCAGGTGGATACGGCGATCTATTATTATCTCAAGCCCAACAGTTCTTCCTAAATGGAAAAAAACACCCCCTTTCTAACATAGTAAGAGATATAGCCCAAGAGTTACCATCGTTTGTTTTTGATCCTGAACTCCTCACTTATTCGCGCCAGCCCCTAGATCTTATACAAGGCGGCAGTTCTAATTTCTTTTATCTACGCAGAGCAGCAAGTAAGTGTGCCAAGTGGCAGGAAGAAGTTAAGCAGGTTCAATCTATAAGCGAGATGAAGATTCTGTTACAAAGAGATCCCTATCCGATGGGTGGTGGAGTTATATTACACACCCCAGATTTTTATGACTTAGTGTTAAGATTAGTGACTCAAGAGCATACGCAGCGCTTCTTCGCACTTCACAATTTTCTGCCAGACCACAGGTATGATAATGAAACAAGGGATAAATATAGCAAAAAAATCTCAGAATTAAGAACGCAGCAAGAGAGCTCTTTAACAGAGATAGATGCTGAATATAAACCTGAATATAAACGTTTGAATAAATCAATAGCTTCTATGGATGTAGTAGGAAAAAAATTTTATGAGATCCAAAGAAGACTTGAGGAGATCCGAAGGGAATGGTCACGAAAGGAAGTCGAAATAAATGACCGATACAATCAAGAGATTGTAAGCGCTGAGAAGCAGTGTGAGGCAGAGATTTTTCAGAAGAGCCAACTATTTTATCAGTTCCGTCAAGAGGTATGCGATCAAAGAAATGATCTCATCGACTTTAGATGTAGCCTATTTAATGGAGAAAATCCTTTTTACCCGAAATTGCATAATGAATGGTTGGAAAAACTACCCCTATCGGATGGCGTGGTAAAAGATCTTGATGCATTCAGAAAATGGTTTGAAAGCGCCCCGGATGATTATGCGGCCGACACAGCCCTTTTTTCTGTCCTTCGGTTATTTCCTAATGTATCCAGCCAAGAATGGGTGGGGAAACATTTGCGTGCGATGTTTTCTGATTCTGCCGAGTTATTTTTAAAGCAACTCAAATGCATAAGGTTGAATTCGTTAAATCATCTAAATGGCCAACTAGGATATTCCCTTAATGCTACACGTCTATATGATACTCTTTCTGTTTTTGGACCAGGTATAATCATGCATATCTTAAAATTTATCGGCAAGGATAACTGGTCAAGGCTAATGGGCATGGATAAAGATCTTTTATCATATCATAACAACTCCTTCGACATCCCCCCAATTCTGGATCAAGAAGTTTATAATCGTGAATACCATGAACAATATTGTCAGCTCTTCGCGTTTATGGGCGACGATGCGCCGTTTAGAAAAATTATTGGCACCATGATGCCCTTAAAGGTTGCTCAATCATTCATTCACAAAAATCTGGATCGGCTAAAAGGCCATAACCGTTATGGCAGACCTTATATCGTAACTTTTCTTAAGAATGTTTATGAATATATCGATGACATAGAAGAAGAATTGATCTATGCGAACAAAGATGAAAAACAAGCCTATAAACAATTCGTCTACGAACTCCTCAGCCAACATCCTGAGTTTCTCGACATCCAAGATAAACTCACAGGCGAGACCATAGTGACAACACAAAACATCTATATGTCTTACCAACCTGATATCATAGAGATTGAGAATAACTGGCTGAAAAAAACAATCGATAAAGTCATGGCAAAAAGAAAAAAATAATTAGTCACCCCTGAAAAATCCGTTTAGCCGACAAATGTCAGTGCGGCGGATTTTCAGATTCCCATGGTTTTCTACACGAATATGGTACGCCCACACATAGCGGTTTTCCTCTGGGAAGGTTTCGTCTTCCAGATAATGGGGCTTCACTGAAACCGTTATATTATGGGTTGTTTTTCTGTACATAAAAATATCTTGGGGTAATCACTGGCCATTGTCCAGTCATCGATTGATTTCGTGGCGAATCACGATCATCGTTATAGTGTATAAACCCACTTTCATTCATGTCTGCCCACTTCCGGCCCATGGTGTGCTTAACCCACCGCTCTAGAATATCCTTATTTTCCTCCACCATGTTTTCCGCATCCAGACGCAGAAACTTTAGGTTTTTTCCAACGCTGTCTAATTTCGCATCCGCATGTTGCAAATGCACGCTCACACGGTCATAGTGCCGATGCAAAAGATGTTTTAAATCATCATCTACAGACTTCCCATTTCCGGTTAGCAAGATATGTAATAAGGGAGGCAACCAACGAAGGCGAGTCCAGTACTTGCTGTGCTCGGTCCGGATAGCCATGTTTCGATACCCCGTTCCTAAAGATAATAAATCAATTTTATCCCGATTCACGTTTGGATATAAAGTCATGGCGTAATTTAGCGCAATCATCGCAGGATTGTTCGCAAAGACGCCTCCGTCTACAAACGTATAAGTATCATTCGATCGAACGCCATCCACGCGAAAGGGGCGTATAGTTTCGGGCTCAAAATAAGTGGGTGCCGCCGAAGTCCCAAGCGCCGCATCGCTCATCAGCATATCCAAATGCTCGTGAGAAAAAATTTTATCTACGGGCCACTTGCTGTATAAATGATAAGCCTTATCCCTGTTTATTTCCCAAGCCGTAACAATCGTCGGCACCTTTGCATCGCTTAATTTATTATCGCCAAAAAAATTCCTGAAAATAGTGCGCCGATTTTTTGAGCTGTATTTAGGGCCAAAGGGCTTATAATTACGCACAAATATTTTATCGCCATATTTCATGTACAAATCCAAAATATCCTGAGCCGATGCCACGGATAAGGCCATAGCGATCATACCGCCTGTGGATGTACCTGCGATAACGTCAAACATCTCGTAAGTCCGTTTTCCCGTCATTTCCTCTAATTTGGCCAGAAAGAATAAAGGCAGAATTCCACGTATTCCGCCTCCATCGATACTGAGTATTTTTAATCTTTCTTTGGCCAAAGAGGCCTCAGAAAATTCTCTGACTCGAACGGCTTCCATTTCTTTCAAATTTTTTGCCGGCGGATTGGCTCTCGGCCCGGAGGTCTTGCGTGGCAAAAATAATAACCGGTTATTCTCATTTATAGCTGCAGAGGGCGGCGATGCTAAATCAGGCAAAGGAACCTTATACGTATGGGACTCAAATTCCTCCGACAAAGATCGTGTATAGGCCTCCATAGACGGGATGCCAGAGGATCCTATCGCAGAAACAGCATTTACCATCATTAACCCCAAAACAAAGAAAACCAAACGACCTTGCATAAAACACCTCATATTTCACCTGTTTAGTATCCATGAGCGAATAAAATAAAAACTTAAGCATCCGTTAAAACAACCTTAAAGATTGAAACAATAAGAGCTATCGACAAACCCTATTCTGTTTGCCATAATTAAAATAAAAGCTTTGAGATGAAAAAGAAAAACCCTCCATCGCAGCTAGCCTTTTTTGAGACTTTTGCAAAGTTCATGGAAAAAGCAGCAAGTCAACAAAATGACTGGTGGAAAACTGCGGGCGTTAGTTTAGAGGCCGCAAAAAAATATGAAGAGTTCGCCCATGAAAGCCAGCAAAGAGCTAAAGAGTTCCTGGAAGGCGTTAAATTATATCAGACTCTAGATTTTGAAAGACAGGTTAAAGAACCCCCTGTAATTTGGGCTATGGGGGCCGCCCGTCTTTTAGACTATAGCGTAAAACCGGTTGAGGATTCACCTGTTGTTTTGGTTATCCCCTCCCTCATCAATAAATCATATGTTTTAGATTTAAGTGAAAAGATGAGTTTTTTACGAAAAATGGCGGAAGCCGGCGTACGGCCTTTCCTTCTAGATTGGGGTGACCTAGGTTCTTACGAAAGAGATTTCTCCTTTGATGATTATCTGAATCAATATGTGCTCCCGGCTTTTGATCATGTGAGTGCCTATACAAGAAAAAAAATATCGGTTTTAGGGTATTGCATCGGCGGGTTGTTTGCTCTGGCCACAGCCGTAGAAAGGCCGGACACACAGAAAATGGTATTACTCGCCACCCCATGGGATTTTCATAAAGGCCAAGAATGGCTACTGCCTTGGCTTCACACCTCCTCCCATTACCTACAGCATCTGATTGATCAATCCCATGAGCTGCCTGTGGAAATTTTACAATATATGTTTGTCATCTTAAATCCCTTGGGAATTATACGTAAATTTAGTCAACTGCCGCAATTTGCGGACAACTTTGAAAAGTTACAAGAGTTTGCCACCGTAGAGGATTGGCTCAATGACTGTGTCCCTCTTGCGCCTAAAGTGGCGAAGACGCTTCTGTTTGATTGGTATCGCGATAACTTAACGATAAAGAATCAGTGGCTTGTCAACAATCGCGCCATCGATCCAAAAGACATCCATCAGCCCACACTCATCATTTCGCCACTTCGAGATAAAATCGTACATCCTGAGTCCGCAGAATCGTTAACGAATTATTTACCTAACAGCCATATTATTCGACCTGATACCGGACATATTGGATCCGTGCTGGGAAAAAATGCCGTCTCTTACGTTCTGGAACCAACAATAGAATTCTTAAATAAAAAAATTGAGGGAAAATAAATGACAAGAAATGCTTTTGTTACTGGGGGTTCTAAAGGGATAGGCGCTGCAATTGCCAAAGAATTAAAAAATGCCGGCTATCAAGTCGCGATTAATTATGGCGGAGATGATGCCGCTGCAGAAAAATTTACCCGCGAAACTGGAATTCCTCATTTTAAATGGAATGTCGGAAATTATGAGCAATGCGTTGAAGGTATGGCCGCTGTTGAAAAACTGATGGGCCCTATCGATATTCTCGTCAATAATGCTGGCAAAGCTAAAGACCACATGATGCACCGCATGAAACACGAAGATTGGGACGAGATCATCCAAACCAACCTCAACTCTGTTTTTTATGTAACGAAACAGGTTCTAGACGGTATGCGCGCAAGAAAATTCGGTCGCATTATCAACATAAGCTCCATAAATGCACAAAAAGGTCAGCTTGGACAAGTAAACTATTGCGCCTCAAAAGCCGGCATGATTGGCTTTACAAAAGGCCTTGCAAAAGAAGTTGCCCGATTAAACATAACGGTAAATGCCGTGGCTCCGGGATATATCGATACAACGATGCTATCGAGCCTGGCCGATGATTGCTTACAAAAGATCATTAGCAAAATCCCCATGGATCGTTTAGGAACCGCCGAAGAAGTCGCTAAAGCTGTTCGCTTTCTAGCCTCTGATGAAGCCTCATACATTACAGGATCAACACTGAGCATCAATGGCGGCATGTATTCAGCCTCCTGAGGCCATTTCAAAACGTCTTTTTTTGGTGATTTCGTCGTCAAGGTTCCGCTTCTGGTGCTCACCTTTTCTATAAATCCCTCCAAAAAAGCCAGTTTTGAAATGGCCTCCTCCTAATAAAAAAAATTGTTGATTATGATGCTTGACGATAAAGGATTCATCTGGCAGTCTTAATACTAATACAGTATTATCTTATTCAAGATGTTATCTAATATAATTATAAAAAAAAGAATCTGTGAATAAGGAACAAAAATGACACGATCTGAACTCATTCAAAAAGTACACAAAATGAATCCAACACTGACTGTACAACAGGCGGAAAAAGGCGTGGAAATGATCTTTAACGAGATTGGTTCAACTTTAGCCACCGGTGGTCGCGTTGAATTACGTGGTTTTGGTGTATTTACAGTGCGCAAGCGCGATGCCCGTAACGGCCGCAATCCTCGTACGGGTGACGTGGTAAATGTGGACGAAAAATTTGTCCCGTTCTTTAAGGCGGGTAAGACTTTGCGGGAAAAACTGCAAAAAGCCGGATAACTTTAAAAAGTCATCCTTGAATAAGTTGTTAGAAAAAGGAGGGTTTGCCCTCCTTTTTCTTTTGGATCAGTCTATACTCTTTGTTTCGGTAGATTAAAACGAAGTTGAAAAAATGACATACGATCGCTCAATGCCATTGTATCGCTTATAGTATTCTTCAGAAGAGATAGGCTCCAAAGATTCTGTAGATTGTAACTACAGAGGGTGTCTAAACCATTTTTTATCATAGAGTCAAATATTGATAAGTCCGTTACAGAACTTAACCTAAAGAAAACACCTACAGGAGCTACAGTAATATTCCAATCCTTCATAACAGAGGCCAAAGGATGCTCTGGTGACGCAGCCGCCTTTTCTGCTAATTGATATGAGCAAATCAAAACCATAACACGACTATCTTTCGGTTTATCAATAGCGAAAAAGGTCTTAACATCTGTCGTGAAACCTACACGCCTAATCATTCCATAATAATCTATATCCATTTTTCCTTTTGACGGGTTTGCAAGATCCGATAAAGGGAATTTAGTGATTCCTCCTGGTGTCATTGGATCCGTATAATCCAATTCACCACGAAATAAATGATAGGTACCCACACATTTTTTCATGAAGGAAACTTCCTTCCTGTCTTTTTCAATCATGATCGCATTAAATCCTCTATTAACCAACGGAAAAGGATGAGGATTAGTAATCTTGCTCGCCTCTTCTAAAATTAATTTGATAACATCTCTTGGAAGAGCGGGGACATCACGAGTCACGTCATCTGCAACAGCGACCTGCCTCGCCCTCATATCCACTTCGTCATTGTTGACACTCGATCCAAAAGCCACAAATTGACCCGAATAAATAGTCACAAGACTTGTTACAATCGCTAACTTCTTCGTAAAATTAAACATCATCATCATTCCCATACATAAAAACAAGCATTTCTGAATGCCCTCACTGTACATATAAGGTCAATAATAATGTTTTACAAGTGCCATGATTAATTTTTGATCAGCTTCTGAATCGAGTCAGTCTGAGGCCATTTCAAAACTGGCTTTTTTGGAGGGATTTATAGGAAAGGTGAGAACCGGAGCGCAGCGTACCTCTTCGTACGTGAGCACCGGAAGCGGAACCTTGACGACGAAATCACCCAAAAAAG
>JAGOMX010000023.1 GCA_017993335.1 Alphaproteobacteria bacterium | reverse complement strand
GTTCGCGGCATTTGCATTAAGGAGAGAATGCCTTCCTGCATACGCGCCCCGCCAGAAGCCGGAACAACAATCAACGGGGCCTTCATAGAAAGCGCGCGATTCGCCGCCTCGACTAAGCCCTCCCCCACAGCTGTTCCCATGGATCCACCCATAAATGCAAAGTCAAAAACGGCAGCCACAACGGGTATGCCAGAAATTTTACCACTGGCCACCAGCAAAGCATCATTATCCTTCGTCGAGGTCCGGGAGTCCTTCAACCGATCCGCATACTTTTTAAGATCTCTAAATTTTAAAGGATCCTGAACCACTTCAGGAATCTCGATCAGGTCATATTGTTGATGATCAAACAACATATCCATACGATCCTTTGCCCGCAAACGCATATGATGACCACAATGCTTGCAAACATGAAGATCCTCGGCCAGATCCCGCTGAAACAACATTTGCTCACAACTCGGGCAACGAGTCCATAAGTTCTCCGGGATATCTTTTTTATTGTTAACGAGAGCACTTAATTTTGGCCGAACAAAGTCAACTAACCAGCTCATCTAAATAATCTCCATTTTTCACAAGAATCCACTCTACCAGAGACCTTAACTTTCGTGAAGACTTTTTCGGTTGATTTTTGCTTTCGCCGCCTCAATATATGCCCTTAAACCTTCTTTGTACGTAGGGAACTTCAGATGGATACCGAGTTCTTCCTTCATGCGTTGATTCTTTACGCGACGGTTATTTTTATAAAATCGCTGCGCCATGGGGGATAAATGGGCCGTTTCAAAATTCTGTAAGGGTGGATAAGGCAGCCCCAGTTGGTCACAAACAAATTCTGCGACACCCTTTGAATCACAGGGTTCGTCATCCGCAAGATTATAGATCCGCCCCGGGTTTATGGACGACATACTGGCAATAAGAACCTGAACAATATCCTCCACATGTATACGAGAGAAAAACTGCCCTTGTTTATCTATGCGGGTTGCCACGCCTTCCAGGACTCGATCCACCATATTTCGATCCGGCCCATATATGCCGGATAAACGAAAGATATGTACAGGCACGTTAAACTCATGATACAGAGAAAGCCAATCGTTTTCAGCCTTTAATCGCGCCAATTCTATAGGGTCTTGAGCTCTACAATCAGAGGATTCATCGACCCACTGCCCTTGCCAATCTCCGTATACAGATGTGCTGGACAAATACCCCACCCACTTTAAATTAGGATGATCTATTAGATCCTGGCGGTGCTTTTCTAACACCAAATCCTCATTTTGTTGCGGCGATATGGAAATTAACACATGGCTGCATTGCCACAGAATATCCCGGGATACAGGATTATTCTCATCAAAGCATATCACACGAGCCTCTGGATAAGGCTGACGTGACGTTCCTATACAAGAAAAACCCTTATCCTGCAACTCGTAGCTTAAAGCCTTTGCCACATAACCATAGCCGAAACAAAATAAGTTGTTAGGCATAAACAGTGCTCAACGACCACAAAGCTTTTGTCCTGCAGCCGCAGCCACCATCTCCACGGTAATCTTTCCATCTGCAGCCGCTATTTTTTTGTATTCCGTAGCACGTTTTCCATTAATGTCATCTGCAATACTCTGGCCTTGAGCGGAGGTAGCCGTCACATAGCCACGGCAATCTTCCTTTATCAAACCAGCTGCTTTCGCCTCCTGGGCCGACATAGCCCATACATCCGGCACAAAAGCCAACCCACTCAAAAGAACAGCGGCTAAACTTAATAGTTTATGATTTATTTTCATAGCTTTTTCCCTTTATACCTTAGAACAGATCCGGTTTGGATTTAACCAAGGCATCCACGTTTTTCTCTAATTTCACACGTACCTCATGATCGATTTTGATATTCAGATCAATACGAACGGGTTTTTCAGGTGCCTCCAGCATCACCGTTGGTGAACAGGCAGCCATGGCCAAAGTACCCAAAACCATGCCATGACGTATAACTCTATAATTTAACATATGCATTCAATCTCTCTCAATTGTTAGCGATCTTGCTTAAGTCTTTCATATCGGCCTGAAAGGTTTGAATCATTGACTCAAGGGCTTCCAGAATTTTTCCCGATAGATTAATCTTAAATTCAAAACTACGCCCTTCCAAGAGTCTAGGGTTTTTCCCCTTAATGTCAAGAACTAGCTCTGGCTCTTGATGTCTTTGTTTTTCAATGGTTAACGTGGCTTGTTCGTAGGTAAAGTTTTGTAAAGCTTTTGCCGCCAGTTTTAAATTCTCATTTTCAGCCACTAAACCCATATCCCATTGATAGGCAACATATCCGGACTCCGAACTTTTAATCACACCGCCATCCACAGAAATAGATCCATCTTCATACAAATGCACAGGGATATCACCATTCAATGCCCCTTGAGCCGTGATGTTTTTTAATTCCAAATGATCCACCAATGGCTGTACCGATATATTTTCTAAAGCAACTGAAACCAACTGGTCCGCGGGCATGGGCACAAATTGTATACCGGACAAATGCAAGATTCCATTCCATGCCTTCCCCTTTATATGGTTTAGTTTGAGGGCATTTTCACTCACGTCCAGACCAAACTCTAACGCCTCGATATTCATGAGTGGCGAAGTTATTTTTTCCACGTATACGTTCTGAATCACTTTTGTTTGTGGCCAAATTTGTTCTAAAGGAAGAGATACCTTTATGCCTTTGGCCTCTATATTCTGGTAGACAACACCGCCTTCCCGAAGATGGATCTCCCCATAGGGTGAAAAGAGATTATCTCCCCAAGAAACACCACCTTTTCCACTTAACTTAACCGCATAAGAGGATATTTTTTCTAATGCCGGCACACCCCATACACCTAAAGGCAGTATTTGAGAATGCAGGGAAAGATCCGATAAAAGAAACGTCATTTGCCCCGCAGACGCCTGATCCATCGAGCCTTCCATTTCTAAAAACGGCACATCATCTTTTTGATAGAACGCTGCCGAAAACTTCAGTGGAACTTGCTCGTTTTGCTCCATATGAGCTTTCATACTTATCGGCATTAAAAAGCTAGGTAATTGGATATTTTTCATATCCATGTCTATGGAAAACACACCTTTTTCATAGGTAGCGACAAGCTCATTATTTTCCGTCGATGCCAATTTGAGTCTAAAACGACTCTTTTCCCCACCACGCACATAACCATCCATAGAGCCCTTGAAGATAAAAGTAGTTGTAGGATCCATAGGATTCGCAACTTTTAGAGAAATTTCACTCACCTCAATTTTTGCCACATCCATAGGTATGGAATCAAAAATCTTATCCAGGCGAGGAATTTCTTTGGAATTGGAGGATTCTGATGAAACCATGAACTGGACATCATCAATAGTGATGCCATCGATAACACCTGTTAAAAGAGAAAATGAGTGGTCTATGCGAATGTTTTGTATCTTTAGCCTATCCTGAATTCCACGAATGTCCTTCAGATCCAGACCGCCCCAGGACACAGCCACGCTCTTTATCTCCAATCCATGATAATGCCGGGCATAAAACTGAACGCCATAAGAGATGAGTCCATATACAATCAATAAAAAAACGCCCAAGGCTATCCCTAGGCGTTTCACGAATTGGAAAGAAAAAGTCATCGTTAGTTATTCAAACGAGATATATTATTCTCACGCATGGCTTTCAGCAATCCATCGATATTTCCTCCGTTGGAGTTAATAATCGATGCATACTCCGAACGATGCGTAATCCCCATACTCACCTCGTTCACAAGGATATCGTATATTTTCAATTGCCCCGATACTTCATAAATCTTCCAGCGTATGGACAAGGGATCCCGCGCAGGTCCTTGAACGAGGGTATTGACCCAGATAGCTCCATCATCGTTATCTTTACGAGAATTCTGTACTTGCATAGATTCATTCTTGTACTGATTAAACTGTGAAGTATAGGTATCTACGACGCTCTGTTCGTATAATTCCACAAACTGCTGTTTTTGCGCATCTGTCGCTTGCCGCCAGTGTCTTCCCAACACAAACTTACCAATAGATTTCATATCAAAATTCTTCGTTAATACGCCACGAAAATGTTCTTTCTTTTTCGCCATATCATCGGTGGAGCGTATTAACGTAATGATCTCATTTCCCAGATCATTAATGAACTGCTCTTCTTTCGTAAGGGTTTTGGCATAAGACGCGCTTATAAAGCACAAACTTAAAACAGCTATAATTTTTCTCATTTACTTTACTCACTATCTGATGGACGGGGGGATTCCTGTTTGTCATCATCCGCCTTATCCTGTCGCATTACTCTACTTTGCCAATATAAACTACGTACACGGGCATAAGGATCTATAGCTTTTTCTATCTCGTCTGTAAATCCTCTTGATTCTGTACGTAAGTCTAACATGTACATGGCATCACGCGCATTCACATATCCGCGCATATCTTGATTCCATAACACCCAATTTACTGGATTGCCATAAACATCCCCGCCCATGCCGAGCATATCTCGCGGTGTCGAAGGCCCCAGTATGGGCAAGATAATATAAGGACCACTCGGCACACCCAAAAAGGCTAATGTATCTGCAAAACCTTCGTAGTGATATTCCATCTCTAATTCCGTTGCCACGTCAAAAAGACCACCGACACCAATGGTTGTATTGACCAAGGTACGAGCTAAAGTCTGTCCCGCCGCAACAGGTTCTAGCTGTAAAACGTTATTGACGAAAGTTAAAGGGGAGCGCAAATTTGCGATAAAGTTACGAACACTCTTACGAACAGGCCCAGGAACAAATCCATAACCCTCGGCCACAGGGCGAATAAACACCCGATCCAGAGCCCAGTTCACTTCATACATTGCCCGGTTATACCCCTCTAAAGGATCGGATATTTCCTCATTGACTTCATTGGCCACCGGCTGCTCAAAATCGCTGTCATTGCCTTTGGCAAGTTCAACGGAAAGTAAAAAAGCAAGCAAGACTGTTATTTTTTTCATTATAGATTCGCCCCATTTTATTGGCATTCTCACGCTAAATATGTATAGTGTTGTCCAACGCAAAATATACAATTTTATCTTTTCGAGGATAACAGATTTTTTATAGATTTTCTAGGCCGACTTTTAGGATGATACACATACCATGAGAACTCCACAACCGCACCCTCGTATACAATACATACGCGACCTCTTTGCCCCCGAGGACGACTGTTTAGAAAATATTCGCAAAAATATTGAAGCCGAAGAATTCCCGATACAAGTGGGCGCAGAAGAAGCAAAACTGCTCCAACTTCTCATTAAACTGTCTCAAGCAAAGGATATCTTAGAAATAGGAACCCACGCTGCCTACTCCACCATTTGGATGGCGCGAGCCTTGCCGGAAGAAGGACGCATCTTCACCATAGAAAACAGCCCCGCAAGAGCAGAAAGAGCCCGTAAAAACATCCACAACAGCGACGTATCCCACAAAATACACTTGCAAGAAGGCGACGCTCTCAAATGCCTTGCCACGATTCAGGACAAATGGGATTTGATATTC
This sequence comes from Alphaproteobacteria bacterium, assembly GCA_017993335.1. GTDB lineage: Bacteria > Pseudomonadota > Alphaproteobacteria > JAGOMX01 > JAGOMX01 > JAGOMX01. The sequence goes on along the minus strand of JAGOMX010000023.1, from coordinate 22,918 downwards.
ATCGATGCGGACAAAATAAATTACGGGAACTACTTGGACTGGGCAGAAACCCACATCCGCGACGGAGGGCTTATTATCGGTGATAATACATTCCTGTTTGAAAATGTTTACAAAGACCACCCGGACAAAACCGTTCGCCCGGCGGCTGTTGCGGCCATGAAAGATTTTAACAAGAGACTTTCCGACCCCAGCAAGTATATCAGTATTATGCTACCGACGTCGGAAGGCCTCACTATTGCGCTTAAAATTTAAACGCTCACGTTTTTATAAAGTCTTGCACGAAGGCATATAAAGCCCGCAGCCCCATAGCCTCGCCGCCTTCTTGCCTGCCGGCTGAACTACTGTTATTCCATGCCATTATATCCAGATGCACCCAAGGCGTTTTATTGGGCAAAAACTCGGATAAAAACAGAGCTGCCGTGATCGCCCCGCCATAGGACGAAGAACCCGTACTGGATAAATCCGCCACCTTGCTTTTTAAGGAACCACGATAGCCCTCCCATAGAGGCATCCGCCATAGAGGGTCATAAACATCCACAGATTTTTTGAGTATTTTCTCCGCTATATCCTCATGATTACTAAACATAGCCCCCACCTCTAGGCCCATGGCAATGCGCGCTGCACCGGTTAAGGTCGCAAAATCGATGATAAGAGCAGGTTCTTCACTGTCCGCCTCATGCAGGGCATCAGCCAGAATTAAACGGCCTTCCGCGTCTGTATTTCCCACCTCAACGGTTTTACCGCTTCGCATCGTGATCACATCTAAAGGCCTAAACGCTTGACCTGAAATACTGTTTTCAACCGCTGGAATTAATACACGCAAGCAGATCGGTAGACGAGCCTCCATGATTAATTTCGCAAGCCCCAACACATGCGCCGCCCCACCCATGTCCTTCTTCATGGTTAACATGCCACTGGCTGGTTTTATGTCTAGACCTCCGGAATCAAAGCAAACACCTTTACCAACTAATGTGATTTTTTTATGCTTTGGATCGCCCCATCGTATATCGATCAAACGTGGAAAACGAGTACTGGCCATACCGACAGTATATACAGCCGGATAATTTTGCTCCAGCAAGGCTTCATTATGGATAATCTTAATTGCCGCTTTATGGGATTTAGCCAGATCAACCGCAGCCTCTTCTAATTCTTGCGGCCCCATATCATTGGCTGGCGTATTGATTAAATCTCGTACCAAATTTGTTGACTCAATTTGGCTTTGGATGGCTTGGATATCGACACCTTTTCTCACAACAACACGAGGAAAATCATTGTCTTTTTCCGTATAACGATCATAACGATACGCCGAAAGACCCCAGGATAAATAGACAAGCGCCGCTTGCTCATCGCTGAAGCTATCATCCAATACGTAGACTAGTTTCTTTAGCACACACACCATCCCCGCATAATCCCACACATGAGAAGAGCGCTGATCCACATAAATAACTTTATCCATAAATCCATCTGGATTCGGTATGGATAAGACCTCACCAACTTTTCCTTTGGCTCCGTATGTTGCTAGCCAATTTTGAATAAAAACAGTCTGACCCTTTTTCCATTCCTGAAAATTATCCACTTCCACTCGAAATATAGGCACTGCTTGCGTTTCATGTTGAATAAAATAACTATGCATTCTGTTCACCTTCCCTTTTTTAAAAGCCTACCATAAATTTATTTTTTTTCGAACGTATGTTTGCGGCTTTCAAAAGACTGGTCATTCCGTGAACAACCCGTCTCAGACCCATAAGGGAGGGGGCAGATGGAATTTTTAACCCATTTCATCCATAAGGATATCCACAGGTTTTGTGGATAAAAAAAAGTAAAAATGGCTATTGATTTTATCTATAAAGGTCTATATATTTTTTATTCTCATGGGGTCATAGCTCAGCTGGGAGAGCGCTACGATGGCATCGTAGAGGTCAGCGGTTCGATCCCGCTTGGCTCCACCATACCCACACACCCGAAAAGTTATCCACAGGAAAAACACGTACCTCCCAGGGGGATATTTTTCATGTTCTATTGTCATAAACTTTGCCAATAATTTTTATATTCTGTATTGTGCCATTTATCATAAAGCATACAGATAGAGGTTGTCGTAAATCTTCTCCATCGTTTGTCATACCTGCGCAGGCAGGTATCCAGCGCAACATGTGCCTCGAAGAGGCTCAATATTTCCTTGCTTCTGTGGCATTGAAATAAATAGAGGACTGCTGCGCAGTACTTTGTTGTGCTGGATTCCCGCCTTCGCGGGAATGACAAGCGATGGTTGAGGAGATTTAAGACAACCTCTCCTTTGTATACCTTATGGTGAACGGCGAAGATAATGACAACAAGGTCTTTTATGCATAAGAATACACGTGAAGAGGATATCTACAGACTTATTTCTCGCCATCAAAAGATGCGTCCGAAGAATATGTTGAATGACTTTATCGAATTGATGCAACGCTTAAACAACCCGCACGAAAGACTACCCCGAACCATTCATGTCGCTGGAACGAATGGAAAAGGCTCGACGATTTCCTTTCTGAAAAGTATTTTGCAAGAAGGCGGCTATCGGGTGCATCGATACACATCGCCTCACCTTCTTTCTATTTGTGAACGCATTCAGATGGATGGCAAAGACATTCCCGTCGAACGTTTGTGGAATACATTGAATGAAGTGGTGAAAAATTCTGCTGGACTCTCGCTACACTATTTTGATTTCTTGACCGCTGCGGCCTTTATGGAATTTGCGAGGGAGCCGGCGGACTATTTATTGCTAGAATGTGGACTTGGGGGAAAATTTGACAATACAAATATAATCCAAAACCCCATAGCAACGATTCTGACGCAAATCGCCATGGATCACATGGATGTTCTGGGAAAATCTTTACAAGAAATTGCACAACAAAAAGCAGGCATAATAAAGCCACACAGCCCAACAATAACTTTGCCGCATAAGCCTGAAATAATAGATTTGATTCGAGAGGAATGTGATAAAAAGCAAAGCTTTTTGCATATCATAGAGAATGAATATAACGGTGAGATGGGATTAATAGGAAATCATCAAAAACAAAACGCAGCTTTAGCCGCCCTGACAGCGAGCCTTATCACCCCCCTACCTAAAGGAATAATCGCCGAAGGCATAAAAAAAGCCCAATGGCCGGGAAGAATGCAGAAAATAATTCATAAAAATCGCAGCATAGTCGTAGATATCGCCCACAACCCCAGTGGATTACAGGCGACGATCCAAACAATGGAAGAGATGGCCAAACAACCATTTCATGTGATCTTCAGCCTTCGACAAACCAAAGACCTAGAGGCGTTCTTGCGTATACTTGCAAACACGCCCCACAGACTATCTTACGTGACGAATTTTGAAACTTTAGAGATTCATAGCGCGCCAAAAGTCGAAGAAATCTGTAAAAGACTTCATATAACTTGTGAATTTCACCCAGACCTCCCCACAGCCATCCACAGCACCCCATCAGAACAAATACTGATCACAGGCTCCGTCAGCTTAGTTAGTCAAGCCCTTCAATTGGATGAGACCATCCTTGTCTAGGTCAGCAAAGCTTTTGCCCTGCCTCACCATCTTCTGCAACAATTCACTGGGCCGCCAAAAAGCTTTATCCGCGCCAGACTCCTCAGCAAACTGATGTATGACTTTTAGTATATAATCCACCCCCAACCTATCGGCATAATACATCGGCCCACCCCGAAAACGAGGGAAGCCATTACCGTTAACATGCACCACATCCACATCGGATGCACGCAAAGCAATGCCCTCCTCAAGGACGCGAGCGCCCTCATTAATAAGAGCCAAAACGCATCTCTCGACGATTTCTTCAGGTGTAAATTTCCGCGGCGTAATTTTAGCCTCTGCTCGATACTGATCAATCAGATCCAGCACAAAAGGATCCGGATGAGCCACACGACTCCCCTCTTCGTATCTGTACCAGCCGGCTCCCGTTTTTTGACCAAATCGCCCTAAGTCGCATATCTTATCTGCCAACACATTTTTCTTCATGGATGGGCTAGCCGCATAGTGTCTTTTTCTATCCAAGCCAAACACATCATTCCCCGCCATATCGGAGACTCTAAAGTGCCCCATGGCAAAACCAAAATCTTCTAAAGCTCGATCGATCTCTTCTGGGCTTGCACCTTGCTCTAATAAATAATAGCACACATCCCCCATTTTTCCGCTCATGCGATTGGCAATAAATCCGTCACACACACCAGAAATCACCGCAATCTTATGGGTTTTTTTCGCCAACGCCAAAGCAGAAGCCATAACATCGGGAGATGTTTTATCTCCTTGAACGATTTCTAGCAACTTCATGATATGAGCTGGACTAAAGTAATGAAGCCCCACCACATCTTGCGGACGACTGGTAACGGCGGCCAGATGATTGATATCCAAAAAAGAAGTATTCGAAGCCAAAATCGCCCCGGGCTTTACTATGGCATCCAACCGCTTAAATATATCCTTCTTGATATTCATATCTTCGAATACGGCTTCTATAACGAGATCCGCAGACTTTGCATCGCCCATATCCAAAGACCCCTGAAGTAAACTTATGGATTGTTCAGCCTGAGCTTCTGTCAAAACACCCCGCTGCACCAAGCGTTGATAATTTTTATGAATGATTTGAACGCCGCGATCTAAAGATTGTTGCGTGGTCTCTAGCAAGGTCACACCAATCCCTGCCGACAATAAAGTCATCGTGATCCCACTACCCATGGTCCCCGCACCAATAACCGCCGCTTGATGAATAGAACGCACCCCCGCCCCCTTAAATCCTTTCGCAGCCATTGTTTCCGCAAAAAAGATATAAACCAATGCCTTCGATACATCCGTCGCAACGAGCTCCATAACCGTAAGCTGATCCAGACGCAAAGCCTCCTCATAAGGCAAATCCAGAGAATTCATCATAGAGTCTATAATTTTCAGATGGGCTGGATACCTAGAATTTTTATAAGACTCTCTGGCTTCCTCTAGACATTTTTTAGATTTATCCAGCTCCGGTCGTCGTGATGGAAGCTTCTCCTGGATTACCTTCGCCGCAAAATCTAAAGCCGCTTGTTTTAAACTTCCACTCACCCATACGTCAAAAAGGCCAGTGTCTTTAAACTCCGAAGCCATCACAGGCTTTCCGGACATACACATTTTTAAAGCCTTATCAAAACCAATCCATCGCTGCATGATCTGCGTCCCGCCAACCGCAGGAAATATACCCAGATTAATTTCCGGAAAGGACAACACCGCATCTGGCCTAGCAACGCGAAAATGGCTACGCAAGGCCAATTCCAAACCGCCCCCAAAGCAATACCCTTCTATGGCTGCAATAATGGGCTTAACATTGGACTCAACTTTTCTTAAAAGCTCAAAAAAATCTGGATATTCTAAAAAATCAGGGGAGAAAAATCCATGCGCGTCCAAGCCCGAACAGAACAAACGAGGGCGACCCATTATAACGAGACATTGCACATCAGGATCTTCATTGGCATGCGTCATAGCCTCTAAAAGATCATGACGCAAAGAATAATTGAAAAAATTCAACGGGGGATTGTTCATCTCGATAATCGCAACAGAGTTATCGACGGTATATAGGACAGAAGACAAGATGAAATGCTCCTTATTATTTTTAAATATTAGAGCATATTCTAAAGATTGTTTATAGAGACTTTATGAAAACCAACCCTTAAGGCGTGATCCGAAAGAGGAAATCCCATTCTTAATAGAGGTGCCAACACTTTTTACACCTTCACTCAAGTTACTGGCAGCCTCCTTCAACATATACCGGAAACCTTTAGCTTTTTTAGGATCTTCGTTATGTTCCACAAGGGACTGACCTGCCGCGCCGCCGGCAAAATTACTATTTTTATGGTCTTTAATCTTTATTGTAGACTCACTAGGCACCACCACATTTGTGCCCGCATGTTTAAAGCCAAAAGATCCAAAAATAACAGATGAAACGATTTCCCGCCGTCCCTTTGTAAAACGAGAAATATTTTCCTCTCCCAAGGCCTCATTCAGCTTATTCGCAAAGTTTTCACTCCCTACCCGCGGGGCATTATAGGTAACAAGCTTAATAGACACATCCCGATAACCCATTTGCTGAATTGTTTGTGCCAGATATAACGCCATTAAATTCGCCTGCGCTCCACCCATGCTGTGCCCGGTAATCATTACGTTTTTTACGCCACCTTTAACAGAGTCTAAAACCTGCTCTTTAACAAACTCACGATAGGATTCAAAAGTTTTATTAAAACCAACGTGCACACCACCTTTTTCTTGCTCCAAGAATCGGTCTTTTTTCAAGTTAGGATTCCATACATACAAATCCGATAAAATATCCGCCTTGTCTTTTGTTCCGCGAAACGCAACCACAACCTCATCGTTACTTTTTGCAATAACCCCTAAACGAGAATTCTGAACGAAATAGTCCGTTAAAGGATTATGACCGGTATCCCCCGCAAACGTAGAGATCGTATATCCAGCCTTTTCCATTTCTGCCGACAACTGTGCATATTTTTTGGCTTTTTCACCACCCGAATAAGCATTATAGGCCAATTTAACAAAATCCACAGACTGATTAATTTTATTTTCATCAAAATTCACAGTATTGGATGGTAAAAAAGCCCCGCGATTCATGACACGCATCTCTATATCCTGCGCAAAAGATGGCGAAGCCAAAGAGATCAAAAACAAGTAAACGAATAATCTAATCATTTAAATAAAAACCATCATCAATATACAATGATTATATACTAATAATGATTAATATTAAATATAAATAACTATTATTCTTTTTTTGCATACAAAACACCTTCTGCTTGTCTGCGTCGTAGCAATCCTTTTAATTTTCGACCACCCGCCCAAATCCATTTCAGCATTTCCACGGGCACGTCTTCGTGCTCTCCCCTATTTATTTTTTGGCGAAGCGTTGATCTTTGCAAGGCTCCGCCGCCTAAATTGTAAGTAAAGCTAACCAAGGCATCAAATTGCGATTGTGTTAACGGCACCCGTATCAGTCGCAAAACGGCTTGTTCATAAGAAAACATATCTTTGTGTAACAAATCATTCGCTTCTTCCTCGGTTAATCCGGCTGAAAAATCTTCACCCTTTACAATGACATGCCCATATCCGACGGTAGGATAACCCGCAGGGCATAAATAAGGCCTTTGAAAGTAACCTTCAAAGGCCTTAATCAAGTCATATCCTTGTTTTGACATCCGCATCATTTGCCATAACCTGTTTTCATTTTTTGCATCATTCTCTGACCAAACCAAAAAGACATAACGGTTGCAAAGAGAGCCTGATCTTCCATATGCCAGATATTTAAGAAAGCCTCTTGCCACTGCACATGCCCGAGCATATGGTAGACAATTGTCCACTGGCTGTATTTCATTAAGCCATACAGCACAAAAAAGGCATAAGTGATAACAGGACGAACCGTGCCGGATAGAGCATCAACCCACATCACGCCTGTAGATTTGGCATGGGCATATAAAGCCCGAGAGGCAATAGCATCTGCCTGTACTTGTATCTCCTCCATACGATTCGTATGCCCATGAATCATCATCTGCGTCTGGCGATCCAAAATATCTAATTCGTGCTGTCTATCTTTTTGATCTCGATAAACCTTTAAAACCTCCGGAAAGACACTCCCCAGAAAACCCAATAAAGACCCTAATATGGTAATCATTTAACAACTCCTCTATCTACTTAAAACCCATTTGGCGACATGATCCATAACGACCCCCATCAGCCCACCTAAAAATAAAATGGCAGAAACACTTCCCCGAACAAACGAGTGTTGTTTCTCTATGACATCAAGCCTTTTGGTTATATAAGCCTGATTATTTTTAACATCGGAAAACCTCTCATGCATAGACAGGATCTGGTTATCCAATTTTTCTAGCTTTAGGGATAAAGCTAAATGCATATCTTTTTGCTTCATAACGACTCTCCCTTTTTGATAAACGGCGCTAAAACCTGCCAGTGTTCTGGGTTAAATGCCTCCGGTTGATGCGATTGCGTACAGATATATGTCGCCTCTGGACGATTGACTAAGTCATTCACGCCATAAGGCCTTTCTTGCTGCCAATCCCCCAGCGGTTTTAAGCCTAGAAACGGCAGTCGTGATTGACTTAAGGTCCGCCCAGCGACATCCTTAATAAGGACGAAATCCCCATCCACCTGGACACTATTTTGTTGTATACCTGGAGAAGCCGCTTCGAGCCTTTGGATCCTATCCAGCAATTCCTGGAAATTATCATCGACCTCACCGGCTGTCAGTGGAGCTCCTTTTTCTCTTCTAAATACGATACTCATATGCCTATATCCTCCTATTCGGGTATCATGGTTAGATAAATTAACTGCTCCTTGACGGAGCTATTTTTATAGCTGAAAGAAATGTAATTTTTTGCCTCCTCCCCTGTTTTAATCGTCATTCTTATTTTGTGACCTAATATGTCCATAATGGGGCTATCCTGAAGGGCCGTCTCTGCAAATTGATACCGCCAGCCTTCTGTAACGCCACCTCCAGGTTTCTGAATACCGGCACGCCGCAATGTGCTCTCTTTCATCAAATTTAAAGTTGTTTGTTTTCCATTATTACGGATACTGGCATATACAGGCTCTATCAGGGAAAAATCCCCACCCTTGGGAGCATAACAACCATAAGCTAGCAGCGGCACCATATCCTCACCGGACAAACCCGCCGCAGGCAGACTGACATGCCACCGGCTATTGCTAGCCTTAACTCTTTCTTGTTTGAATAGCCCTGGACTTTGGGATGGGTATGCCTTCTCATAAAATGATTGCTCCCCTGAAACACCTAGTTGATAGGCAGACGGCAAATCCATCCACTGCCCATCGTGCAGGATCTGACAAACGTCCTTATAAACAAGATCAATCCCATTAAACTGACTACAAACTGCCAATTCCTGATCCATTTCATAAAAGTTCACAGGCAAGGCTTCATGACCATTTACGATCTCCTGAACCATAACGCCTTGTAGATTTATGGGTCTTTGCTGCCACTGACACAAGATTTCAATCTTTTCAGGCCAATTTTGTAAATCCTCTACAAAGGAAGGCATAATTTCACGGGGGTTTAGCTCTAGCTCAGCGCGATCAAAAATCTCTGCGGAGTCTACTTCTGAATACCCAAGAGATCTACCCATGAGTTGTTTTTTTCGTATAGCTTTATCAATTAGCATTTGAACCTTCCTTATCTTGTGCCAGCAGACGATAAATCAATATGTTTTGGTGCAGACCAAATGGTCATAACATCGACATGGATGCGCCTTTGCAAACAACCATGCGTCGATAAATCTTTCAGTTTAATCCGCAAGTTTGTCGGTTTTCTTTTCAAGACCTTTCTCACATCATCCGTATGAGGAAACTGCTGTTTTTCTAATAGACTTTCCTGCGAATCTGCATCATTGAAAATATCGACAGCCTCTACGAGATCATGTTCCGACAAGGCAGAAGGCCGAGAAAGCCCTACGGGTTTTTCTTGTGCAGCAGAGATACGATACCCAATAGCACTAGCTGATCGCCCGATAACGTCGTCACGACAGAACATGGCTTCCGCTCCATATTCTTCATGCGCATATAGATCTTCTTCAGGCATTGCCTCCGTCACAGTTACGCCTTCGCCGACAGAAACACCCAGCTTAATCTCCACCAATTTCTCACCGGATTTTCCATCCGCGACAATACGATAGGCGATAACTTTTCCTTGTACCGCTTTGCCAGGCAATCGATCATCTTCTATCACCACATTGTGATCTAACGTCACATCCCATAAGGGCTCCCATGGAGCACGTAAGGTGATATGAATACACCTGGCACTGGCCGCTAAATGAGCCTTCGCCACATCTAACGCATACCTCAAAGCCTTCTGCCCCCTATCCGTGGCAAAAAACTCCGCACGAGCCGATTGTCCACTCACATGGATCAAGTTCTTTAAGCGCGACCATTTTTTCTCTTCAAAGTATTCTTTTGACGCATGCTTTCGTAAACATTGATAAATGTGCCCATTATGCAAAACTTTAAAATCCCGATTGTATATACACCCTGGTCGCCACGGATGATTTTTTCCCAATATAGACATCAAGTTAAAAGACAGATTTTTGACCTGACTATGTCCGATCAGCACATCCTGGGTTTTATGTTTCAGCTCAAACTCTGCGGTCTCTCGTCGTTTTTGTTTATAAGACCAGCTAAAGCGCATCTGCACATCATACCAAGACCTTAAAAACTGGACTTTCTTCGGCTTATCCTCATGATGCCAATAGGATCTAGAGTATTTCGGAAAAAGCCGTTCATTCTCAGGCCTGATGCGCTCAAGCGATGCTTTTTCTAATTTATAACCATTCACAGGGTGTTGTTGCTTATCCGACCACCAAGACGATTCCAGGCTATCCGACGTTAATGTGGAGAGATACCCTTGAGGGCACTTCTTTTTAATATGTTGACCAATTTCAATTATGCCACCGGCTTGCTGTAACCATTCGGCTGTAATCCCGACACGCACAGCTTTTAAAGGGTTTTGCACGGTCTGTATCTTGAGAGAATCTCGTAAGAAATCTCCCTGCAAATAAATCTTTTTTCTGCCCCTAAAAATATCCGATAAGCTTAAACTCCCCGTCCACCTGTCCCAATATGGCAAAGCTGTATAGGCATGGAGCAAATCTTTTAGCTCCGGTTTTTCTTCAGAAAAGAACAAGGGTTCATAAACGCCATTTTTCATAATATCCTGGCACAAAGCCTGTTGTTTCGCCTGCCAATCCTCGGGGCAGGCAATAAAATCAACACAAATCAACTCACCACTAATTTCAGAAGGCATCGCCAATATGCGACCACTAAACAAGGGTCCGCGATCACAAGCTATCCAACAAAACTGCTTATCCTTTGGCCATAATAATCCTGTATAGGGATTTTGAATCACGAGCCTGGCTCTTGAATACCCACCTTCTCTCTGAGAGATTTCCATGTGGAAGATTTTTTCATCTTCACGATTATGCACTTCTGGATTATAATTTTCAGATCCATTCGTCCATGCAAAATATACTTTCATAACTCTACCCCTTCATATGCAATACAAAAAATTTTCTCGACAATTGTGTCGATACCTGTAAATTAGGTCTCCTAATAGTTAAGTAAGGATCTTCTTTTGGTAAATTCATCTGCAACAAAACAAACCAACTTATGGAAAACAGCCCTTGCGCCAGCTTTATTGGCCTACCGCTGGGTTAACCAAAAAGGATATGCGCAAGGTGTATTTTGGGCCGTTATGGTCTGCCTCGTCAGCAGCATGAATGACGTTTTCACGCGACTTTCCGGCAGCAGACTTGATTTTTTCCAAGTCGCCTTTTTCCGTTTTTTCTTCTCCACACTAACGCTTCTGCCCGTTATGTTGTATTTCGATCGCAGCTCCTTTATCTCTAAAAACTACAAATTCCAGTTTTTCAGAGTTATTTTAGGTTACTTTGCCGTCGTTGCCTGGGTTGGCGGTGTTTCTATGACGACCTTAAGCATTGCCAGTATTATGGCTCAAACCGTTGGCATCTTTGTTTTAGTGATGGCCAGTTTTATCCTTAAAGAGCGTGTCGGCTGGCAACGCAGCATTGCAACAATTGCTGGCATGTTAGGAATCATACTTATTCTTCTGGCTCCCAAAGGAGACGACGCCCTTTCTTTATCCAGCTTAAACCTGGTGGATATGAGTAAGACTCTTGGGTTGTTTTTTACCCAATCCAACATGGGTGTTTTATTTTTGCTGACGGCTGCTGTTCTTTTTGCGGCCAGCGACATCGTCAACAAAATAATGGTTTCTCAAGAATCACCCCTTACCATGTTGTTTTATTTTGCGGCCGGCACCATGATTCTAGGACTAGGGCCAGCCGTATATGTTTGGCAAACCCCTGAACTGATTGAGATATTCTGGCTATTTTTCCTCGGAGCGGGCGCAAACTTAATCCTGTTTTGCTTGCTAAAAGCGTTCTCCGCGACCGATATTTCTGCCTTACAGCCATACCGTTATGTAGAGATTTTCTTCGCCACCGGATTTGGATATATTTTGTTTGGAGAGATCCCCACCATACTCATCCTTGTGGGAGCCGCCATCATCATACCCAGCACCTTTACCATTGCCATTTATGAAACACGCAACCGCGATAAATCCTAAAGGCTTATTTTTCTTCCAGCTTCAGAAACCAAGATGTGCGGCCCTCGCCCCACTCTTGTGTTTCGAAGCCAAAGTCTATAATCTTCATCATTAACTGCGGTCTATACCCCACATATCCTGGGGAGGTAAGCGTTACATTTTGCCCCTGCACCTGTTGCACCTCAATAGGTTGCCTTTCTTGGCTTAAGGCAACAACAGAACCCTCCACAGGCGGCCGTGCGAGCTGAAGATCATTTTGATCGGTTTTCTGCCATAGCCTTTGTATACATCCCAATTCTACATCTTGGCCAATCCATAAACTATCGATCGCAATCGGCAGCTTATCTTGGCTACGAATTGTGGTTTTATATTTATGATGGTTTCGAGAAACGGTGGTAACCATTTCGCCGTTGACACTACGATGGACTTCGGCGATTTCAATGGGCTCCAGAATTTGCTGACAATCCCTCGCCGAAAAAGGGGGCAAGCCCCCTACACTCATTCGTAAGCATGATTCACTCATAAGACACTCCGACTAAAATGTTACCCAATCCGGAAAGTTACCTTCACCGGCCAACTCATTTTGGGAAAGAAAATCCTCTAAACTTTCGACAACCCAATCGATCTCTTGTGATCTGGCATTAAATTTTACCTTCATTTACATTCTCCCTTAAACACTGACTTTTACTTGATAAGACAAAACACCTTCCCGAATACCCCCGGTTAGATGCATCTGCTGTCCATGCAGTTTAAACATGGCCTTGCCTGCCTTATTCATTGCGTCCACATGAACAGGCCAGGACACACCATCCAACACAAAATTTAGCCGAGACATAATTTCATGAATTTCCATATCCCCATGATAATCACTAAAAATATGGATCTCACATTTCAGCAAAGCATTCTGCACCAAACAAGGAATATCCAGGCAAAGATCCAAAAACTTCGCTTGAATAAAAGGAAATCCCAACCCTGGTCGTTTCTCGGTTACCACCATGGTGATTTTTTCCGATAAATACTCATCCCTGGCAAGGGCTTGTTGCAAGACTCTAAACACACCAAAGTCATTCATGTGGCACCTCCAGATAGGTCAGCACATTTACCCAGCGGCGAGTGGCATCTTCTTGTGGCATAGTTAGTAATTTTAAGATCTGCCCCCGCCACAAAAATCTAGATCTTTGCTTCACATCAATACCTTTGCGCCATTTAACCCAATATCGCGCTGCAGCCAAATCAGAGGTTTCGTCTAGACTCTCCTTTTTTCCTGTACAAGGCTGAACTTCCGCCCAAATCTGCGCGCCATCAGCCCACCTCCACACATATCCCCCCATACGATCACTGACATAAGCTTTAGTCTGTATCGTTATCCGTTCTTTTAAATTTTCTAGACTCATAAAACCTCCCTAATACAAACGAATAATTCTATAAGGATTGATCAAGGCACGGATCATCCCCGGTAAAACTTGTGTAGATTTATCGCCCGGTCTGTTTTCATATAGATCCGCAATCAACAAAAGCATCGCCTGACATAAAGGTTCCGGGATAGATGCGGGTGAATCCCCATAACCACATCGATAATCGATTTCCAGCTCTTGATCACTATCTATAAAGTCTAGAAAGCGAATTCTGGCCGGCGATTTTGATTTATTCAAACGATAGTTTTGTAGAGCTTTAACTCTATGCCCTATCTTTATTCGTGGCGCCCGCACGAGTTCTTGAAATGGCCCTTTTCCTAAACTTATTGAATTTTCTGCCGCATCATAACCACTACAAGTCATTCGCCATGTTTGCGTGATAAGAGCCAGACCTGTATAATCTTCAATAATAGATCTGGCGGCTCTCACTAAACGACTGATGAGTTCGTTTTCATGGTCCGTATCTATACGTAAGTAATTTTTCACCTCCTCCAAACTCAAAGGCTCAACAGCCGGAGGCACAATAACTATATGATTCATCATAATATCCTTAAATAAAAACAGCCCCCGCATAAGGAGGGCTGTTCCGTAAATAACCAAATACTAAGCTGTAAAGCTTAAAACCTTAAACGCATCATGATTGATCACGTCTCCACCTACACGACAAGTCGTATAGAATTCCACATAAGGCTTCACGCTAAATGGATCTCTTAAGACACGGATACCGGCTCTATCAACCACCTGATAGCCTTCCTTAAAGTTTCCAAAAAGGATCGATAAGGAATTCGCCTCATTATTTAAAGCGGGCATATCATCGGAGATTTCCACCGGGTAACCCAATAGTCGTGGCCTTGCGTCATTTTCAATACCCGGCTGCCATAGATAGTTACCGTTGCTATCTTTTAATTTACGAATAAGCCCATGTGCTGATCTGGACATCAACCACACACAGTCATTCAGCAAAGTAGATTTCATCGAAGTCACCATATCAATTAAGATATCGCTGGCCTCTTTAGGATTCATAAACCCACCAAATTTCCCCGATTTAAACCCTTGGATTTTTCCCTTGCTTGCAGAATTAAAATCTATCTCATAATTTAAAATACCTTTTGGCTTATTATCTCCATCCCCATAAAGGAAAGCCTGATTTTCCAATTGCGTCATTCGCGCAGCAATTTTTTGAGATAGCCAATTTTCCACATCGACTTTAGAATCATCCAATAACTTCTGTGTTGCACGAGGCTTAGCATAAAGCTCATGCACCGGGATTTTAATTTTACTAAAGACAGGGGTTGCCGTCTCGCCTCGTACCTGAGATTCAGATACCCATCCGGCTTCTGCATCTCCTTCAGAAACCAAAAACTCGACTGCATCCGTAGATATTTGCATAACTTTTGCTAATCGTCTGAGAATGGAAGATTGCTTTAAATCCCGCTCAATATCAAAATGCAAAGCCTCCGGAACCAAGTACCCGCCATCTGGATCGGATCCTGCACTTAAGCTTTTCGATTCCAAAACCATAAGAGAAGAATCATCCCCTTTCGTCACATAATTCATAAACGCAGATTTATGCTCACTAACAACCGCGGGTTGTATATCCTCCCCAAACATCGGTCTTTTTGCTGAAACTTCAATACGATTCAACCGCTCCTGGGTTTGATCCATATGGGCTTCTATACGATTTAACTTAATCTCCCAATCTTTTTCAGAAGCATTCTTTACTTCCGCACCTTTAGCACAGTTGTTATGCTCAGATTTAAATTCTTCAAAAGAATGACTTAAGTTATCGACGGTTTCTTTTACTGTTAACATGAAAAATCCTTTACTGCTTTAATGACACATCACCATGATATGCCTATTCAGACGGTTAAGTCTGAGAGCTACATTACGGGAGGATTTTCTGTCAGATAAAAAATAATAATAATTTGGGCATAAAAAAAATCACCGTTATATTCTAACGGTGATTTTTTTTAACGACGGTATTTTTTACAGCATACAACAAATAAGAATGGTTATAGCGCTTAAAGAAAAAAGATGATTGACTAAATAGTCAAAAGGATTTTGCTTCATAACGATTTCCTTAACGATTTATTCATATATCATATATAGGTCACATGCCAAATATTTGCAAGGCCCTTTTGTCTATGAGAGGCCATTTCAAAACTGGCTTTTTTGGAGGGATTTATAGGAAAGGTGAGAACCGGAGCGCAGCGTACCTCTTCGTACGTGAGCACCGGAAGCGGAACCTTGACGACGAAATCACTCAAAAAAGACGTTTTGAAATGGCCTCTACGAACAAACCTACATCTTTTTCACCTTGGTAATTTTTGCGGCTTGATTGGCCGCAAACGTCACCACGGACACCTCTAATAAATCCACCTGCTGGATATAGCGCACCGTGCCTTTGCCATCTCGCTTTGATTTCACAACTCTGTATCCGATGGATAATCCCTCTAAAGCCCCCGCCTTCATTAAGGCATAGGCTTCACGAGCTTTCTGCACATCTAAAAGCAATTGCCCTTCTACATACAACCCTCGGCTATCTTCCTCCATAAATAGCCAACGACCGATCGGTTCTTTTTGATCATGTTGCCACAGCATTTTTGGCCATTGGGATTTTTTCTCCCACGCGAATAATGAATCTTTAAATGCGCCCGGCAGAACCATATCATTTTGATTATCCACCGCATTAAATACGCTCGCATAACCAGAAAAGTACCCCTGTGGATCTGTTGAGCCCACAAGAATGCTTGGAAATTTTATAGACTTATTTTCCATTTATGCCCCCTTCTAAACAATCACCATCCTCTAACGCGGGATATCCCAAAGCTCGTCGTTTTTCATTAATGGTTAAAAAAGACACATTTGATATCTGTTTCCACGTTTTTTCCCTACGCGGAGCTAAAGCAGGTATAGACTCCATATCAAAAGACAGCCGCATTCCCCTTTCATTGAATTTAGGCAACAACCAATGATTAAACTCATCACACAGATGATCCAACAGGGGGATAATCGTATCTTCCCACAGGTGATATCTGGCCTCACGATAATTAGCAAAAGTCGCATCCCCCGGCACACCCACCAGCATAGGTGGCACACCATAGGCTTGCGCTATTTCACGAGCAGACAAGTTTTTCCCAGCAATAAAATCTAAGTCTTTCGGTGACAATCCTATTTCTTGCCACTCAAAGTCCCCTTGCAAAACCATCAGTCTTCCTGCATTCAATGCGCCGGCATAAACAGATTTTACCTCATCACGAAGCATATTCATTTGATGATCCGTCATATGATTATCCGTCCGAATTTTTAATGCGCCACTGGGTCTGCCTCCATTTTGCAACAGAGACAAGTTATGACTCGACACGGCATTGTGCTGATCTATAGCTGTCGCGGCTGTTTCAATAGGACTTAAACCGTACCAATCATTCAGAGGATGAAAACACTTTAAATGCAGAATATCGGCTTCGCCGCTGATGCCATTGACATGAATCGTTTTGGATAACGACCCCACACTATATGTATAAGCACTGGGCACACCAGCATTCCCGGGAACAATTTTGATGCGATCCGGCCGTAAAGGATATAGTTCTACGGGCCAACCATTTTCGCCACGGACAGCCTCAATATAACTATTTCCTGCCAGTAATTTATAGGCAAGGACAGCTTCAATAAAAGCAGCCCCACCTTGCGTTGGACTTGGGTGATGTAATAAATCCAGAATGGGGTGATCGAAAATCTCCTCATCCCCCTCATGTAATCGCCAAGGTACACTCGCCGCGCCTCGAGCGATTAAATTAACCGCCCGATAAACAATAACGTTTTTTGCAAATCCCTCTTCCGCTAATCGGTCATAGCGTTTAGGCGTCCACACCGGGCTTCCTAAAGAACTATACGCAATAAGCGGAGACACCCGACTCTTTTTGACTTCTGATCCTTCTAGCAGATCCGTCGCTATTTTCTTAAACCATGACTTCATTCGTTCTCCTTGTCTTTTACTCTTCGCAAAGACAAGATGAACGAATGAATTTTAATCGGTAAATTTATTGGAATTTATGGGCATTAAAAATAAAAAGTCGCCATCAGAACCACAACACACAGGATGCTGACGAAACATAAGTTACGGACACTGGATTCTTCAGCATGCGCGTTATCATTTATAACGCGCAGACTTAAGACATCCGTCAGACTTGGTTGCATGGTCCGAATTATTTTTTCAGACGACACAACCTGTATTTCTCCTTCTAGAGAACGATCTTTATTTTCTTTCATGGATAGGCACAAATTTTCTTAAAGGTGAGCCAATATACATTTCACGCGGGCGACTGATTCTTTGCGTTGGATCACTAATCATTTCATTCCATTGCGCAACCCAACCAACAGTTCTGGCCACGGCAAACAAAGCAGTAAACATCGAAGTCGGTATCCCCATAGCCTTAAAAATGATTCCCGAGTAAAAGTCCACATTTGGATATAACTTGCGGTCGATAAAGTACGGATCCTGCAAGGCTATTTTTTCTAATTCCATCGCCAGATCCAGTAATGGGTCATTTTTAATTCCTAACGCATCCAAAACCTCATGGCAAGTTTGGCGCATAACTTTGGCTCTTGGATCAAAGTTTTTATAAATACGATGACCAAATCCCATTAAACGGAAAGGATCATTCTTATCTTTCGCTTTAGCTAGAAATTCTGGGATACGATCTTTATGACCAATTTCATGCAACATATTCAGCACGGCCTCGTTAGCCCCCCCATGAGCAGGCCCCCACAAAGATGACACCCCAGCGGCAATACATGCATAAGGATTAGCCCCACTAGATCCAGCAATACGCACCGTAGACGTAGAAGCATTTTGCCCATGATCCGCATGCAAAATAAAGATACGATCCATCGCCTTCGCCAAAACTGGATTGACCTTGTAAGTCTCAGTAGGAAGGGAGAACAACATATGCACAAAATTTTCCGCATAGCTTAAATTATTTTGTGGATAAGCAAACGGATGCCCCACAGAATATTTATAAGCCATAGCCGCTATATTCGGAACCTTTGCAATCAGTCTCATACTTGCAAGTCTGCGCTGATCCGCATCATGAATATTCAAGCTGTCATGATAAAAGGCCGACATAGCCCCCACCACACCGACCATAATCGCCATGGGATGCGCATCGCGGCGGAACCCCTTATAGAAGTTCATCATTTGCTCATGGACCAAAGAGTGGTGGCAAACTTCCGTATCGAAATCCTGTTTTTCTTGAGCATTGGGCAATTCACCATGCAACAACAAATAGGAAACATCCATAAAATCGCAATTCTCAACTAAGTCTTCTATGGCATAGCCTCTATGCAATAAAATACCGTTATCCCCATCGATAAATGTAATTTTCGATTCACAGCTGGCTGTGGAGCTAAACCCAGGATCATAAGTGAAAAAGCCTGTCTGATCATACAACTTGCTTATGTCGCATACCTTATGACCTGTCGTGCCCTCTCTTACGGGGAGTGTTAAATCCACACATTCATTTGTTGTCGTCTTCGGCAGTTTTAGACATGCCTCTAAAGATTGATTTTGATTCATTGGCATTTGCTTTTTTTCGCCTTTTGGTGCTGTATTTTTGCTCATCTTAACCCCGCCGATTCCAATTTAAAAGTACCTAATTATATTTCTATAAAATCTACCGCAAAAAAGTTAACTATTCATTGAGACTATGGATTTTTTTCTTTTGTAATTTTTTGTCATAATTAGACAGTTTCTACTTTTTATGGTATGTGTGAAATTGTTGAAGAATAGCAGAATGAGGCCGTTTCAAAACTGGCTTTTTTGGAGGGATTTATAGGAAAGGTGAGAACCGGAGCGCAGCGTACCTCTTCGTACGTGAGCACCGGAAGCGGAACCTTGACGACGAAATCACTCAAAAAAAGCCATTTTTGAAACGGCCTCAGAATAGAAAGAAAGATAAAGGTCTCATGTCTAAAAATAATAGCAACCTAACTGTTATTATTCTTGCTGCAGGAAAAGGCTCCCGGATGAGGTCCTCCCTGCCAAAAGTATGTCACCCTATCGGTGGTCTGCCTATGCTTGGACATGTTTTACAGACTGCACTTGATCTCAACCCACAGCAAATTATTACTGTTATTTCTCCCCAAACCCCAGAGGTTAAAGCGATTGCGGATCATTTTTCTTCAACCATTGCTTATCAAATCCTCCAGGAGGGCACAGGGCACGCCGTTATATCCGCGATGACGGAGTTAAAAAACGAGCATTCTGACATTTTAGTCATATATGGCGATACCCCTCTCCTGCAATCCAGCACACTAAAAGCCATGGTGGAGAAACAACAAAAAACTGAAGCAGACGTTGTCGTTATGAGCATGCGTTTACAAGACGCGGGTGCCTATGGTCGTATTTTTCTTGATGAACAAGAAAGACCGTACGCCATTATTGAATCCCGTGATGCCACACCAGAGCAACTGAAGAACCCCATGGCAAATTCCGGTGTGATGCTGATTTCAGGGAAACATCGGCAGGCTTTATTAGAAAAATTAAACAAAAACAATGCCCAGAACGAGTATCTTTTGACGGATGTCATCCGCTATGCTTTCGAAAGCGGCCTCAATACAGCCCACTACGAAGGCGAAATATCCGAACTTCTTGGCGTAAATAATCGGATAGACCTCAGCCACTGTGAACAAGATTTCCAAAATCGCCGTCGCCATCAAGCCATGGAAAGCGGTGTTACGCTTATTGACCCACAAAGCGTTACCTTTTCTTATGATACAAAAATAGCCACTGACGTTACCATCCAACCCCAGGTATTTTTTGGCCCCAAGGTAAGCATTGATTCCTTTACGACCGTATTAAGCCATTGCCACATAGAAGGCGCAACCATTGGCAAACATTGCACCATTGGCCCGTTTGCTCGCATACGCCCCACGACCATTTTAGATGACCATGCAAAAGTTGGTAATTTTGTAGAAATTAAAAACACTCACCTGCATGCCCATGCAAAGGCCAATCATCTCAGCTATATCGGCGATGCAGACGTTGGAGAAAAAGCCAACATCGGTGCCGGTACGATTACCTGTAACTATGACGGGTATGCAAAACATAAAACACAGATTGGTAAAGGCGTATTTATCGGCTCCAATTCGGCTCTCGTTGCGCCAGTGACAATCGGGGACGGCGCCGTTATTGGTGCGGGTAGCGTCATTACAAAACCGGTCACCCCGGACGCCTTATCCTTCAGCCGCAGCCCCCAGCAAGAACTTGCTCTCGGGGCGCAGCGTTATAGAAAAAAGAAATCAGTAAATTAGATAGGAAATTTTATACATGTGTGGAATCGTTGGAATTTGTGGAATACAAGCAACACAAGATCGCCTCATTGAAGGACTCAGCAGCTTAGAGTATCGTGGATACGATTCCGCAGGAATTGCTGTGCTCAACGATGATAGCCAAATCTTAACCCGTAAATCTGTAGGAAAATTAGCCAATCTTAAAGAGTCTTTGAGGCAGAACGCCATTAACGATTCTGGTTTTGTCGGCATCGGGCATACCCGTTGGGCCACTCATGGTACGGCCACCATAGAAAACACCCATCCCCACAGCACCGATCAGGTCGCGGTTGTCCACAACGGGATTATCGAAAACTATCAAGACTTGAAACAAAGCCTTATGGAGCAAGGCATTGTCTTTTCAAGCGATACAGACACCGAAGTTGTAACCCATCTTTTAGACCAGCGCCTAAACCAAGGACTTTCTCCTCTGGAAGCCGTTCGTCAGACACTGCCCCTGTTAAAAGGTGCCTACGCCTTAGGTATTCTTTTCAAAAATCATAAAAACCTGCTGATCGGTGCCCGTCACGGCAGCCCCCTGGCGATCGGCTATGGCAAGGGCGAGCATTATCTAGGATCAGATCGGCTAGCCTTAGCCTCGCTTACCCAACGTATCAGCTATTTGGATAACGGTGACATTGCTGTTTTACAACCAGAACAGGCCACCATATACAATAAAGATGGCGAAATCGTTGTACATAAGATCCATGAATCCGAAGCGGATGCGGTAAGAATCAGCAAGGCCCCCTACCCGCACTTTATGCTAAAAGAGATCTTTGAACAGCCCGAGGTCATTCAACAAACCCTGTCTAAATATTTCGACACAGACGATTCTCACCTAAATTTCCCTGACTTTGATTTGGATATAAAGGCGATTCAACGCATCACAATTGTTGCCTGTGGCACGGCTTATTATGCCGGCGTCGTTGCCAAATATTGGATAGAAAGCATCGCAAGAATTCCCGTTGAGGTCGATATCGCGTCGGAATTCCGCTATCGTCAAGGCCCCATGCCAGAAAAAGGTATTGCCCTCTTTATTTCCCAGTCTGGCGAAACGGCAGATACTTTAGCTGCCCTCGACTACGCGCGCAGCTGCAACCAATACACGATAGGCATCATAAACGTACCCGAAAGCTCACTAGCCAGAGGTGTTCACACCGTCCTGCATACCCATGCTGGCCCTGAAATAGGTGTTGCCTCCACGAAGGCTTTCACGACTCAATTAAGCGTATTAGCGGCTCTGACCCTCGAGCTTGCAAGATTGCGCGGAACCATAAACACAGAACAACTCAAATCCCATCGCAAGTCTTTAGCTCAAGTCCCTGCCTTGATCCAAAGCATACTCAGCGATGACCGACCTTACAAAGAAATAGCACAAAAGCTCAAGCACGCGAGAGATGTTTTATACCTAGGCCGCGGATCCAGCTACCCGATAGCCATGGAAGGAGCGTTAAAGTTAAAAGAGATCTCATATATCCATGCGGAAGCCTACGCTGCTGGTGAGATGAAGCACGGCCCCATCGCACTCATTGACGAAAACATGCCCGTGGTAATTTTGGCCCCTGAGGACGATTTATTTGAAAAAACCATTTCTAATTTACAAGAAGTAGCCGCTCGCCGCGGCCAAGTTTTATTGTTCAGCGACAACATCAACCTCAACAGCGACAGCATCTCCTGCATTAAAATGCCAACGGTAGACGCCTTTATCAGCCCGATCATTTATACCATCCCCATGCAATTACTGGCCTATTACACAGCCACCCTAAAAGGCACGGATGTGGATCAACCCAGAAATCTGGCCAAATCCGTAACGGTAGAATAATCACCCCTTGTTGGCGACGCCCCTTATGGGGGTCGCTACTTCACTCAATTGAAAAATAAACAATTGATTTAAATCCGTATATTGTATTATGTTCTCCAACAGTTCCTATATGTCAAATATGTTACCTTAGGTAGTAAAAGTATGCACACGAGCGCTAAGCCATTTTATTTTATGCGACACGCTAAAAC
>JAGOMX010000072.1 GCA_017993335.1 Alphaproteobacteria bacterium | reverse complement strand
GCTGTATAGCTCTTGTGTACTTTCAGAGCTAACGGATCTTTTGCAGCTTCTTCGTCCATAGTTTCTGCCGCAGCCTTACGAGCCGCCGCCATTACATCATCAGAGAAAGGCAAGTATTCAGAACCAGCAGCCTTTAATCTTACGATAGCTTGACTGTTGGCAAAATCGTTATCAACCATGTACATCGTATTTTCTGCCATACAAACCATATCTACGATTTTTTGTAGTTCAGGCCCAAAAGAATCATAAACTTTCTTATTGAATAGCGTCTCTAATAGAGTACCGGGCTCATGCCAACCGGGGTAATAGCAATATTTAGCCACTTTATGCAAGTTAAAGCGCTCGTCCATAGCTGGACCTGTCCATTCTACTGCATCGATAACGCCTTTTTCCATGGATGTAAAAATTTCAGATCCAGGAATTAAAACAACCGAAGCCCCAAGCTTTGCATATACCTTACCGCCTAAACCAGCGATACGGATTTTAAGACCTTGGAAGTCTTTAACAGAATCGATCTTTTTATTGAACCAACCCGCGGCCTGCACACCTGTGTTACCACTCGGACGGGGAACGATTTGATGGGGAGCATAAGCTTCTTCATAAAGCTTCATACCATCTCCCGCATACAACCACGTATACATTTGCTCACGGTTCATACCAAAAGGCACAGCGGAGAACCAACTGGCAGATGGAATTTTACCAGCCCAATAAAAAGGCGTTGCATGCCCCATATCCGCAGCCCCTTGCGACACTGCACTGAAAACTTCTAATGGGGGCACGAGTTCACCAGCACTGTACACTTTAATCTTAATCCGACCACCGGTTGCGATTTCGATATTCTGCGCAAGTCTTTTTACAGCTCCATCCATGGGCAGCATACCTGCAGGCCACGTGGTTACCATTTTTAGGTTAAAAGTTTGTGGAGCCTGCGCGAGGACAGCTGGTGCCGCTAATGTGGATACAGCGCCAGCAGCTAAAGCCGTACCAGAATTCCGAATAAAATCTCTACGTTTCATTTTCATACCTTTCATTTTTATTCTTATGGGTAGTAAACGCTATATACGACATGTATAAATGCTGTTTTATTATTAATTCATCATATTTATATTAAAACTTTTTTATATAAAACAAAGAATTTTTTTTAATTTTCGATGATGTAAAGCTAGCAAATACACTAAAGTATTGCTTTATATTAGAAATCCCAATCTTTTATTTTAGTAATCTCTCGAAAAGCGGCGATACCCATAAGAATGGCTGCCGCATACGTGTGCCCACGTATAATTTCAGGTATTGCACTTGTATCTGCAACCATTAGATTTTCCGTGCCGATTACCTGCAGGGAAGAGTCCACAACCTTACCAATTTGGCAGATTCCCGTCCAATGATGGATGTGCACGGCATTTTCAAATACATAAGATTCTTTATCCTGTAACCCATGAATTATTTTATAGTCAGGGTGTCTTTTCTGTAAGGCCATCAGCACTTGTTCTTGCAACTTTAGAGATCTTACCAGCACGCCCACATCTTCATCTCGGGATAAATATTGGCTATCTATAATAATAGGCTTAAGGGGGTCATTGCTGGCTATATTTACATAACCACGACTCAATGGGTTCACCAAAATAGTCGAAAAAGAAGCTTGACCTGGCTTCGGAGACATCACCATAAGTTCTAAATCGATATCTGTTGGTGCTGATCTTTGGGGATCCGGAATGGCCGAAAAACATGAAATGCCTTTAAGATGATGAGCTTCTGCTCTTTCTCGATTATCTTCAATCGGCACAGATACATGCCACGGCAAAAGCAAATGATTCGTGAGATTTCTTCCCACCTCAGGATTATTATGAACCACATCAATACCTAATCCATTCAGATGTTCTCCATCCCCAATACCCGAATGCAATAACAAAGGAGCTGAACGAGGGCCAGCGCATAAAATAACTTTTTTGCGCGCCAACACTTCTCTCGTTTGGCCTTGCTGAATAAATCGCACGCCGATGGCCTTATTGTCTTGGAATAAAATTTTTGTGGCTGTCGATTTGGATAAAATTTTTAATCCGCTGTATTTATTTTTCAAAAGCGCATTAGACGTACTCACACGTGTGTGATTATCCGGATCTAAAAAATACTGCCCCCTTGAACTTAAGGCAGGACCATTATGCGCATGCAAATCATCCACAACGGGCACATTTAAACCATAATCGTTTTTTAAAACCTCATGCAGCGCATCTGTATATTTTTCTCCTAAAGGGCAGGCAGGAGACTGAATCACCTTAAATGGCCCTTTGCCTCCCCTTAAATCGGGAGCTTGCGTGACTCCTGTAAAAGTTTCCATTTTAGAAAAAGCTTCACGACAGAAAGCATGATCGGCAAACAATCCACCCCATGTATCATATATAAACTGAGCCCCCCCGCCAGTAAATAGATTCATTCACAGAAGAACTACCACCCCACACGCGCCCCCCAGAATAATGATTAAGGTCGTTAGGTAGCCTGGGATTTGGTTTTCCATTTTCTAACCAGAAATACTCGTTATGATACTGGTCTTCTAAATTATAAAAGGATTTCGTATATAGGATATTGGGGTCGTTATCTTTATCCTCACCCGCCTCAAGAACGATAACGTCATAGCCATACTTTTCCAGCAAATACCCAAGCACAATGCCAGAAGTACCACCCCCTACAATCACATAATCATGGCACGCGCTCATATGCTATCACCCTTTTTTATACTATAGGTTAATACATATGGTTATAAAATTTAATTACTTTTATAGAAAATTATAATAAAAATTTAGCCATAAACCCATTGATCATGAAGGATGTAAAATTTTTTAAAATCGTAAAAAATAGGTATGGAATCATATAAAATAGAGACATAATCTTAATGAAGAACCATTTCATAACATAACTTCCCCTCTCCCCTTGTGGGAGAGGGGAAGTTATTTAGGTTAGGGAAGGGGAAATAGATTATCTACTACTTCGCCTGCTCTTTATCTTCGAACAATTTCTCAAAACCATAGAACATCCATGATTCCAGGGCTTTTGCTTCGATGAAGGGGCGGTCTTCTTTCCACAGTTTGGTTGCCCACTTTATGGCCTTGTTGACCAGGATGTAGTCGAGGCGTTGTTGGAGTGTTGGTTCTTCTTTTAACAAGGGTAGTAAGTTTGGATCTACCAGGGGTAATACTTTTGCATCATTGCCTGTATAATCGATATGCACCGTGCCATAGAGGGAGAGGTAGGAGATCACTTTTAAGAGTTTCTCTCCCGCAGTCTTGGCTTTTGCATCTTGCATACGGGCGTCTTCTTTACCTTTATCGTCTGAGGAGACAACTTGCATGGTCACGCCGGCTTTCGCTTTTGCGGCTTGCTTGGCAGCTTTTTTGAGTAAAAAGTTGTAAACTGGTGTGATCCGACGGTGTGCTTCACTGTTGGGGTTATGCCAATCCATGACATAAGCCTGGTTAAGCTGGTGCGCCGCCAATCCCCAATAGCCTGACTTGGCATCAAGTTCATAAGGCTTGAACGGTGGATCAAATGATTGAACAACAGCCTCTAGCGACAATAGATAACGAATGTTATCCAGCTGATAGCCACCCGATAAAAACGTATGTGCAAAACACATTTGCGCTGCCATTGCTTCCTTATCTGGCGTAATACGCGCCTGCCATTTGAGAACACCTTGCTCCAAGATGTGTTCGACGCGATGGTTGGGCAATGCCTGTTCCAGGAGTTGATCAAACCTCTCCCGATCCAGCTGCGCTTTAGCAGCAATCTTAGTAGGTAGTTGCAGACCGTCCAATGTACGGGAGAATTGCTTGATTAAGTTGTCCGCTGATAAGGTCTCAGCTGTAGTTTCATTTATATTTTCAATGCATATGCGTAACTCTTTCACTATATAGGATGCCGCGCTCAAGCCGTAGGCATTGTCAAAATTTCTTCTGCTAGCAAAATTACCAACAATATTATTTGTTGCTCCTATTACATCCAATTTGGAAACCTTAGAAACAAAAGAGCTAACGGCATCTCCTTCTATATCGCTGCCAATATGGATAAGCCTATCTTTGGCAAAATTTTCAGCGATTCTTTTCACATGGCCAAGAAAAGCACCAGGGATAACTTCAGGTGCTGCAGTATCTGCATCAATCCATTTATCGTTTGGAAATGCGGAGAGCATGTTCATCATGGCCACGAATTTCACAAGCGCATGCAGATCAGATGCCATGATGGCATTGGCACGGGTTTTTTCTAAGTCTTTTAGCGTTTCTTCTAAAGCACGTGTTTCCTGATCAAATTGCTCAAGGGCGGTAGCATTCTTCACCTGATCAGCCATAAGTTGGCTGACTTCCTCGGCTTGCTTACGCTTTGTCTCTAGGGTGGCTGTTCGTTTGTGTTCTGCAGCACAGATTGTTTGCGCCATTTCATCTATGAGTGTATGTAGACGATCATCCTTAGCATCTTCTGCCGCGAGTTTTTCTTGAGCAGCTTGCCTTATCGCGTTAACTCTTTTTTCTTCTTTTTCAATCTGGGTGCCGAGTTGGACAAGGTCTGTTCTATAGATTGCGCTTTCAATTTCTTTCTGCTCGATCTGTTTTTTTAGCACTTCGCTAGAGTCATCTTTGACAACCGCGGGCGTGACTTCTTCTACAACATTTGTTTTGATGACTTCGCTCTCTTGCAGATCTTCCTTTGCAGGCTCAGAGGCTTCTTCTACCACATTGTTTGAATTGTTATTGTTGGCCATTGCTTCCGCACCAGGCTCTGTGACTTTCTGTTGCTCATCAAGCTTTTCATCCTCAGAAGTGGGAACATACGATGCATAGTCACCAGTAGATTCTTCAAACACCGGCGCTGCATTTAATTCAGCGGTGAGTTTCCCAATCTCTTCTTGCGCACTGCAGAGTTTTGCAACCACGCTCGCGTGACATTCTTTTAAGCCAGCCAGCGCCCGCGTTTCATTTTCTTCGATAGCGGCCAGCAATGCTTGCGCTTTCCTTCGCATCTCTTCTGTCTTGGCTAAAGCTTGCCTTTGTGATTCAAGCTCTGGCGTAAACCTTACAATCTCAGCATTCGCATCTGCAATGATCTCGTCGAGTAATGACATGCTCTTTTTAAGCTCATCAATACGGGTTTCCAAGCTTGATTTTGTTGTTTGCAGCTCTTCTTTTTCAGCTGGGCGATGAGCAATTTTGTCGCGTTGAATAACAATGATACCTCTCAAGTGCGCAATTTGTCGCTGACTTTTAGCATAAAAACCTTTATCGCCCGGCCGAATGGGCGCATCACGCATTTGATAGGCACCTCCTAACTTTACAGGACCCTCTTCATTATAACTAGCAAAGAGCTCAGCCGCAGATAGCCCTGCTTTTGCCCGCGCATCAAACCAATCACATACTTGGTTCGCGAGATGGCGTTGAGAAGAATCATCTCCACGGAAAACGGGTAGAAAATAATTTTGCACCATTGATGCCTGTGCATGCCGAGTTTCTGCTCTTGCAAACATAGCGCCACGCGTGGCTTCATGCCAGTTTTTAAAACCTTCCCCCTTGGGCCAGTTATGTCCATTATAGGCATCCGATAATTTTCCATATGCTACTTCATCACCCCATGTGACCAACTCATCCTCACTCTGAGAGGCCATCGCCGCGGGGGTTGCTAACATTGTTGTTAAAAGAAGGGAAGATAATATCTTGGCTTTCATAATCGACTCATATGCTCCGTGTATATTAAAGATGAACGTTACTATTTGCCTATGAGTAAAGATTGCGCGTATAAAAGTCAACCCCCTGAATGTGCTTCCTTATCCGGGAAGATTCTGGCCTTTTTTCTTTAGTAAATAAAGGTGGATCATATCATCGTCGTTACGGCTTGAGGCTGTTTTCACCTCATCTGAAAAGATAAGGCGATTAACACGCTGCAAATTGAAGGCAGTCGTCAGATGATGGGTGTCCAGACCGTCATATACCGAATTCTGGAGTCGATAAAACCATAGGCAAGACTAAATAATACGCGAAGAGGACTACGCTCATATACATGTACAGGAAGAGGATTGAGAACTCTGACGATATGATAGTCATCGCTATCATATCGCAGGCGGATAGTTGGTGATGCGGAAATCAGGTTGGCGCCCAACAGAATGGAAAAATCTCTGTTTTCCAACTCTTCGAACAGTGATTTTTCAGGGGCAAAGGGGCTATTTATTCTTTCTTCTCTAAACAAAGCATGACTGAGGTAGTGACGATTCAACGGGTTGGGGCGCATGCTACTGGCAAGCAATGACCAGGCACCGTTTGTCGAACGCACTGCGATTTCATCGCCTATAGTGGTTACTTCATTGCCAGTCGTAGTCGTATAAAACAGAACAAACTTGGCGATAATATTTCTAAAAGATGGGCTATTCTTCAACGCTTGAAAGTCTTCGGGTAAATAAGACTCAAGCGCCGGATTGTCAAAGTGTTCGGGTTTGCCATACACAAGACCAAACAAGTCTTGATCAATATATCTATCAAGAATGAGACCCCCGCCAATAAATAGATTCATTCACAGAAGAGCTACCACCCGACCCCCAGAATAATGATTAAGATCGTTAGGTAGCCTGGGATTTGGTTTTCCATTTTCTAACCAGAAATACTCGTTATGATACTGGTCTTCTAAATTATAAAAGGATTTCGTATATAGGATATTGGGGTCGTTATCTTTATCCTCACCCG
>JAGOMX010000022.1 GCA_017993335.1 Alphaproteobacteria bacterium | reverse complement strand
ACCTAAGGCATAGGTCAAACCATCGCCCACGTCCACATCGCTAAACTGACCGGAAACGTTATAGCTGAAGCTTGCATCTTCTGCTGCGCGAGTATCCGTGATGGGCGTTACCGTTGGTGCATCGTTCGTATTGTTAACCGTAATCTGAAAAGCATCCGAAACACTAGCACCGCTGTTATCGGTCGCGAGGACGGTAACGTTGACCACGCCTACATCGCCGTTGGCTGGTGTGCCACTGAGCTCGCCGGTGTTTGCGTTAAGCTGCAACCATGCTGGCGCCCCTTGACCTAAGGCATAGGTCAAACCATCGCCCACATCCACATCGCTAAACTGACCGGAAACGTTATAGCTGAAGCTTGCATCTTCTGCTGCGCGAGTATCCGTGATGGGAGTTACCGTTGGTGCATCGTTCGTATTATTGACCGTAATCTGGAATGTATCCGAAACACTAGCGCCGCTGTTATCGGTCGCGAGGACGGTAACGTTGACCACGCCTACATCGCCGTTGGCTGGTGTGCCACTGAGCTCGCCGGTGTTTGCGTTAATCTGCAACCATGCCGGTGCCCCTTGACCTAAGGCATAGGTCAAACCATCGCCCACGTCCACATCCGCAAACTGACCGGAAACGTTATAGCTGAAGCTTGCATCTTCTGCTGCGCGAGTATCCGTGATGGGCGTGACGGTTGGTGCATCGTTGGTATTGTTAACCGTAATCTTCATATTTATGGATACGCTCAGACCCTGGGAATCTATAGCGATGGCTCGAACCCACAAAACACCCACGTTTTCATTAGCTGGAACCCCTGAAAGCACGCCTGTATTTTCATTGAAGCTTAGCCAGCTCGGCAATGGAGAGCCATTGCTTAATACTGCCTTAAAAGTGAGATGATCGCCTGGATCAATATCATGAAAATGCTTTGAAAGATTGTAATTTAATCTTGAATCTTCATTTACAAATTGATTCGATACATCCATCGCTATCGGGGCGTTGTTCAAAACCACGTCTGGATTTGGTTTTATGGTTGTGTCTTTTATTATATCTTGCGGCTGCAAAGGGGCTCCGTTAACCTGAATCGAGGACCCTGTAAACGCATCGAAAACCCTCGTATCAAAAGCTGACGTTGTTGGAATATTCGTTGTTTTCAACAAAGGGGCCGGTTCAAAATATGAAACTAGCTCTATATTTTTATTCGCAATATCGGCCTTAAGATCCTCAAAAAAAACACGGGTAGCATAGTTTTCCACTTCGAACCAATCCGTGTGATTTGCTAATATTTTTAAAAATAAGGAGGAATTCTCACGAGATTCATAACTCCATCCAGAAAAATTTACGTCATTGGAAGGCGCTGAAGAAAACTCATATAAAGGTTGAAGGCCTAAGCTTTCCCACAAGTGCCTCGGGTCAATTCTCAAAGAAAGAGACCCGCCATTTAAGTTGGTAATCGAAGCAATCGTATGTTCCGTGACAAATATACTTACAGCTATATTCTTAACCTGCTCGTAAGGCACAACAGGTGTTGAAGCAAGAGGGATGTACAAATGCCTGGAATCAGACTCTCGGCCAACTCCAGACCCGCCCAACACAAGTTGGGTATTTAAAGACATATAATCAACCGTCAATTGATTAAAATGTGAAAGATCTGTTTTCATTGGCCGCTAAATTGGTTTCTGTCACCCTACTTCATCATAAAAAAATTTCAAATTCGTTAAGACTGTATGAACAAAGACCAATAAATTATGCTACACGTCGCTATCCCCTTTAGGTCTAGGCTCTTCGAATATATGTCCAGAAATTAAATAGTGCACCAATTCCGCCACATTTGTGACATGATCGCCTATGCGTTCGATGTTTTTCGCAATGAATAAAAACTGCGTACAGGCATTGATATTACGCGGATCTTCCATCATGTAGGTCAATAACTCACGTAAATAACTCATATACATTTCATCCAGCTCAGCATCCCTCAGCCAGACCTCTTTTGCTTTTACATCGTTGCGCTGCATATAAGCCTCGATCACATCCTTTATCATCGCCTGCGCTAAGCGCATAAGCCGCGTCACTGGAGACCCCAACGAGCTTGAATAGCTTACCTCTGACAAAGTAATCGCTCGTTTTGCAATGTTTGTAGCATAATCGGCTATACGTTCTAAATGACTGGATACTTTTAACGCCGAAATTACCGCGCGCAAATCGCTGGCGACGGGCTGTCTTAGGGCTATAGTTCGGATAGCAAACGTATCGATGCTATGTTCAATAAAATCAATCTCTGGGTCCTTCTCAATGACCTCGTGTGCCAAATCGGGGTTGTTTTCTACGACAGATTTCAATACTTTATCCATCTGCTGTATCACCATTTCGCCCATGTGTAGGATTTGAGAATTCAGATGTTCTAGATCTGAATCAAATGATTTAACAATATGTGAGGACTCCCCCATCTTAACCAAACCTTCCTGTGATATATCCTTGTGTGCGTTCATCCATGGGATTGGTAAAAATATCCCCTGTTTCTCCGGTTTCGACTAAATGCCCCATATGAAAAAAAGCCGTCATTTGCGAAACACGGGCGGCCTGTTGTAAGTTGTGGGTAACGATAATAATTGTATACTTTTCCCGTAATTCATCAATAAGTTCTTCAACTTTAGCTGTTGCAATGGGATCCAATGCGGAGCATGGCTCATCCATTAAAATAACTTCTGGATTAACGGCGATGGCTCTGGCGATGCATAAGCGTTGTTGCTGCCCCCCAGACAACCCTGTTCCGGGATGATCCAGGCGATCTTTGACTTCCTCCCATAGGCCGGCTCGCCGCAGGCTTTTTTCTACCACATGGTCTAAATCCGCCCGTGTTTCATAAAGGCGATGTATCCGCGGCCCATAAGCTACATTATCATAAATAGATTTAGGAAATGGATTCGGTTTTTGAAAAACCATCCCCACACGAGTGCGCAAAGAAACAACATCAATGGATTTATCATAAATATCCACACCATCAATACGCACTTCGCCACGAATGCGAATTCCTTCCACACTATCATTCATACGATTGAGACATCGCATAAAACTACTTTTGCCGCAACCGGAAGGCCCTATAAGGGAAAGCACATGCCCATCTTTCACATTTATATGAATGTCATAAAGCGCCTGCTTTTCCCCATAAAATAAATTGAGGTCCTTAACTTGAATTTTAGAAGGCTTTGTCATAACTACCACCGATGTTCAAATTTTTTACGTATATAAACCGCACCAATATTCATCACGAACAAAAATAACAATAAGATCATAATAGCCGCAGCCGTATGATCCGCAAACCCCTGTTCAGGATTGCGTGCCCAGTTAAAAATTTGCACCGGCAGCACCGTTGCTGGATCCGTGGGAGAGACCGGCACATCTACCACAAAAGCAACCATGCCAATCATTAACAAAGCTGCACTTTCGCCCAAAGCACGCGCCACGCCCAGAATAGTCCCGGTCAAGATGCCCGGCAAAGCCAGAGGTATTTTATGATGAAAAACCACTTGTATCCGTGAAGCCCCTAAGGCCTCAGCGGCTCGTGCGATAGCTTTTGGTACCGTCTGCAAAGCCGATCGAGTGGCAATGAATATCGTCGGCATAATCATTAAGGCCAAAGTCATACCCCCGACGAGCGCCGAAGATCTAGGCATATGAAATATATTAATAAAGACACCCAACCCCAATAGGCCAAAGACAATAGAAGGCACCGAAGCCAAATTATTTATGTTCAACTCAACAAAACGCACAAATGCCGTGCGCGGTGCAAAATCTTCCACATAAACAGCCGCGGCAATCCCTATAGGGAAAGCTAACAATAACGTAATAAGCAAGGTATACATAGACCCAGCTAGTGCACTTTTAATCCCCGCCAGTTCCGGTGAACGGGAATCACCATGACTGAAAAATAACGTATTAAATTTCATCTGAATGGTTCCCATGTCTTGCCGGAATTCAATAAAGTCCATTTGTTCATGGGTGAGCCTTCGCTCTGCCTCTGGTAAATCTCGATCTTGGGCGTGTTTGATAAAATAGTCCACATCATCGGAGGCTAATATCCAGACGAAATGACGCCCCCGCAGTATTTCCGGATTCTTGCGCACTTTTTGATACAATAAAACTTCGGCTCCTGGGCTGATGAGTTGTTGCACTTGATTCCGATCTAAATCGTAATCTTTTACCGCACTGCCTTTTTTAAAAGATTGATAGATTAGCTCACGAAAGTTGATCCGACGCAAAGCCTCGTCCGGTGAATCTAAATCATAATTCACCTGAATTTCAGAAAAATCTATTTCCACGTGCATATAGGCTTTTTGAAAAACGGAGACAGCCTTAAGACTAATCGTTACCAGCATCAATCCCAGCAAAGCCAAAACCGCAAGAATCGTAAAGCGCCCATACAAACGAAATCGCATTTCTTCACGGTTTCGTTTTTTCAATAAAGCTGATGTGTTGTGTTTTTTAGTCATACTTATCTCGATAATGTCGAACAATACGCATCGCAATCATATTAAGCGTTAACGTTATCAACAGCAAGATCAAGCCTAAGGCAAATGCCGCCAATGTCTTCGGGCTTGAAAATTCCTGATCTCCTGTTAACAGGCTGACGATTTGCACCGTGACCGTTGTGACTGGGTCAAAAGGATTTCCTGTGAGTCGCGCCGAATATCCCGCCGCCATAACCACGATCATTGTCTCCCCGACGGCTCGCGACATAGCCAATAAAAAAGAAGCCATAATGCCAGGAAAAGCCGCCGGCACGATAACTTTTTTAATGGTTTCCGAATGGGTCGCCCCAAGGGCCAAAGACCCTTCTTTTAAAAATTTAGGCACCGATGTTAAAACATCATCCGATAAAGATGCAATATAGGGAATAATCATGAACCCCATAACGAGCCCCACACCCAAAGCACTCTCTGCGGCGATAGAAAGGCCCATCATGCCCCCTAATTCTTGCAATAAAGGAGAAACCGCCACAAGAGCAAAAAAACCGTAAACCACAGTGGGAATGCCCGCCAATAACTCTAATAGCGGCTTGACTATATCTCGTGTGCGATTATGGGCATAACAGGACAGGTAAATCGCCGACATTAATCCAGCTGGTATCGCCACAGACATCGCAATCGCCGTAATCAAGAAAGTCCCGGCAAACAAGGGTACAGCCCCAAAATAACCAACGCCATTTGGGCTCCAGCGGACTCCCAAGATAAAATCAAAAAAAGGCACCTGCTGGAAGAATTTTAAAGATTCATAAAAAAGAGAGACCGCAATGGCAAAAGTCACAAAAACCGCCAAAACCGCAGAAAACAACAACAATCCACGAATAACATTTTCTATATATCGACGCAAAATACGAAAATGGGTTGTTTTGTAGACATAAGCCGCCAGCACACTTAAGGCCAAAACAATCAAAAACACCCAACCCCAGCGGATAACAACTTCTTTTTCGACATAAAGAAAATAACTCAGCGGCAACATAGAAGAACAAAGCGCCACAATCAATATAGACGTCACGTTACGCCGTGAAATATACCGACCAAATTTATGGCTAGAAGGCGTAATAAGCCCCAAGGCAATTAAAATGCTGATGGAGACGATGAGCGCAGTGGCAAAAAATATCAGTTGAAAAACCCATTCGCTTAAAAAGCTACCCTACATAAACTTCTGCCACGAATGATTGCGAAAATCAATGCTGAATTCATTCCGCCACCTCGCCGATCAAACTTGCACGTAATTCAACTTTCTTGATTACAAGTAAGTTTTTCTGTTGTATTAAACTTACTTGTAATGCATATTATGCTATTACACGTAAGTTTAATAGGAACAACCCATGGAAACATCCCCATTTATTGGTCGAAAAGAAGAGATTTCGCGTCTTAATTTTCTCTTTGAAAAACGTTCTGCTAGTTTAGTGGTGGTAAAGGGAC
Organism: Alphaproteobacteria bacterium; assembly: GCA_017993335.1. Taxonomy (GTDB): domain Bacteria; phylum Pseudomonadota; class Alphaproteobacteria; order JAGOMX01; family JAGOMX01; genus JAGOMX01. The sequence goes on along the minus strand of JAGOMX010000022.1, from coordinate 23,398 downwards.
GGCGCCGTATTGGTAAAAGTCGACTCGTTGAAGAATTTTCTAAAGATAAAAGATTCCTCAGGTTTTCAGGCATTCCTGCCACACCAGACATTACAGAACAAAAACAAAGGGATGTTTTTGCACAACAACTTATAAAACAAATTCCAGGGCCATCCTTAAAAGCTGAAGACTGGTCAGAGCTATTTTCCTACCTCGCCTCACAAATTAAGGATGAACCCACGGTTATTCTATTCGATGAAATTTCTTGGATGGGATCTAACGACCCAACTTTTCTGGGAAAACTTAAAAACGCATGGGATATGGAATTTAAGAACCACCCTCACCTGATTCTTATTCTATGCGGTTCAATTTCTACATGGATAGAAGATAATATTATCAAAAGCACAGCTTTTTTTGGGCGAATCTCATTAACTCTACATGTGGAAGAGTTAAGTCTTCCTGAATGCTCTGCATTCTTAGATAAAAAAGGGTTTCGAGGATCTTCATACGAAAAATTTAAGATTTTATCTGTCCTTGGGGGAATTCCTTGGTATCTGGAGCAGGTACAACCCAAACTCAATGCGGATGAGAACATTACACATTTATGCTTTCGAAAAGGTGGCGTACTGGTTCGCGAATTTGATTTAATTTTTCATGACCTGTTTACGCAACGCAATGAAACCTATAAGCACATTATTGATGTTTTATCGCAATCAAGTCTTGAATTTAATCAAATCGCCGATAAAGTTAAATATTCAAAAAGTGGGGCATTAACTGATTATCTGAACAATTTAACCGAAGCAGGTTTTGTAACAAGAAATTATACCTGGAACATTAAAACAGGAAAAGAATCTCCCCGCATAAGCCATTACCGTTTAAGTGATAACTATATACGTTTTTATTTGCGCTATATCGCCCCACAGCTGAGCAAAATAGAAAGAGATGATTTCAGGAGCGTTTCCCCTTCAAATCTTCCGGGATGGGATACCGTCATGGGACTGCAGTTTGAGAACCTGGTACTGAAGAATCGGCACAAAATAAAAGAATACCTTCGAATCCGTCCTGAAGACGTTATTATCGATAACCCTTATTTTCAGCGCCATACGACAACACACCCAGGCTTACAAGTGGATTATCTTATTCAAACACGTCATAAAGTTCTGTTTTTCTGTGAAATTAAATTTTCGAGACAAGAAATAAAAACAAACATAATCTCAGAAACTCAAGAAAAGCTGAACAAGGCAACGATTCCCAGAGGAATGGCTTGTTGTCCTGTGCTCATACACATGAATGGAACAGAAAATGGAGTTGTCGATAACCAGTACTTTACTGAAATTATCGACTTCTCGACTTTTTTAGAACATGAATAATTCAATTTGCATTTTGACCAGCGGAGACATCCGGCACCACAAACAGGATTTTTCCTTCGTGTAAGGGTATAATGTCTTGGCCACTCACTTCTGGGATAAAAGTAGGATCGATACCCATCTGTGCAAATATCTCTGCCCGGACATGTAATAGGCAGGTTTTATATGTTTCTTTCGTCATTTCGCCCGCTGCACATTTTTTGTCTTCGCGCAGCTGCTGATACATTTCCGTTTGCCGAACAACCCGTTGTTCTGGTGTCATATGATAGAGATCATTCCCTTTTAGTTGATCCAGAATAGCCAGCAAAGATTTAATGTTAAACTCAAGCCTATGAACCGCATTCGTCTGGTTGATAAAGGCTTCATCCTGACGGAAAATGTTGAGTATACAAGCATCCGGCAACATGTTATTGACATCCTGCAGCTGATTGGCGGAAGAGATAAAATCGTGCGCCCCTAAAACGGATTCTTTCAGATTAAAAATCCGACATGCACCCACAACACGGTCTAAATTATAAACTTTATAGGATGGATCTAACGTTAAGCTAACCGGAAATGTGACCGTTGATGCATAACCTAACGCGCTATATAAATACTCATAGGAGCTAACATATTCATATAAGCCCTCTAACTTTCCATCCTTAACATTCACCACCCGAGCAAACCGTATTTTGTCTGCATACTTATGGCAGGTCCCGGTCAGCATTTGCAACGAATAGGGCATAACATTTTGATAGAATAATTCCCCTGGAATCATCTGGCCAATTTTATTTTCTTGAATCTCATCCGTCATAGGATGAATTGTCTTTTGTACATAATCGATAGCTTCTTTTTTATAAAAGCGAGCAATTTGATCCGCATCAAATTTTTCTGGGAATAATCTTTCAACACCGCGATTGAAATCTGCAACCGGATGAAATTCGTCCTCTAATTCCTCAGAGGACGATTTCACAACAGGTGTCATCACTATTAACAAACTTAAAAAAGATACCAATACCCAATAATGACGCATCAAAAAAAACCTCATAACACTCTCTATACTCTGTATGTAGGGCTTACCCCTCGAGATGAAAAGCTATATAAATGCATAGCTCGTATGAATTTCACGTAAGTCTTGTCGCTTATGCGTTCACTTAAGGGCAAAAAAAAGCTATTGTATTTATTGTAATGTGGCTGAAAGGAAACGTTGTTATGATAAATCGACTGGTTGTGTACGCATCACCACTTTTTCTGACGCTTAGTGTTTCTGCTCTCGCCTCTGATAACCCGAAACGCCATCGTGTCGATATACATCGCGATGAAATTTTTGAAGGCGACCCCAAAAAAGCTCACACTTCATCGAGCCCTGCTCCCACACCTGTACAAACCAGATCCTCACGCAAAAGAAAAACTCTGGATAGCATAAAGACCCTCAACGAGCAATTTTTAGACCCAGCCCGCAATCCTTACCACGGTACCTTCAGACACTTATCGGAGGAGGATCAAAACGATTTAAGCCAAGTCATTTATAGCCTTACCCAAAATGAGGCGGATGAGAATCATAATATCGAAGCTCTCGTTTTTTTATTCAGCATACCAGCGGATAACAGGATTTTAGTTTGCACCCAAACCCTAGACATCCTCCACACGATACAAGGAAATACCCTCGACTGTTTCAAGGCTATATGCACAAGCCTTCAGAAAGCCTCACCACAACACCTGCGCTATATACCCGCCTTTGTCGCGAAGCACGATAATTATTTTCCAAGCTTCACCCATTACGTCCGCTTGATAGATGAACTTTGCCAGATGGATGCCCAAAAATACGAGAAAGTATTGGATGCTTTAATCAATCTACATAATGATATGGGGCCCCAGTATCCTTACGATAAAATCCCAGAACTAGTTCAGTTTATGGGGTCTTTTTCCCTGGGTGAAATTCATTTTACGTCTCAACACTTACACAAAATTCTTCGAGCCAGGATGCTTCCACTTGCTCTTCGCGTGGCGCGTGCAACACCCGCAGAATTTTTAAATCGGGTTTTCGACCGCATTCTAAAAGAATATGCCTCCAGGTGTGTATGGAAAGAGCGCATAAATCGACTCACCGATGAACAGCTCAGTCAAGAAATGATAGACCTGGGTATGACAAAGTTGCAGAAATATAAACAAGTGCTCAAGGGCGTCGCCCAAAGCCAAAAAAATACAAGGGATGGTACCGATTTCCACGAAAGAGAAACTCTAGCGTTTAACTTTTTCTATCGCATGCGCCATGCCCCAGATTTTGCAAATTTTTTATACCTACCGCGTTTCGATCTGATGTGTGATACTTTTCTACAACTACAGGATTGCTTTGAAGTTTCTCAAATGCCACATGTCTTCTCATATTTTAAAAAAGATTGCATACTAAATGACACAACGCCTGGCTTAAAAGAAGAGATATCAAGAGCCCGCGCCACACTCTCAACCTTATCCGCCGAGAACAAAGATAAGCTGGTGCGTTATTTATCACAGCTATATTGTTTTGTGTATGATGATTTAGATCATAGACTTTCTCTTTTTTCTACCCTTGTGAAGGATTTCACCCGCAATAAACCCATGGCTAAATTAATTGCCCCCATTAGCGAAGAGCTCCGCCTGCCCAATAGAGTGACCGACTATGCTTTCCAGGTTTCTTATGCTATTTGTCAAGATAAGTTTGAGATCTATTGGACAACTTTTTCTGCTTTCTTAAGGTCAGCAAATATTTCAAGCCACTCATATCTCCTCGACACGCCTATATCTCGTTTTATTGAATTACTCATAAAAATTGAGACAATCATTACCCAATATGGACTTTCGAACACGGAATCTGCGCACATATACAAATTCTATAGCGCCGAATCATTTAATGAGGGGCAAAATGATGCAACGCTCGAAGCGACACGAGCCTTTATCCACAGTACAATCCGACCAGGTAAAAATTATGATCAATCCACAAACTTTATGCGACTGGCTGAAATCATTAGGAATATACCGATAGAGGAGCGACAAACATTTCTGCAACAAGCCGCCCGCGTACATTTGGACTACGGCGATAGACTGGAAGCCTATTATAAAGAACATCCTGAAGCATACAAAGAAATTTTTACCCTCCTAGGGAATACCCCAAATATGCTCGTACAGTTACGAGGCATTCCCCTGGATGAGTTAGAAAATGCCGTCACAGAAGGTCTTGAATTATTTCGTGGGACCAATACCAATGATGAAATAAGTGCCAAATTCATCCAGACATTCTATGAACAGCCTGCCGCCAAAAAAGCCGTGATTCTTGAAAACATGAAGAAAATAAATACTCATGGAACTCACTGGAGAGCCAGCCTTCATTACCAAGCCTTTAAAGCGATGTGCAAAACCCCGGAAAACCTCCTTGCGGAAATTGTCACCTACGCGAATAAAATTAGCGAAACTGGCAACTTATCTTCTGAGGCCATCATAACGTTTTTTGAATGCATCCCCCTACTTCCTCGACCCCAACTTCCACAGGCGTATAATTTTTCACACGATCTCGATGAACTCGTTGAGGATGACTTGGCGCCTGTTTTTTTCACATCCACCAACGAATTTATGTATGCCTATACAATAAGTCTGCTGAAAAATCCTGATCAGAGAATCGATGAGTTATTCCAACATTGGATAGAAACTATGGAGGGACCTGATGAAGGGGCGGCCACAGCCATCTATCAATTTATCCTTCAATATTTTGAGGATCTGGGCCTGAATATAGAGGCACCTGTTGTACAGGCAGCCATTCTGTTACATACAATGCTCGATACGGGTGACGCCACGAACCCCTCTAGCGTTTACCAAGACTTGATCCAAAAAAAGGCCGTTCCTCCCCGTTGGGAGGCTCTGAAACCTATTCAGACAAAGCTTGGCGACAATTCAATCACGCTAAAACCAGAAAAAATGGCTGAGCTGGGAAAACTTATGCAGCTTGACCTGACAACCACACCCAATCTCGATAGACAAGATTACCTGAATCTAATTGGGGAACTACGTTCCACTTTAGGAAGCAACCCAAAAGCCATGGAAACGGCAAAGCACATTATGCGCACCACTCTACCCTACTCTGACAATCAGGATGATGGGCTGATTTTATTCCATGCCGGGCAATCCTTTCTGCTTGTTTTACAGGGACATGAGCAACACAATTCCTATATGTCTAAAATGTCAGCCATAAATTACCCCCATTTGGAATCCAGCAAACTAAAATGTGTCTTACATTTCTTAAGGAGCCTGGAAAATCCAGAAGAAAAAATTCAACGCCTCTGCCAATTTTTTGTCAGTGTTCGAAATTGTGAAGTCGGACAAGGCACCGCCATCCACGAGCATTACCAACAACTGCCAAAACAATGGCGTATCCAGGGAACAAGCCTGCAGCTGGACCATCTCCCCCAAGTTGCACCCGCCATTCAGACGCTGCACGAATCCTTACAAACCGCTGTATCCAATAGATTTTCTGCGGAAAGATCCTTAATGATACAGCTCTACGGGAATCCAGAAATCCATCAAGCCGTTCACCAAATAAAATACGTAAAAGGACTCATCGGCGTTTTAGTGGGACTAGAGGAAAGCGCCTCCCTCGATGTGCATGCCGGCGTCATTCAACAGAGCCTTCTAGACTTAACCGTACAAAATGCTCTGGAAGCCTATTACAATCATATGGAACTGGATGAATTTCTTACGTCCATACGTCACGCCTTCAATTATATTCTGCACCATGAAACCCCAGAAAAACGAAATGAGATTTATCGCGGCCTGGTGAAAATTCATGAGTCCCTACAAGATCATGTGGAATCTTTTGATCATTGGGTAGAACTAGATGAAGAAACATTCGTCTTCAAAGAAATGACGCAACTGGGAATAATTTATCTCATGGCTTATGCAAAATTATTGGATATATCCAAATAAAGTGCTTGATTTTTATGAGCATAACCGATAATCTCGGCCTTATTAATATCAGTTGTCCCCTTCGTCTAGAGGCCTAGGACACCGCCCTCTCACGGCGGCAACAGGGGTTCGAATCCCCTAGGGGACGCCACTTTCCAAAAAAAAATCACTTTTTTTCAATTTTATGCATTTTTTTACTCAATTTTTACTTTTTTTAGTTTATAATGCATGCTAAGCGTTAATTGTAATGCGAATATAATAAATAACATGGAGCTCTAAATGACTACTACTCTTATCAATCTTTTCAAGTACACTGCATTGGCAGCATTCGTTCTTTCTTTCGGTCCAGCGACAGCTGTTGCTGATTCACACGGCGCGAAAAAAGAAGAAATGAAAAAAGAATGCAAAGAAGGCGATAAAGACTGCCATCACGGCAAAATGGACGGCAAAATGGACGACAAAAAAGCTGCTGCTCCTGCTGCTGCTGACAAAAAAGCTGATGCTCCTGCTGCTGCCGCTCCTGCTGCTGCACCAGCTGCTCCTGCTGCTGCTGACAAAAAAGACGAGAAGAAGTCCTAATTTTAGGTTTCTCTTATCGGCGGCGGGAAGTCATTTCCGCCGCTTTTTTTTGACCTCATTTTCCTCAAATTCTTTACTCGCACCCTTGCCCAAAAAACCTGTTTTTTCATCTCCTTTTTTCCTTTTATGAGACTCTCATCGTCGGATAGAAACCCATCATTTGAGATGAAGCCTTATGATACCGAATTCTATAATTAAGTATACAAATAGAGGCTGTCTTAAATCTCCTCAACCATCGTTTGTCATACCTGCGCAGGCAGGTATCCAGCACAACATGTGCCTCGGAGAGGCTCAATGCTTCCTTGCTTCTGTGGCATTGAAATAAATAGAGAGCTGCTGCGCAGCACGTTGTTGCGCTGGATTCCCGCCTTCGCGGGAATGACAGGCGGCGAGGGTAAGATTTATCCGTTATTTTATGGAATTGGTATAAGTATCATAATCCCGTCATACATGACGAGATTCATGAAAAAGCATCGGTTTTATCCCACACCCACATGGAGTTTATAAAATGTCACGCATAGAAAAAACACTTACAAACCTAGAAAAAATGGCAGAGGCCTGCCAAAAAAATGAAGACTATAACCTTGCGTTAAAATTCTATCAAATCTTACTCGACGCCCTATTAAAAATCCGCAAAGAATCCCCCTTAAACCTAACACACAAAAGCACAGACGAATTAAAATCCATCATTCAACAAATAGAAACTTATGAAAAAAATGCCCCGGACCGTTGAGATTATACTACTCAGGCAATGAAACAGTTGGCATTTCGGTACTCAAATGAGGCCCCGTCATCCTCGAGCGGAGCAGAGCCTTCTTAGGCTCTGTCGTAGCGAAGGATCCAGTAAAATATGTGCGACGTAGTCGCTCTGTGTCTCTTTTTTTAAAAGAATAAGAATCGCTTCGCGATGCATGTTTGACTGGATCCTTCGCTACGACAGAGCCCCAAGTGGCTCTGCTCCGCTCGAGGATGACGGGGCCTCAAAAGCTGGCATCCATATCAACTGTTTCATTGCCTGAGTAATACTATTTCCAGAAAATAAGCATCATAACCACCGTCATCTTGAGAGCAGCTCCGCGTCAGCATGACGGGGGTATTGCACCCTTTATCATAAATTAATCCTCATGAGGAACTGATTCGACTGGCTTTTTTAGAAAGATATATGCAGGATGTGGCATACCCATAACATTCTCGGAAAGATCATTTCCCCATACTTTAAGTATCGCATCAGGAGCATTGTGAAAAAAAGACGTGGCTTCCAAAATACAAGCGAACCCGCTATCACCTATTGAATTGTGACTCAAGTCAAGATGCTTAAGGCGCAATAGTTTTTCAAGCGCAGGAGCAAGACTTTTTGCCCCCGGCACATCAATCACATTACCTTTCAAACTCAGATGCATAAGACTCGTAAGAATTCTAAGTACTCCAGAAAGGATAACGGCGCCTCTATCTCCTAAATCATTGAAATTCAAGTTGAGATGCGTCAAATGATTAAGATTTTCAAGCCCAGATAAAAGGATTCTTCCACCAACAAAACCTAAACAATTGTTACACAAGTTGAGATACTTCAGATGAATAAGCCTTGCAAACACCGGAACAAGACCCCCTACATTATTAAGACCTATCGAGTTATCCCTCAAAGCAAGGAACTCAAGACCTGTAAGATTTTCTAAAAGAAGTGAGAACCCCTGAATTCCATTTTCACATATATGTAGATTCGATAACTTGAGTTCCTTAAGATTCTTATGTTTTCCAAGCGCCAACACAAGATTTTCTTTTATTACATGATTTAAACCATGTGGTCGATACGGAAAATCAGACAAGTCTAGAGATGTCAGATTCTCAAGCCCCTCAAGTAGCAATGCAAGGCTTTCTACATCATCATCATTCATATCATTATAACTCAAATCAAGAGATTCAAGATTCGTCAGAACTTTAAGAGAAACAAGTTTCCGATCCTCATCTTCACCTAATTTGTTGTGAGATAAAAAAAGATGGGTAAGACAGCTAGAATTGCTAAGCACTCGAGCCAGGTGATTTAACCCAAGGGGTCCTATCTGGTTATGAGACAAGTCAAGCGATTCAAGTTTCGTAAGATTGCCCAGAACGGGAGCAAGGACCCTAACGTCAGCCTCCTCAATGGCACAGCCGGCTAAATCTAATGTCTTTAAACCATGATGCAACATTCCCATCCACGCATCGGTTAACAGATCCTGATGAGGTACAAATGAAACATGTTCTCTCTGCCAAACCAATGCGTTAGCCTGACGGCTAACAAGAGCAAAATGTTTGGCAGATTCACCATCCAGCCACCTTACAATTTCAAGTCGTAAATATCTAAAGTTCTTATCTATTAAAAAGTGCGGACTCCACAACACCTCCGGCGGTGCTTTCTCTTCCGTTTTTGCCTTTTTTTTCGAGGACGTTCTTGCTTGGGAAACACTCACTTTTGAACGCTTACCTTCCCTTTCACCGCCCGGGACATTGTCAGAAAAAAAACCTGATCCATAGGCATCACATGGACCAAAAAATAACGTCAGGAGGCTTATGGACAAAGAAAAATTCTTTGCAAGATTAAACATATATCATAACCCTCACGGAAGGCCTTACCCTAATTCTGGATATAACGGATAGGACTTACACAAGGCCTGCACTTTTAATGCGACTTCCTGTTCTACCGCTAAAGAACCACCATTGGCTTGAGATTGAATAATCTGGAAAATCCATTCGCCGAGTTGCTCAAATTCTTTTTCCTTCATGCCGCGTGTCGTCGCCGCAGGTGAACCAATGCGAACACCGGATGTTTTCATTGGCGGTAAAGGATCATTGGGAATAGAGTTTTTATTGCAGGTAATTCCAGCACGCTCCAATGATTTTTGCACATCATCGCCGCTCACACCGAAGGGTGACAAATCTACCAAGATCATATGGCAATCCGTACCATCGGACAGCAATTTAACCCCTTTGCCCATCAATGTGTCTGCTAAGACTTGAGCATTTTTTACAACTTGTTGAGAATAGGTTTTGAATTCAGGTTTTAGTGCTTCCCCAAAGGCAACGGCTTTGGCCGCGATAATATGCATCAAAGGCCCACCCTGATTGCCTGGAAAAACAGCGCTGTTGAATTTCTTTGTCAAAGACTCGTCATTCCACAGAATCATTCCACCCCGCGGTCCTCGCAAAGTCTTGTGTGTTGTCGTTGTAACCACATGCGCATAAGGGAACGGAGATGGATATACGCCGGAAGCAATTAAACCCGCATAATGAGCCATATCCACCATGAGCATAGCACCAACCTCATCGGCGATTTCTCGGAATCCCTTAAAGTCAATCACACGCGTATACGCCGAAGCGCCCGCAATAATAAGCTTCGGCTTATGTGCCAAAGCTTGCGCACGGACATCGTCCATATCAATCAGACCCGTTTGAGGATTTACCCCATAACTGGTTACATCAAACCACTTACCAGAATAATTGACCTTGCTACCATGGGTCAAATGACCACCCGCGTCCAGGGACATGCCTAAAAATGTATCGCCCGGTTGTAACAACGCCATGAATACAGCCAAATTTGCTGAAGCCCCTGCATGGGGTTGAACGTTCGCAAAATTACAATTAAACAACTGACAAGCCCGTTCAATCGCAAGGTTTTCAGCCACATCCACATACTCACACCCGCCATAATAACGACGACCGGGATACCCTTCTGCATACTTATTCGTCATCACCGACCCCGATGCCAACATGACAGCCAGAGACGTAAAATTTTCCGAAGCAATCATTTCAATCTGATTTTGTTGCCGCGCCAATTCATGCTGAATAGCCTGGGCTATTTCCGGATCAAACTGAGCTAATCGGGAGTAGAGGGAAAGTTGAGTCATCGCAAACCTCGCTTAAAATTAAGAACGTTTGCATCATAGATGGGATACCCGCAAATCTCAAGGGGGCTTAAAAAAAACTCAGGGCCTACGGATGAAAAATTTAAGAGAGGAAGCGCCTCCCACACCTGTCATACCTGCCTTCGCACTGGTGACACGTTTTTTGTATTTTTGATGCGTAGTTCCTGATAGTTATAACCGTTTATCATAGCTAAAGACAGGCCCTACCCTCGCCCTTTTTGGCCGGACATGATTTTTTTCCATAATTCGGCCGGTAAGTTACCCCCTGTGATTTTGTTCATGGGGGTGTTGTCGTCATTGCCCATCCAGACGCCTGTTACCAGGTGTGGATCTGTGGCAAAGCCTACAAACCAGGCATCTTGGTGGTTTTGGGATGTACCTGTTTTTCCAGCGGCGATACTTTCTAGTTGGGCCTTTTTGCCGGTACCATAATCGACAACCGCGCGGAGCATATGCGCCATGTGCTTTGCATGTTCATGTTCAATTACACGACCAATCCCTGGTGACTGGCGACGATACAGGACCTGGCCATCACGATTTCTTACCTCTAGAATCCCATAAGGAATGACCGCCAAACCACCATTGGCAATAGAAGCATAGGCAGAAGTCATATCCATAAGCGTTACGTCCACACTTCCCAAAACAATGGTTAAGTCATCGGGCATAGCCCCACTAATGCCTAAACGCCGACAGACCTCCTTCACGTGCCTTACCCCCACCGTATTTGCTAATCTTACGGTAGCGGTGTTAATCGAATAAGCCAGAGCATCCACCATACGCACTTCGCCGCGGGGCTCCCACGAATAGTTTTTAGGACACCAATTTTTAAAACATATCTTTTCATCAGAAATCATCGAAACCGGCACATACCCTTTTTCAAGAGCCGCCAAATATACAAAAGGTTTAATAGCCGATCCTGCCTGGCGCCGGGCTTGCGTTGCCCGATTAAAACAGGACGTCTCATGATGCAGCCCCCCGATTAAAGCCTTGACGGCACCATCAGGCTGCATAGACACCATCCCCATTTGGGAGACCTTGCTTTTTTCCCCATGCATCTTCATAAATTCTGAAACTTGTGATTCCGCCTGCTTTTGGAATTGAGGATCAAGGGTTGTGATCACGACGATATCCTGATCAATCGCCCCAATATAATTGGGTAGAGACTCCACCACCCAGTCTACAAAGTATCTGGCAGATTGAGACTTTTCATGACTGACGCCCATATGCTCCGGCGGTTTTTGGTATTTTACCAAAACATCTTCCTGCACATACCCAGCTTCAATCATGGTTTTTAAAACAGTTTGAGCTCGCTCATGCGCCTTATCCGGGTTATTGCTGGGGGAATAACGCGAAGGTGCTTTGAGCAAACCAGCCAAAACGGCGGCCTCATAAACGTTAATGCTTTTTGCGCGCTTACCAAAATATTTCTGCGCCGCAGCCTCTACACCATAGACACCCGCACCCAAATATACACGGTTAAGATAGATACTCAAAATTTGCTTCTTGGTAAATTTGCGCTCTAGCCAAACCGCATAAATGGCTTCTTGCACCTTACGACGGAAACTTCGGTCATTGGGCCCGTATAACTGTTCTGTTTGAAAAAAGTTTTTTGCCAATTGCTGGGTTATGGTACTGCCCCCTTGCACCGTACGCTTGGCTTGATAATTGGCCCAGAACGCCCGCGCCAGGCCGAGTAAGTCGACCCCAAAATGCGAGAAAAAACGACGGTCTTCTACCGCCAGAATGGCCTGCCAAACATGCGGGGGCAAATCATCCACATGAATCGTCGAACCATAAACATCCCCAGATGTGGCGATTAAAGTACCATCCTGGGTTACGATACTAATCCCTGGCTGACGCGTGGCCATTTGCAAGTTATCCATCCGCGGCAGATCATAAGCAAAATAAGCAAGGAAAACGCCACCAATGATAGCCCCCCAAACCAATACATTTAACACCACACGCAAACGAAACCAGCTGTTGGTTTTCGCTTCGCTTTTCTTTACAGAATTTTTTTTGGGGGTTCTATGATGCAAGACACGTACCTAAAAATAAAAATATGGGGCGAGTGATGGGGATCGAACCCACGGCCTCCAGAGCCACAATCTGGCGCTCTAACCAACTGAGCTACACCCGCCATATGTGAAACTTTTACCCACCCAGCGACATAAGGTCAAGGTAAAAATCATTTTCTTTAAACATATTTATTCATTTGTCCGCGGTGAACCGGATACCGTTAGAGATGAAAAAACGTCCGCCAGCAGATCAGGACTTAAAGCCCTAGCCCGACTTTCGGCCAATTGGAACGCGTCAGGCAGCCAACTATATCTTTTTCTGTATTTCATCGGACTTCCATCTTTACGAGCATTCAACGCTTGTTGCATCAGGATCGTTGGTTGCATTTTTATATCAAAAATGGCCTTAGGCAACTGGCGCAGCGCCATTTCGTCTAAACACTCTAAGCTTTTCAACAAAATGGGCAAATCTTCATGAAAATTAACGTGATCCTCAATCATGATGATTTCAGTCAATATATCAACAGTTATATAAAAATGACGCAGAGGCACATGCAGCAACGCCGCCATCATGGCCGTATAGGAATCCGGATAATAAACCTGCCGGCACACATTCAATCTTTTAAACTGCTCACCGACAAAACGAAAATCCTCATTTTGGATTGGAGCAATCGCTCGACACAAATCCTGGTATTGCAGCATGGTCATATCGGCTTGATGAACATAATAATCTGTTAAAAATTCCACCACTAAGCGATATCGATACGGATCTTTAAGCTCCTGAAAATAGTGGTCCACATACCCAGTCGTCATCTTATCTTTTTTATAATAAGCTTTGCCGTCAGATAAATATATTTCTGATTTTTCGCCGTCTAATACAGACTTTTTCACACATCCAGGATTATGCAGTGCATCTTGCAAGGGAAAAAAGTTTGGCGCAAGGCTATCACTCTCCATGCTTTCTGAACGCGCACGCTTGCCTGCTTTTGCCTCATCGCTCGCATAAACAGGATGCACCAAGCCTTGCAAAAGAATTAAAATAACAAAAAATATTCTATACATAACACCATCTCACTACAACGAACCTACTTTAGGCATATAGTATTTGCTGGCTGGAAGGTCAAGACTTTAAGAAAAAAAGTTTTTTGCCGATTAATCCTATTGACACAAGCAGACAAGAATTGTATCCATAAATGGTCCTTGGCGGGGTAGCTCAGCTGGTTAGAGCGGCGGAATCATAATCCGTAGGTCGGGGGTTCAAGTCCCTTCCCCGCTACCACACACCCACTTCCCTTAAAGCATTTTCCACCATGTCCCGCGTGGCTCTCTTAACAACCCATGCTTTTGCATGACCCACTTGAACAGCTAACTGATTGATGGCCATATCCGTACTCATCATAATAATTGGCGCATGCTTTGAAACATCAAGATTTTTGTAGGCATTCACAAAGTCAAAACCGTTCATGCCCGGCATATTATAGTCCAAAAAAATGGCATCAACGGGGCTTTTTTGAACCACAACCAAAGCCTCTTCCGCGCTTGCCGCCGTCAGAGTATAAACACCCAATTGTAAAAAAAGGTGCTGAAAATGCCGCAAATGTGTCGCCATGTCATCTACGATTAAAACACTAATGCTCATCTTTAAAGGCTCTTATTTTTCGATTTCCATAGATTAACATAAGTTGCGCCCGGAAGGACAGGGCCTACGCATGAAAAATTTAAGAGAGGAAGCGCCGCCCACACCTGTCACACCTGCGAAGGCAGGTGTCCAGCGAAAAATATGCGTTGCGAAGCAACACTGTATTTATTTATGTAAAGAAGATTATAAGGAGCCTCTTCGAGGCGCTTGTTGCGCTGGACACCTGCCTTCGCAGGTGTGACAGGTTCTATGTATTTTTCATGCGTAAGCCCTGCGCCCGGAAGGAACTGCGCTAGAAATTTCTCACAAATCATGGTATATTAATGTTAGTCACATATTTTAAATGATTAAAAATGTTTATGAAAAAATACTTCTTTATCGTCTCGGAATCCATAAGATTTGTTCTTGAAGACTTCTCTAAAATTAAGCCTTATGTCTTATGGTCCACCGGCTTATATTTTTTAAGTCAGCTGTTCATGATTATGTTAACTGGAACAGATTGGTACATTCGACAATTTGATGTATTTACTGAACAAAGCACCAACATCTTTTTTGAAGTTCTCGATTTTTTGTCCAGTCTCCTTGTGTTTACAGGATATACAATAGTTGTCTCTCGGGCCATTATCCTAAATGAACCCACAAACATGCGCCATGTGAAAGAATTGCTTATAAGTAAAACACCTCAATTTTTATTGATATCTATTAAACTAATTCTCTTATTTGTTGTATTTTTATTTATTTTATTTATTATATTATTTATTGCTTTTTTCTTAATTGAGTTATTTCCAATTTTTATTGAACATGAATTCATCTTCGATATACCCAACGCTATTTATTTTTTATGCATAATCACAGGGTTTTCTTGTCTAATGATGGCTTTTGTTGCCTCGGCAATAGACAAAAAACCCAGCCTAGGCCTTTCCTTAAGCCTGACGAAAAACCATAGAATTCTTGTGATGCTTTCCTCAATGTCGATTTTAGCTGCGATAGGTTTACCGTTGATCCTTTTTTACATGTTTGCCGATATTGTGTTAAAAGAACTAGTCTCATACGCTCACCCAGCTATAATTGCCTTGACCGCCGCAAGTTTTAGCAGTATCCCCTTGCTTACAAACATGTTTTTTGCCTCATGGATGGCGCATACATATCAAGTTTTGGTGGGAGATGTAGATTTTAATGACCCGCAGAAAGATCTTTAATCATTTTTAACAACCATCGAACGATGAATGTCTGATACCTTTGTACATCCGGCCAATAGCATGGTTGTATCAAATTCAGCCTTTACGTTCTGAATCATTTCCTGCACACCCTTTTCGCCGGCTATCGCTAACGCATAAACGTAAGGTCTGCCGATGAGCACGGCATTTGCACCCAAAGCGATAGCCTTAAAGATATCCGCACCTCCACGTATCCCACTATCCATCAGCACAGGAATACGCCCTTTCACGGCTTCCGCAATCGCAGGCAAGGCATCTAAGGACGTTTGGCACCCACTTAATTGACGACCGCCATGATTGGAAACAATAATCCCATCCATACCACTCTCTACCGCCATAACTGCATCTTCTGGCCGCAATATACCTTTAACCAGAATAGGCAATTTTGTTATTTTCTTTAGCTCCATCAGATCCCGCCAATTTAAGGATGGATCATGAAAGATTTCAGACACGGTCTGCGTGGCACGAATGGCTCTTAACGTCAACAGATTACGGAAAAATCCACCGGGGGTATACCAGCTCATCTTGATAAAATTTATTATCAAACGCAAGGTTATGGCAGGCCTTTGAGTTAAAGCTGCCCCTGGCTTTTTATTCTCCATTAATTGCTGAAAAACCGGATCATGGATAAATTGACCTAAACCACTAAAGGTTTCGGTTACGGAATACCCCATATCTAAATCTTCCGTACGCCAGCCAATAAGTTTTGTATCCACAGTCACGACGATAGCACTACAACCGCAAGCCTCTGCCCGCCGGATAAGACTTTCGTTGTAGGATTTTGATGTGGTGTAGTACAGCTGAAACCAACGGGTACAATCCCCCATAGCGCTCGCGACTTTTTCCATGGGTGTACTTGCCATGCTGGAAAATCCCATCGCCACATCTTCCGCTGCACAAGCTCGACCCACAGCCACTTCTGCATCCCGATGGGCCAAGTCTAACGCCCCCACGGGCCCAAGGATAAACGGGTAGGCATGATCGCACCCTAATAATTTAACAGAGGTATCGTACATGGAAATATCCGTCAAAACTTGGGGAACAATCGACCACTTTAAAAAAGCTTCATGATTTTTTTGAACGACGTTCTCTCGGCCGGCCCCGGAAGAAATATATAAAAATGGAGAATGAGGAATATACTTCCGCGCCTCTTCCTCTAACAGATCCAAACGCACGGGAATGGCTGGACGCATACCCGAAAGCCCCTGCCCCAATATACTTTTTACCCGCCCAAGAAATGGCACTGTTTTTTTCATGTAATCTCAGATATCACAAGTATGCTGTGTTTATCGTAGATAAAAACTATTTATATTTTATTAAGATAGCCTGACAAAGCATCATTTCTATGGGATAAAAATCACACGTATCCCCCTCTAGAATTAATAACTTTTCTTCTTTACAAGGCAAGGGAAGCACCTCGTGCCTCTTCATTATCACCTCTGCCAAATACTGGTTATTACATTGATTGTGTGCAGACATCTCATCCATATGATCTTTGAGATATTGTTGGCGCAATTGAAATAGTTTCCAGAAATAATTCACTAACGCCTTGCGCATGGGTACGACACCTCTTTTTTTGGTGAATGCATACATAAACGCCTGCAAGCTTTCAGAGTTCTCAACCTGCTTACTATCGCCTGCAAATGCCATCAGAATGCCATAGGTCCCTTTTAGAAAAGCCAACGCCTCCGCGGCCTTCTCATGCGCGATAGACACATCTAAACGACCTATCGGTCTTGTGTGCAGAACCTGACAAAGCCCCTCGACACCCGCCTCCAGATTGAGACTTACACTCTTTATAGCTGGATGTTCCGGTAAAATTCCGGTTAACAACTGCGCATACGTTGCCTTCGCCTCTAGGCGATAATCGCGGCCCGTCTTTTTAACTTGCGATACCCCATATGCATAAATACACCCCTCTTGCCACACGTCCTTACAGGTCAAATCCTTACTGCCTAGCTTTTGCAAGCTAACGCCGGGTATGGTTCTATAGGCTATGGGGTGAAAGACGCTTCGACGACCAGCCTCAAGCGCTTCTCCATTTATACTCGCACGGCTTTCTCGCCCATGAGAAAAAATCATTACGAGCATTAGGACGATTCGGGCGTTTTTCCCGTTATTTCGATAATACTGGACTCCCATGTTTTCACCATATATTCATGAGTTGCAATGCGTTTCTTCAGCGTTTTTATTTCTTGTTTTAGCTTTATGGCTTGCCGCTTGTTGGCACGAGGGTCCCCATCATAGGTATTATAATGATCATACAATTTCTGTGCTTTTTCCAGTTTAGATTGATCACTAGCGATAAGTTTTTTTGTCGCTTCCAATTTCAAACGCAAGCCCCCTTCATTTATTTTAATGGCTTTGCTGGATTCAGCTGGCGGCGGAGAATCTTTCTTTTCCGGGGAACTGGCAAAAGCATGCAGACTCGAAATTATAAAAAAAATCAGTCCAAATCTTCGCATATGCTTTCACCTTTTTTTTAAAAACTCTTAAACCCATATTATCCTAAAATTGGTAAATGAGACCTTAAATAAAATACCATAAATACCCTTCATGTTAACCGTCCTTTAAGTCATGACAATTATAATCATAATAGAATATGCTGGATTTAATAAATGATATACAAAAATGAAACGCATAAAATGCCGGCTGGGTTTGTCTTTTGGCTTACCAAAGCCGTAAAGCGCATGACAGTTTTATCCATGCTGATACTTATTCTTATCAGCCTGACGATTCTCTTAGGGGGGTATTATATTCAAGGTGCTTTGGAAAAGCATAAAAGTGATGCGGACTTTAAGATGACCGTCCAATCCCTTTCCGCGAGCAGTCAAGAAATGCGTCGACGGGAAAAAGACTTTTTCCTGCGCCAAGATTTTCAATACGCAGACCGATACTACGTTCTATCGGATGAAGCCATGCGATTGACCGATCAACTCAAACAATCTCCGCCAGGCGATAAGCATGTTCAACTCATCCGATCCATAGATGAATCGTTACAAACCCACAACCAACAGTTTGGCCTCGCCGTTCTCAGCCTACAAAACTTAGGCACAAATAAAGAAAAAGGACTGCTCGGAGAGCTCTACCAGACCACCAACATCCTAAACAACAGATTAGAAGGCGAAAAAGCCAATTCCCAAATTATGAATTTCTGGCTAAAACTACAACTTATCGTGGAAAAAGCCATCCAAAGCGGGGATATTCAGGACAAGTCAGCCACAGCGAATCTTTTTACGCAAATGAAACTGGCGCTGAATCACCAGCACAAAGATCTCGTCCCACTGCTGGACAAATATTTATTGCAAGTGAATAACCTTATCCTGCAACACAAAACCCTGACCAGCGAAGTCACCAAACTTACAACCATCTTTCGAGACTTTGAACTTAATGTGGCCAGTTTATCAGACTTTAGTAACGCCTCTACGCGGGAGAGTTTCAATGACGTCAAAGCCACCTTATATACCTGGAAACTATACATCAACATCCTGACCTTACTTATGGCATTCATCATTGGCTGGATTGCTATTTTTATCGCACGCAAAACCGTAAAATACGGCAACTATGACGGAGAATAAAATCATGCTCACGGGAAAAACGGCCCTCATTACGGGATCGACTAGCGGTATTGGTCTCGGCATTGCCAAGGCTCTTGCTTTACAAAACGCACACATCATCTTGCATGGACTTGGCGATAAGGATCAAATTGAAAAAACCCGCAAAGATATCGAGAACCTGACAACGGGCCGCGTGATTTTCTTAGAAGCCAACATGCAAAATCCGCAAGAAATTAATGCCATGATGAGCCAAGCCGCTCAACAATTAGGAGGCGTCGACATCCTTGTCAATAACGCTGGAATTCAGCTCGTCAATCCTTTAGATGACTATCCCGAAGACAAATGGGAAGCCATTATCGCTATCAATTTATCGTCAGCATTTTATACAACCAAAGCGGTCATTCCTCACATGAAAAAAGCGGGATGGGGAAGAATATTGAATATCGCTTCCGTGCATGGCTTAGTCGCCTCCCCCTTTAAATCCGCCTATGTGGCCGCAAAACATGGGATGGTCGGTTTAACTAAAGTAACGGCCTTGGAAACCGGTACTTTCGGGATTACCTGCAATGCGATCTGCCCTGGATTCACCATGACAGCCCTGGTACAGAATCAAATTAAAGACATCGCCCGCGCTAAAAACATTCCTGAATCCGACGTCATCGAAAAAGTCATGCTGACGGAACACGCCACAAAAGAATTTACAACCATTGAACAATTAAGCGACCTGGCGGTTTTTCTGTGCTCTCCTGCGGCGAAAAACATCACCGGCACATCTCTTCCGGTGGATGGAGGATGGACGGCCCATTAGAGCACGATACCCATCACAATGCTTATAAGACTAGATAAACCTATCAAAATCTGAGTCGCGAGCACCATGGTACGGATCGCTTTTTTTCTTTGTGCCTTTTTCTGCTTTTCTTCATTTTTCTGCAAGGCAGTTTCCTCTAAAGGGTGGTATTCTAGCAAAGACCTTTCCAGGAGCATACTCTCTTCTTGACCAACGATAAAACTTACCTCCATCAATAAAACCAACCACTTAAATTCCGGTAAAGCCTCTTTAAAAAGATATAAAGAACTCAAGTAATCCCTTAAAACTCGGTCGGAATCTTCCGGGGAAAACCGTAACGTGTAACTATACAATAAATTAAAAGATTCTATGCTTTTAAAAACCTTATTATAAAAATATAATTCGTATCCAAAGTGACGATATAGACCATGGGGGAACGTGGCAATATGGCTTTTAGCAAAGAAAAAATATGCCCGGGCATCCTCATCTTTATAATAAGAAAGGAATTGGCGGCGCAAAAATGAATTTTTAAAAAAATTCTCTCGATTCGACTCCCTATGAACCATCATATAAACTTTATGATAAGGTAGATTTAAATGTGGATTTTTTAAGCTAAAGGTCTTCGCTGAGATGATCTCATTCCATTGCCGGCAAACCAAACGAGCATTTTGAGCCCCCTGTTCGTACAAATGGGCGAATATCATTTCTTTTACTTCTGCGGGCAGAGACGCAATCGTTGAACTAGAATTATTTTCATCCATATTAGAGTCCGTTGCCCACGAGGGATCAAACAGGCATAGCCAGACTAAAAACCATCGATATGCATTCCAAGACTTCACATGGCGCCCCTGATTTATACACTCCTCATGATTACATATGCTGAACATTTGTCAATATCACGGCAAGCCTTAGCCAGGGCTCATATTTTGAGAAAAACCTTGATCTTTTGTGACTTTGGAGTATTTTCTAGACTAGAGTTTATAGAAAAAAAGGACATTTCATGGCCATGTCACCGGACGATGTAAAGGCTTGCATAAGAAAAACCGTTCCCGATGCAGAAATCATTCTGGAATCTTTAGTGGATGACGGCGATCATTACAAAGCCACGGTTATATCCGAAGCCTTTCGAGGCATGACCCGCGTTCAACAACACCAAATGGTGATGGACGGCTTTGAAGGCCGTGTCGGTAACGAGTTACATGCCTTATCCATTATCACAAAAACCCCAGAGTAAACGGAATCATACCCATGACACAAAACCCTATCTTCGATCAAATTGAAGCCCTATTGAACCAACATGAAGTTGTTTTATTCATGAAGGGAACGCCGGAAAAACCAGCCTGTGGGTTTTCCAATGTGGTGGTGCAAATCTTACGCTTACAGGGTGTAGAATACCACAGCATCAATATTCTCGAAGATCCTGACATGCGTCAAGGCATTAAGGACTATGCCAACTGGCCGACAATCCCACAGATCTATGTAAAGGGTGAGTTTATTGGCGGCTGTGACATCTTGCGGGAAATGCATGAAAGCGGTGAACTAGCGGACCTGCTGAAAGAAAAGCAAATAGCCACAGCTTAAAACTGCACGTCAATACAATTTTAACTAAATTTACTTATAATCGAAAATAAATCATCCTTGTTTTGTATGGGCAGGCATGTAGAGAGAAAATAGATGGATTGGAATAAATTGAGAACTTTCTACCACGTGGCTAGCGTGGGGAGCTTCTCAAAAGCCGCTGAATCTTTGAACATCACCCAATCGGCTTTAAGCCGACAAGTGATCGATTTGGAATATAGTCTGAAAAAAACCTTATTCTTTCGCCGCCCTCGTGGCCTAGAGCTGACAAAAGACGGTGAAATTCTCTACGAAACAGCCCGTAAAGTCTGCGCGGAAATCGAAGCCGGTGAGATTAATTTATATGAAGAGGAAACCGTGCCAAAGGGACTGCTGAAGCTCTGCACGACTCCAGACATCGCCACCTATTGGCTTTCCAACTATTTACCCGGGTTTTTAACCCGCTTCCCGGAGATCCGTGTTGCCGTTATCAGCTCGGCCCATCCAACGGACTATATCTTAAGCAAGGCAGACGTTTCTTTAATCACGAAAAAAACCTCCAGTCCTGATTTTATCCAAAAATCCATGATGAAGGTTAAACTGAAGCTGTACGCCAGCCCTGAATATATTGCTTCACGGGGAACGCCAGAAAAATTAAGTGATTTAGATCACCATCAGCTGTTAACTTACGGCGACTATATTCATCACCCCTACGATAACATCAACTGGATTTTGAGCGCTGGGGCGCCTGCTGGTGTATTGCGAGAGCCCTACTTACAAGTTAACTCCATGCAAGGCTTACAATTAATGGCGGAGGCAGGCTTCGGGATTATCAGCCTCTCCCAAGAAAACCCATCTCTTGCAAAGGCGAATCTAGTTCCTATCCTACCGGAGATAGATGGCCCAGAAATCGAAACATTTCTGGTATATCCCATGCAACTCAAAAACTCCAAACGGGTTCAGGCTTTTAAAGAATACTTAGAAAGCCTTATGGTCAACTTCAAATCCAACAGTTAAACTGCAAATCCAAAATAGGATTATATGATTTTTTTGTTGCTATATATTTGAAATAAATGTATTAAATCATATATTTTTGAATAATTATTGTCATGAGGTTTTTTATGTTTCGCTTTTTAAGAACGAGTTCCCATTATTTTACACCCTCTTTTTTGATGGCTTGCCTGATAGCCTCATCACAAGCAAATGCTTCAAAACGAGTCGTCGATGAGAGAGAAGAAACAGCCCTGTTTTATGCCGTAGAGAATGAAAGTACATTTTCTGACTGGTCAAAAGAAAAATATATCTCCTATCCCATCAATCATGATTTTGGAAAATCTTTTGATGAAAACACTCGATATGCGATTGCCCGCATGCCTGAAGATCAAGTCGCTTATGAAGAAGCCATTAGCCAGATTAAAAAAAGGCCTCGCAATACTCCCAAAGAGGCTTATAACACAATACTTAATCTTGCCGCTCAGGGAGATGCACAAGCTCAAATGGATTTAGGGTGGCTCCATGTACGACAAGGAGATGATCACGAAAACCTAAAAGCTGCGATCTACCATTACGAAGCCGCTAAAAAAAATGGGCACCCAGAAGCCAATATCGCTCTTGGCCGTATAGCCGTCAGCCAAGCGACGACAGCACAAGAAACGTTAGGACACGAGCATCCTCTTGTTGCAGAAAATTTTCAACAAGCTGCCACACACTTTCACGATGGCTTCCTGAATGGCCATTTTGAATGCACGATGGAGCTCGGTAATTTAATAAACCTGCTGCGTAAGTGGCAAGTTGTTGTAATTTTAGCTAAAATTGTATAAAAATATGGGGACCAACCAGCAAGAAGGACCCCATGTCGTTAAGATACAGCAAGATAAAAAATAATCCTACA
>JAGOMX010000021.1 GCA_017993335.1 Alphaproteobacteria bacterium | reverse complement strand
GTTTATTTTCCTTAACCCAGTCGTTTGCCTGTTGATTGGCATACTGCAAAGTCTGAGACAAATATCTATTGCGATCTGGTTCAAACAGACATTCAACATTGGATAAAACGCGATAGGTTGCCTTTTCTAACTTACTCATGTCATCTTTATCTTCATTCAATCCTGGCCTGCTTATTCGAATCCCCATCGTCTTTACAAGGGAATCATAATAGCCCCACAACCCATTTTGCTCAGAAGGATATTGAAGAGATTCAAAGACCATTAAAACATAGGAAAATTCCATAATAAGCCTATGCCCTGCTTCAGGTCCATCCTCGTAAACTGTTTTTTTCATGCCTTCTTCAAATTGTGATGGAGTCCGGTATACTTCCCTAAATTTGGTCAGCATAGCCTGAAGATCCGGATTGTCTTTGTCCGATGAGGCATACACCTTATCCATCAGATCCAGATCCGTCATCGCTTGTGGGCCCTGTTGTGGCAGATGAAAGCGGCTAACAGAGTTCAGTGTGTCTATATGCGCCTGCTTTGTTTGTTTTTCATGCTCTGCCCAATAAGATGCGTGGGCGCTTGTAGTGCAGACCGTCAAACAGGCAAGCAATAAGTATTTTGTATGTTTAAGCATTATTTTTCCCCACAACATCAGAGTGATGAATCATATTTTTAAATTACGTTAGATCAAAGAAAAATCTTTTTCAATACGTAATTTTTACGGATGCGGGTTAAGCTGCACCCATTTGACTGGACAGAATTGAGTCCTAAATAAGAGAGTTTTCACACCCCAGGTTCACACGAGAACTATCACTTAAAATCCCTGTGCATTTTCCCTTGCGAAAGGGGGTGTGGATGATTTACAACACACTTGCAAGTGTTGCATAAAAAGAAGCGGCTTTATGGCCTTCGTATTCAGGTGATTTCATGAAATATGTACTATTCTTGTTTTTGAGTCTCTTTATGTCGGTGGGTGTTTTGGCTAGTGATGTTGGGGAGGGCACGCCGCTTTTAAGGCCGATGGTTAACTTTTCTGCCATGGCTGAGCCTGCAGAGTCTCCGCCTTCTGCTGTTGAGATGTCTGAGCGGCCTGGTTCCTATAAAATTGCTGAGCAGATAGGGCGTGCGATGGCTTGCTGGAACTATGCTTATCCGGAATATTGCCTTAAGGTATGTGTACGTGATTCAATTATTTCTCGTGAGGCTGCTTATCAATTTCCTGGGCTTGGTGCCAGATGTCAAAATTTTTCGGCGGCTAGTTGTGCTTATGCGGGCAGTGGGGCGGTTCTTGCGGCCACATGTTGTTTTGTTCAGGGTTATGGTAGATGCTGTTATAACTCGACACAATTTTGTGTCTGTATGACGAATGGTTGCTGTGTTTGCGGTAATGCTGGTTGTCTGTCTGTTGCCGGATATATGGGAATTGCAGCGGGAAGTAGCCTAGCTGCCGCCTGTGGTTGTTGCTGTACCATGCTGGTTTGTATGCATGCTGTGCCAGATGGAGCACAGGCTTGTCAGAAGCTTGGCTGTCACCATTGTGCCGAAGGATTATTGCTTGGATACGAGCAGAAAAAGGATGCTATTCAGAGGTTAAACGAGTCAGAACAGCCGGCCCAAATCACGATGATTGGGAGTGAATCGGCAGAGATATAACCACCTTTGGGTAAAGTTTATCACTCCATTCTTTGAGGATGCATACAGCACAAAATGAAATCTAACTCTGTTGGTTCTCGCAAATCCCGCGGATTCCTGGTGCACGGATCAGCTATTAGATTTTACACCCCTAAATACAAAGAAAAGGCTGCTTAGGGTTGCAGTGACGATCATGGCTATGGCTAGGTACATTAGATTGTTGTCGCTGGAGTATTGTGCGCCTAGCCCCCCGAAGAAAGCAAAAAATGAAATGAGGATGGTGCGCAAGGAAGAAGCCTTTGTGGTTAAGTCGAGAAACACCCCCATGGACTGGGAGATTGAGCCTGTATACATAATGCCAAAACCTAAGAAAAACATCGTCATGATGCCTGCGATCATAAGCAATTGTGTCTCAAAAGCATATGCCATAAAGATCATACTCACAGCTGTAATAGCGCAAACGATATGTCCAAACCCTAAAACATTATCTACACCGAACTTGTTATATATTTTGACGCTATAGTAGCTGCCAATACCGTAGGGCATCCAGATGGTAATGCCAATGAAAATGCCAATATAGTCCTCTGTCAGGTGAAAGGTTTTTCCCAGAAAGAACGGTAGGAAGCTTATGCAATAAGTTATGCAGCCTATAAAGATGGCATTAATAACCACATAGCAAAAATAAGTGCGGTTGGTGAAAACTCGGATATAATCCAGCAAATCTTGCATGGGGCTGAAAGTTGGTTTTCTTATATTTGCCTTTGCGGGGACGTCTTTTATTACGTTAAATAGAGCAAAGGCAAAAACTGGCAATATGAAAACGAAGCTAGCTCTCCAGTTAAACATCTTGACCAGATTTCCGCCTATGTAGGGAGTAGAAATCGATGCCAGAGATAACATTACACCATTCAGGGCAAATAGCTTAAGCCGGTTTTGGGGTTCATAGATATCAATAATGAGGGCAAACCCCATCATAAATCCTATGGCCGAGCCCGCTCCTTGAAGAAAACGACCGACAAAGAGCAGTTCAAGATTTCCTGCCGATAAACACATAAGGCTACCCAGAACAGCGGTCGCAAGGCCACTCACCAAGAAATTTTTCTTTCCAATAGAATCGGCAATGAATCCTGCAGCAATACAGGCAAGAAGGGCACCAAGCTGGAACAAGGTCATGCTGGCTCGAACTGTGGACCCATCTGCACCAAAAAAGTCCGCGACATCGGGCATGGCGGGGACATAGATGCCATTGACGATAAAATAACCTATAATAATCAGTATTAAATTATAGCCAATTCTCATGATGAAGTCCCCTGGATAGTTATTTAATAAATGCTAACATTCATTTATTGAGCGGTCAAATTAACAAAACAAATCTTTAAAAGGTCTTACTGCGTCTAAGCAATGTCTTGTTAATATCTATGATGTAGAATTATACAGTGTGTGAGTTATCTTTCCATCATAAGGCATTTTGATGATTAAGGTTTTGAATTATAAGTCTTTGGAGCTGTTATATGAGAACAACGAAATCGTTGTTTTTAGGGCCGAGGATGAGAAAACCTTAGACAAGGTCATTATAAAATCCACGAAAACGACGCATCCCACCTTGCAAAGATTGGCTATTTTTCGACATGAGTATCAGATAAATCATAACTTGGATCTAAACGGAATCGTGCATTGCCGATCTTTAGTGGAAAGCTCTGACGCTCATTACTTGGTCTTTGATAACACCGATGGCGTTCCCTTAAAGAAATTTCTGGCCGGAAAGTCGCTCAGTCCTGAGCTGTTTTTGCCGATAGCCATCCGTATGGTTCAATGTCTTGCTGATTTGCACAGTAACAATATTATCCATAAAGATATTAAACCAGAAAATATCTTGATTACTCCATACACGTTAGCCATAAAACTTCTTGATTTGAGTATCGCGAGCCAGCTCTCCGTTGAGAACGTGGAGGCCGTTTCTGTAAACCGGCTTGAGGGGAGTCTACCTTATATGGCTCCTGAACAAACAGGACGAATGAATAAGGCGATCGATTATCGTTGTGATTATTATTCACTTGGCGTCACTTTTTATGAAATGCTGACTGGGGGGCTTCCCTTTATCAGTGATGATCCTCTAGAGTATGTGCATTTTCATTTGGCAATAGAAGCAAAAACAGCAGCAGAACAAGCTCCGTTGACGCCTGTGATGCTTTCGAAAATTACAGCCAAGTTGATGTCCAAGTCTCCGGATGATCGCTATCAAAGTGCTGCAGGGCTGATTGCCGACTTGAGCCGTTGTTTGACGGAGTGGAATGAAAAAAAACAGATTAATGAGTTCGATTTAGGGGAATTCGAGGCCTTAGGTAGCTTGAGAATATCCTCTAAAATATATGGACGAGAGCGTGATACAGAAGAATTATTGCGCGCATTCGATCGAGCAAAGGACGGCGGTTTAGAATGTTTGATGATTTCAGGGTATTCGGGTGTCGGGAAGACGACTCTTATCAATGAAATTCAAAAACCTATCACGAGTGAACATGGTCATTTTATTAATGGTAAATTTGATCAGATGCAAAGAACATCCCCTTATCTTGCCTTCACCTCCGCGTTTTCTAAGCTGGCTCAGGCTTGGCTTTCCGAACCGGAGGATAAGCTGGTAAAAAGACGCGAAGGGTTGCTGAGTGCGTTAGGTCAATCGGCTCAGGTCATTATAGAATTCTTTCCCGAGCTGGAGTTGATCGTCGGGAAACAGCCTGCGATTGACAAGCTGCCTCCGGAAATGGCTCAAAACCGATTCTTGTTTCATTTTCAATCTTTCATGCGTGCGATTGCCTCACCGAAAGAACCCCTGGTTATTTTCATCGATGATCTTCAGTGGATGGATCCTGGTTCTTTAAAGTTGATGGAGTTAATACTTACCACCCAGGACTTTAATTCCATACTTTTTATAGGCGCTTATCGTGACAATGAGGTAGACGATACTCATCCCCTCATGGTTCTTTTGGCGAAGCTTAAAAAAGCAAACGTTGAGATTCATGACATTGAATTAAAACCACTCGAGCTCAATAACGTTAACCAGTTGTTAGTCGATACCCTCGGTATGGATGAAAAATCTATTTTACCGCTGGCAAAAACTCTTTATGAGAAGACAGCCGGTAACCCCTTTTTTACAAGGGAGTTTCTACAAGAAGTTTACAACCAAGGCTTGGTTACTTTTTCCGTTGCAGCAAGAAAATGGCAATGGGATCTAGAAAAGATCGTTAATTTACCTGGATCTAACAATGTTTTAGATCTGATGTTAGAAAAAATTAACAAACTTACCGAATCCAGCCAGAGGTCTTTGCAACTAGGTTCCTGTGTGGGCATGACCTTTGATAGCTTTATGCTCAGCCAAGTGCAGGGGCTATCTCAGCTTGAGATCGAGGAAAGCTTATCTTATGCCCTAAAAGAAGGGTTGATACAAAGAACTGAAAACGGAATGAGATTTAAGTTTATCCATGACCGTATTCAACAAGCCGCATACCATAAAATATCTGATAAAGAAAAAGAAGAGGTCCATCTTGCTATAGGAAAAATTCTCCTGGAGAGTATGGGCAAAGGCCGTAGCAATACGGTTATTTTTGAAATAATGGACCATTTCAGAAGGTGTGTCGATTTAATACAGGATAATGACAATCGCGAATGCCTTGCCCGATTATCCCTTGATGCAGGTTTGCTTGCCTCTGCTTCGGGAGCCTATCAAGCTTCATACGAATATCTCTTGCTGGGAATATATTGGTCTCGCGTATTTAAATGGGACAATCAATACGATCTCCTGTGGAATCTCAATCTTGAATTAATTGAATCTTTGTACTTAAAAAGAGATTCAGAAGAAGCCATGAAGCTCACCCACGATCTTTTGGAAAAAGCCCAATCTAAATATGATTCCGCATTGGTGTATAAGCTCCAGATGAAAATCAATCTGGTGCTGAATAAGTTTTTCGATAATCTAAAAATACATTGTGCCGCCGCGGATCTTTTTGGTTTAAAGCTTGCCTTGGATCCAACGGCTGAAGAATATAAGGATGAATTCAAAAAATTCAAAAAGAAATATGGCAGTGGGGAAAGGTTTACCAATCGCATATTAAAGATCAAGAGATCTACAGAAAAAGAACTGGTTCTACTGGAGGAAATCATAGCTCTCGGGGGGAACTCAGGCTTGCTGGCAGGTCACCCCAAGCATACTCAAGTTACAGTTATAAGATGCATTCCTTTTTTTGAAAAACATGGCGCACCGAATGGTATGATTTTTCAGCTGTTGGAGTCCAACAGCAGGTATACGTACATTAATACCGGAGACCTTGATGAATATAGTTCGGTCTTTAAGGCAACATATGATTTTTATCAGAACAATGAGTTTCCACCCGCAAGCAGAGTCAATTATTTACTCCGACTCATGAGGATCGGCGGATATTTTTTAAACTTGAAGGATATGATTCCTTTAAATGTATCCACAGTTCAAGACTTTGTTGAGACGGGTTCATTCACCTGGCTTCCTTACTCCATTTATACCGACCTTGAGTTATGTTATTTTGCGGATACCAATCTTAACGATTTATATGAGAAAGCAGAGTCATATTATAAGATGGGAGCAAAATATCGCCTAGAGGATATTATGCAAGCCTGCGCTTTTGCGAAGCTATCCTTTAATCACCAGATGGGAGACACCAGTGTCCTGGTCGACGACGTCATTCAAGCCATGCCGGCTGCACCCACATTTTTTGGTTTTTTTGCTGTAACCAACCTATATTTTTCGGAAGACTATAAGCGGGCAAAAGAGTTGGCTGAGATTTGTTTCAAGGAAAATAAATGGTTTAGTTTATCTATTACTCCGCGTCTACATGAAGCCATGTCTCTTATGATTCTTGCGCAACTTTATCCCGGGGCTAGTGAATCGGAAAAAAGAGAATATGAAGGAAGTATACGTAGTTATTGTAAGAAATTAGAAAAAACATCCAAAATGAATCCTTACAATTTCCGGCATCTTTATCTCATGGGGCAGGCAGAATATTATAGGCTGAAAAATAAGCCTCTTATGGCTCTGGATTTTTATCATCAAGCTATTGCAGAAGCCAAAACCAAGAATTTTTCCCGGTGGATTGCTATGGCCAGTGAACGAGCGGGGGAACTTTACCTAGAATTAAAAGATACCACAGCCGCAGCCGCCTATTTTCAAGCGGCTATATATTATTATTCTTTATTGGGGTGTGAATTAAAGACAAAAATCATCAATCAGAAATATGGACAGATTTTGAATTTGGAAGGAATCGTTGCCAATTCAACAAAATCTAGTTTATCCACATCGGTTATGATGTCTGGGGATCTGGATCTGCTTTCCATGATTAAGGCCAATCAGGTTATTTCGAGCGAGATCAAACTTGATAAATTATTGCCAAAAATCTTACGCGTGGTTATTGAATCCGCTGGGGCGGATAAAGTTATTTTCATTGGCTTGCAGAAAGATCTTTGGGTCATTGAAGCTGTTGGTCAAATGGGGAAAAATGAGATTAATGTGGATATGGTTTCGGAGATTCTTACGGAAAACAGCGATGTGCCGCAAGAGTTGATCACCTATGTAACACGATCTCTTACGCATCTGGTTATTGGCGACTTAAGCCAGGATGAACGATATTCTAACTTGAAATATGTTCAGGAATATAAAACAAAATCCGCATTATGTTTGCCTATCATGAGGGGCGACAGTATTGTCGCGATACTGTACCTCGAGAATAACTTAAACACAGACGTTTTCTCCCCAGAAAGATTACGTGTGCTTCAGGCGTTGTCAACGCAGATATCCATTTCGCTGGAAAATGCTCGCTATTTTGAAAACATGCAGCAATTATTTAATGCGACGGAGCGGTTTGTACCGAAAAAATTCTTGCAGCTTTTAGGTAGAAAAAACATCGAAGAGGTGCAAATCGGTGATAGCGTAAAAGTAGAAATGTCGGCCATTTTCGCGGATTTGAGAGACTTTACCACAATATCAGAATCCATCGAACCGGAAGAGTTGACCTATATACTCAATACCTATCTGAAATACATGGCACCAATCATCCGAAATAATAATGGATTTATAAACCGTGTTTTAGGCGATGGTATTCTGGCTCTATTTCCTGTCGAAACCCAGGATGCTGTGCAGGCCTCTGTTGAAATGCAACAGGCTTTGCCTCTGTTCAACAAAGAGATCAACGAAGCTGGCTTTAAAAGTATTTTCATGGGTATCGGCGTCAACACAGGGCCGGCTATGCTGTGCGCCTTAGGTGAAGAAGAGCGCATCGAAGCCAACGTGGTTAGCGACATGGTTAATGCGGCTTCCCGCATTGAAGGTCTCAATAAAATGTACGGTACACAGTTACTGATCAGCGATGCCACCTATAATAAACTCAAAGATCCCAACAAGTTCAGTGTCAGAAAAGTGGATACCATACGTGTTAAAGGTAAAACTAAGGCTATGAGTATCTATGAGATTCTGCCCGTTTCTGCTTATGAGGAGCAACAAAAAGCCGATAAATATATACGTTTGTTTGAACAAGGGTTTGAGCTGTATAAAGCCGGGAGCTTTTCTGATGCAAAACAAACTTTTGAAAAATGTTTGACGATACGTCCTGAAGATTCGGTAGCGAAGCTTTTTAAGGAACGCTGTGACCTGTACCTTAAAACCAAAACGCCTGAAAATTGGGATGGTATAACAACTATGTTAGAGAAGTAATTTTTTTTATTACGAATTGATGTATAATTAAATACACGAGTGAATGAAGGATAAGAAATGGCAAGAATAAATAAACAGATCATCTTGAATGAGTTTGTTGTGGGACGGCCTAAGCCCAATAACTTTAAATTGGTTGAGGTCTCTGTTCCTGAATTACAGCCAGGTGAGATTCTTATAAAAGCCTTGTATTTTAATCTAGATGGATACATGGAAAGACTTATGAGAGAGCGTAAGGCTTATCCGTATTCGAACATCTCGAATGTAAAAATTGGGGAGGTTATTCACGGCTCTTCTGTCGGGATAGTTGAACAATCAAACAATCCTGATTTTAAAGAGGGGGATATGGTTGTCGCTTACACGGGATGGCAAGAGTATGCCATATTAAAGGGGAATCTAATTACAGCCTTGCCTTGGGCTTATGAGGATGTGAAAAAGGTCTCTGGCGTTGTCAAGCCTTCATATTATTTAGGCTCTGTTGGGATGACAGGGCTTACCGCCTATGCGGGCATTTCAGAAGTAGGACATGCGAAAGCAGGCGAAACAGTTGTCACGTCGGCTTCTATTGGCGCTGTATCTTCCATATTTGGCCAAATGGCTAAATTAAAAGGATGCCGTGTTGTGGGTATGGCGGGAACGGATGATAAATGTAAATTTATCACGGAAGAATTGGGATTTGATGAATGTGTGAATTATAAAAACGCTAGCTTTATAGAGGATTTACAGGCCGCAACTCCCCAAAAAATAGATATTTATTTTGACACCGTTGGCGGGCCTATTTTTAATACGGTTTTACCCTTGCTAAATGAACGGGCAAGGGCATTGCTTTGTGGTTCCATGGGTTGGCTTAACTATACGGAACCTGAAATGCCAATGGCTCCAGACATAACGGCTTTAATGCATTTTTCTCGCATGCCGCGACGTTTCACTATCCAAGCCTTTTTGGTGTTCGATTACATGGATAAATATGATGAATTTTTAAAAGAAACGATTCCTTTAATTCAATCCGGTCAGCTGAAAGTATTAGAAGATGTGACAAAAGGTATCGAAAATGCACCGGAAGGATTTATAAAAATGTTGCAAGGCAAGCATTTTGGTAAGCCTGTGGTTGAGTTATAAGGCTAAGGCACAGCACTCAGCTTTTGGCGATGGTTCTCTATTTATGTCGTGATTGTCCCGAACAAAAGACCCTATTCGATCGATGGCAGCTTTTCCCTCATCTATAAACTCATAGTAAATGGGGTAGGAAAAGATCATATTTTCATTTACGTCTAGGGTTACGTCCACCCCAGCCGCTTTAGCTTTTTCTGCCGTTCTGATTGTGTCATCATAAAATATTTCACGACCACCAACCATCATATACATAGGTGGAAAATCTTTATAGTCGCCATAAAATGGTGAGGCCATTGGATTTGTGGGATCTGCACCTTGCAAATAGTGACTGAAATAACCCCTTAAGGTTTCTGGGTTGAAAACAGGATCCAGTTCGGCTCGTTCATGTAAAGAGTTTGCGGTCATAGCGAAGTCTGTCCAAGCGGAAATGGTAACAATTGATCCTGGAAGAGGGCGTTTTCGATCTCGTAACTGTAAGACAAGTCCTAGAGCCAATGCCGCACCACTTCCTGTGCCCATGATCGTAATGTCTTGTGGTTTTATACCTCGATTGATGAGGCTCATGTAATTGACAAAGCAATCTTCACCTTGTGATGGAAATCCGTATTCTGGTGCCACTCGATATTCGGGTATCCATACTTCCGCATGGGCCGCTTTTGCTAAAGTTGCGGCAAAAGGAATGGTTGGGTATTTCATTACTTTTAATTCCATAACAAAGGATCCCCCATAAATGTAGAGGATAACCCGCGAGCTTTTATTCTGAGGAATTAATCGCACCCCAGCAATCCCATCAACGGGGGTGTGGTCTACCCGTACATCCTTTGGTCTGCGGCTGAGGAAATATATGGTTTTGGCTAACAAGCTATAATTAGATCTGGTTTTAAAAATAGTATCGCCGAACCTATATCTGGCTCTGCCTATCCGTAAAACAAAATTAAAGCACATGCGCCTGAAGTTCATTGTCGTTCACACTGTTAATCGTTCATACATTATACGGGTCTGAATATTTAAAATTTATTAATTTAGCAGCTATCGCCAATTATGAATTTTTCAGGATTTTTTTTTGCATGCCATTTTTCTAGATAGAAACGTACAGTTTAATATATCCAAGCCAACTCTTTAAATGGATTGGGTATTTGTGGTAGATCTATAGAATCCTTCATTCAAGAAGGTGAAAATTCAAAGGACCTAACGAAAGTGAACAAGTCTCTTTCCGATGAACGTATACTACATTCTTTGCGAGATCATTATGGTATTGAGTCGGCTTGTCTGACTTGTCTAGCCATGGGTGCGGATATAAATGCCTCCGTGTATAGGATTGAAACACAATGGGCTATCTCCTATTTCGTAAAAGTTTCTGCAGTGTACAGCCTAAACAGTATGGTGATAATTGATCTATTACGTAAGGCTGGTGTTGAACAAATCATTTCTCCTGTAAGTACATTCGAAGGAAAGCCTACCTTGCAAATAGATGATCTAACGATGATCGTATACCCATTCATCCCCGGACAAGATGGATTTAGTCAATATTTAAGCGAAAACCAATGGCAAGTTTTGGGCGGGGCTTTGAAGAAAATTCATGATATTGCGGTTCCTCCCGCGATTCAAGACAGCATTCGCCGCGAAAGCTATTCACATAAGTGGCGAGAGGCTTTACGTGCGATGTTATCTCGCAAAGAAAGCGATTTCGCTGGGGATGAAATTGCGGTGAAGTTGTGGGCTTTTATAAAAGAAAATATGCCAAAAGTACATCGACTGATCGAACGGGCTGAACAATTGGCCAAGCGATTGCAACGCGATTCTCTTCCTTTCGTATTGTGCCATTCCGATATTCATGGCGGGAATGTATTGATAACCGAGCAAGGTAGCTTATATATCGTGGATTGGGATGACCCTATCATGGCCCCAAAAGAGCGAGACCTTATGTTTATCGGCGGGGGTGTAGGAAACGTTTGGAACAAACCTCATGAAGAAAATTTGTTTTATAAAGGTTATGGTAGAGCCGCCATTAATAGGACCGCATTGAGTTACTATAGGCATGAGCGTATCGTCGAAGACATTACTGAATATTGCCAAGAAATACTTTTCACGACGACAGACGTCGAAGAAAAGAGAATCATGTACGGTCACTTCATGGGGATGTTTGCTGCCCGAGGTGTCGTGGAAATAGCTTTCGAAACAGATGAGGGGTATAGTTTATAAAGACCCGATTTCACAACATCTTTTTAATGATTTCACTTGCAAAACGCTAATATAATGCCTATACTAGAACTAGTCAGACTAGTCGGGAGATCAACATGAAACATTGGCAGTTACAGGAAGCAAAGGCTAAATTAAGCCAGCTCATCCACCTAACAACAACACAAGGCCCCCAAGGGATTACTGTAAGGGGCAAGGAGGAAGTTGTTCTCGTATCAAGAAGTGACTATGAAAGAATGGTTGGCAAAAAGCCCGATTTTCTAACCTTTATGAGAAATTCACCTTTATATGGCATTTCTTTAGATTTAGAACGCGACCAATCCCTACCTAGGAAGGACTTTGAGCTGTGAGTTATCTTGTTGACACCAACGTGCTTTCAGAAACCCTAAAGACTGAACCAAACAAGGCTGTGATAGAATGGTTTCGCAACACCTCATCAGAGTCGCTATACATAAGCGTCCTTACCCTTGGAGAAATCCGTAAAGGTATAGAAAAGCTAGGTGTATCAAAAAGAAGATCGAGGCTCGTTTTATGGTTAGAACAAGATCTACCTTCTTGGTTTGAGGACCGAATTCTACCCATAGATGCTAGTATAGCAGAAAGGTGGGGATTTATCCTCGCCAGACCTAAGGCGCAGGTTCCCGTAATAGATAGCTTAATAGCCGCAACAGCATTGGTGCACAACCTAAAAATCGTGACAAGAAATACAAAAGATTTTGCGGAGTTTCCTGATCTTGAAATATATAATCCTTGGGACTAATACCAATTCCATAAAATAACGGATAAATCTTATCCTCGCCGCTTGTCATGCCTGTGTAGACCCTGCAGTATGTGACTCTCCCCGAATATAAGCGGAAAGAACAAAATATTCCGAGGCCATTTCAAAACGTCTTTTTTTGGTGATTTCGTCGTCAAGGTTCCGCTTCCGGTGCTCACGTACTAAGAGGTACGCTGCGCTCCGGTTCTCACCTTTCCTATAAATCCCTCCAAAAAAGCCAGTTTTGAAATGGCCTCTATTCCTTACGTTTTGATCCCGATAAAAATATCTAACGTCATATGATTATGATCTTTAGCGCGTTCGTCGTAGATTTCGAAATCGGCGAGATATCCTCTTGTGCCACCGAGTTCTTCTGGGCTCATGTCCCAGATTTTAAACCAAGGGTCTTTTACGACGTCTGGCATACAGCCGGGGCCGGATGTGAATTTTGTATAGGTTTGCGGCGCGATGGTGTGGGATATTAAATCATCAGCCATTTGGTCAAAGGACTCAACTTCTTCACCGATAATATAGGTGTAGTCGCCGTTATGATCGCTTTCGTAATCCGTATAGATACAAAACGTTGTCCCTGGATTTTTTCGGTGCGGGATGAGGTCGGCAATGTTCTCATGAAAATATCTTCGGATGCAGGGAAACATTTTTCCTACTTCAAAGTTGCTTTCCTGCTTGTTATTGGTTCGGACCGTAAGGCCAACAACTTTGATTTCATCTCGGCGGATTTGAGTCTCTTTTTTCATTTTTTTTTCAACTCGCTTTAAATTTATACGTTTTAATCCTGCTTTTTTATATCGATAAATGCTTTGCCGCGCAAGGCACGGAGTTCTTTATCATAGATCTGCGTTAGTTTTCTCTCCCGCAATTCTTTGCGGATATCTTTTTCATCTGGTTCGTAAGGTTTTACGGTGTTTCTGCTGCACATCATGAACATAATCAGGCCGTCTTCTGTACCCAAAAGTTCGCTGCGTTCACCGGGTTTCAGTTTTTTAAGTATTTTCCCGAGTTCCGGATGTAGAGACTGTATCTGTACGTTGGAGACACTTTGGTTTTTCATTCTAGGGCGACCGTCGGTTAGTTTTTTCATCATCGAGCATGTTTTTGCAGAATTACGAATATTGGAAGCTTTTAAATGCGTTTCTTCCATGCCTTGTTCGCCATCGAACATAGGGAATTTAAATTCTATTTGTTGGAAGCTAAGAAATTCCTGGGACTCTCCTAGGCTGCCAATGCCATGGCGATCACGGATACCAATGATATGAAAAGCGTTCTTATGGTCGACAGGGGCTGAAATTTCACTTTTTTGCTTGCCTTGGATTGCCTTTTTTAAAGCAGGTTCCATCGTATCCACATCGACCCAACCCATATCCCCACCACGACTCGCGCTGGCGGATTGAGAGTGTTCTTGTGCGAGTTTAGGGAAGGCTTCGCCCCCCTTAATTTTGGCTAAAATGCTTTGAGCTTTGCTGAGTGCTTCCTCTTTTTGTGTGTCATTCTCATAAGGAATGACAATTTCCGACAGGAGCGCTTCATTCTTTTTTTTCTTGCTTTCTTGCTGGGCTAACTCTGCCTGTACCTCTGCATCCGATACTTGGACGTCTCGGCCGTGTTTTTCCATAATGTATTGTTGCCAGCCTAGGGATGAACGGATCTGGTTCATGATCACCTTTGCCGGAATATTTTTTTCCTTTAATAAATTGTTTAATTGACCCTGTCCTAATCCCATGCGTTTTTCTATGGTGCCCCAGGCGATATCGATTTCAGGGCCATCCACTTTAATGTCAAAGGTTTTCATGGTTTGTAATTGCAAGATTTCATCGATCATTTGATCTAAAACTTGCTTGCGAATGGATTTTAATTCCGCGGCGGATGGCTTAGACTCTGATGTAAGTAGTAAAAGTTTGACGCGATTATTTAACTCGGAAATTAAAATGCTTTTATCATTAACTATTGCCGCTATACTTGATTCATTATTAGATTCAGCGTGCACACAAGTGAATGTTAAAAAGTATACAAAGGAGAAAATATGTGTTAGTAACTTCATGAGTTTAATACCTTCATTTTTTACAAGCAATTGCTTTTGTGCAATGGGGCACAAAAATATCACGCGATAGATTTACTAATGTTAAAAATCACATATTACATATTTCGTCAACTAAGTTTAACAACGATCTTTCTGACGGCGGGTCTGACTGCCGCCATTTGGTTGACTCAATCCTTACGTTTTGTCGACGGTGTTTTGAACAAAGGATTACCTATTACAACATTTTTTACGCTGATTTCCTATCTTTTACCAGATTTGATTTCTATCGTTTTGCCGGTATCCTTATTGATCGCCGTGATTTATGCCTACAATCGCCTCATTGCCGATCAGGAGTTAATCGTCATGAGATCCGCCGGTATGAGTCACTGGCAATTGGCAAAACCAGCTATTCTCCTTGCAAGCTTTATTACAGCCGGTTTGTATATCAATAATATATACGTGCTGCCCAAATCTTATAGCCAGATGCGAGATATGGAGCATGAAATGAAGACATTGGTTTCTTCCAGCATGCTACAGGAAGGTGAGTTTAATCATTTGAATGATATGATGGTTTACGTTCGAAAAAAACCGAATAAAAAAGATATGCAAGGTATCCTGATTTATAAGAATCAAAGTGACGGTCAGCCTTACTTGATTACGGCGGAATCTGGGTCCCTTGTATCAACGCCCGAGGGTTTAAATCTTGTGCTCGTGGATGGGGCTAGGCAGGATTATGATAAATCAGCCAATAGCCCGTCTATGTTATATTTTGATCAGTATATGGTTCAGCTGCAGCCCCCTATAGATGAAACTCAAGGTCGGCGTAAATTTTTAAATGAATATAGTATTTTTGATTTGCTTCATCCCACGGAAAGCATGGCCAGCCCCATATTTCATGCAAAATATA
This sequence comes from Alphaproteobacteria bacterium, assembly GCA_017993335.1. Classification (GTDB taxonomy): domain Bacteria; phylum Pseudomonadota; class Alphaproteobacteria; order JAGOMX01; family JAGOMX01; genus JAGOMX01. The sequence continues at coordinate 14,339 of JAGOMX010000021.1, read as the reverse complement.
TTTCTCATGGGCATCAGCGATTATTAAATCCGATGCATGCGATTGCATTTACGCTGATTGCATTGGTTGTCTTGCTGTTTGGGCAAATGAATCGACGGTTACGGACGAAAAAAATAGTTGCTATAATTATTTTGGCTGGCTCTCTGCAAATTTTGACGATGTTTTATATTCACATGTCAGGTCAATTTTGGATTACGATACCTTTAAGTTACATAACCATGGGGTTAGCGATTTTGATTCCATTCTTTCATATACAGGAGTGGCAGGGTGGTCATTTTGAAAAAGCTGAGAAAAAAATAAAGGGGAGTGTTTAAGATGTTTGCAACCCTTTCTCGATATTTTGCCAAACTTTATTTGGTGTGGTTTGGTATTTGCGTTGCTGGGCTCACTTGTGTTTTCTCGCTTTTTAACGTCTCGGAACTCTTTCGTCGGTCCTCCACAAAAGAATCTGTTGATCCCTTTCATATCTTCCAAATGACCTTGTTAAAACTACCGGTGACGATTGAAATCATGTTGCCATTTGTGGTTTTATTTTCCGGCATGATTGCCTTATGGCGCCTGAATAAGCAAAATGAGATTACGGTTACCCGTTCGGCTGGGCAGTCTGTTTGGCAAATTCTTTTTCCTTTTATAGCCGTAGCTGCGTTTATAGGAGCTCTAGATCTTTTTGTTTTAAATCCGATTGCCACAAAAATGTTGAGTCACTATAAAATGATGAGCTCAGAGCTGTTAAAAAATAAAAAAGATGGAATATCCATTTCAAAAACGGGCATATGGTTGCGTTACAATTATGAGAGTGGCCCAACGGTTATTCGGGTTGGGCATGTGGATGTGGGATTAAAAAAGATAACAGATATGACCATCCTGGAATACGATCAACAAGATGCGCTGCGGGTTCGTATTGATGCGCAAACGGCTGAATTTGTTGAAGGTGGGCTGCAGCTGAATCACGTATGGATTTTCCCCTATAAGCAAGCCCCTGTTTTTCATGAGAAATTACCCTATAAGACAACACTTTCTATCCATAATATACAAGACAATAAAAAGGATCCAGAAACCATATCGTTTTGGAAGTTGCCGGCTTATATCCATTTATTGGAAGCCTCTGGTTTGTCGTCCGTCAAATATCGTTTGCATTGGCAGTCTCTTATGGCTCGTTCGGCTTGGCTTCTAGCCATGATATTACTAGCCGCAACAGCCGCATTGCGGCCTATTCGCCAGGGTAGGCAGGCTTTGTTTATTCTATCTGCGGCGGCTATTGGTTTTGCTTTATATTTCTTGCGAGATATAACATATGCTATGGGTCAATCTTCTTCATTGCCGGTTGTTTTTGCTGCTTGGTCACCGGTGGTTATTAGTGCTATGATCGGGGTAGTTGCGTTACTAAATCTAGAGGAGCACTAGTTGAATACCCGAATTATTGCCTTTTTAAGCCTGATAATGGTCAGCTCAGCAGCTTTTGCTCAAAACATAGGACCAGATTTATCCCAGCAGCCCGTTATGTTAAAGGCGGACGACCTCCATTACGATCAAGTCAAAAATATGCTCGTGGCGCGGGGTAATGTGCAGATTTATCAAGGCCAGGACCTGTTGACGGCGGATGAGGTTACTTATGATCGTGGCCTGGACAAAATGATGGCTAAGGGGCATGTGGTCTGGCAGAAAACAACGGGAGATGTTTTTTTTGGTTCGTTCATAGAGTTAACGGATCGTATGAAAGATGGCGTTATTCGTGATTTTAAGGGACATTTGGCCGATGCATCTAAACTGGCTGCGAATCATGGATTCCGGCGGGATGGGAAAGAAATAGAATTGAGCCAGGCGGTTTATTCCCCTTGTAAAGTGTGTCGAAAAAATCCAGATAAATCGCCTTTGTGGCAAATAAAAGCGGAAACGGTTTTGTGGGATGAAGAGGCGCACGATATTATATATACGGATGCTCGCCTGGAATTTTTTGGTGTTCCTGTTTTATATACGCCCTATTTACGGCATGCGGATCCTACAGTGAAGCAACGAAGCGGTATTTTGGCGCCCACGTTTAATGCATCTGAAGACTTAGGTTTTTATGCATATCTTCCCTACTATTATGTGATTTCCCCGGATAAAGATCTTACGCTTGTCCCCTTAATCACATCTAAAAAAGGCAATTTTTTAAGTGGTGAATATCGCCAAAGATTTCGTGATGCTTTGTTAAATTTGGGAGGAAGTATTGGGTCTTCTGAAAAATTAAGAAAGGGAAAAATGGAATCGGTTGTGCGGGGGCATGTGGATTCTAAATTGTACTGGGAGCTGAATGAGGATTGGCGGTTGAAAGCTCATGTCTTGCGTGCGTCAGATGCGACCTATTTCCGGCAGTTTCCTATCTATGGTAATGTAAATGAAAATGTCCTTACCTCGCAAGTACAGGCAGAAAGATTTGAAGGTTTGAATTATCTGCGTGTTCAGGCCATGTCTTTTCAAGGTATGCGGGATGTGGATCGTCAAAAAACCATACCTGTGGTGGGACCTGCGGTGGATTATCGTTATGTCTCCCCCCGGCAGGTATGGGATTCTAGATTTTTTGTCGATGCCAATACCTTGGCGATTACCCGGCAGACCGGCACCAATATGCAAAGAGTTTCCAGCGCCGTTACGTGGAAGGTTCCTTTTGCAACGCATTTAGGGGATGTTTATGCCTTTTCTTTAAAATTAAGGGGCGATGGATATAATCGAAAAAATTACTCTAGAGCCAATACGATTAAGCGTAGTGAGGGCGCAACAGGAAGAGTATTGCCACAAGCATTTGTTGAGTGGGAGTATCCTTGGTTGAAAAAAATAGAAGGGGGGCATGTTATCCTCTCGCCCGCAGCCAGTCTCGTTGTGGCTCCAAAATTGCGAAAGCAAAATCATATCCCCAATGAGGATTGTGTGGATATTGAGCCCAATGATTTGTATTTGTTGAGTGATAATCGGTTCCCAGGTCTGGATCGTTTAGATGATGGAAGTCGTTTTAACTATGGCTTAAAAGCTCAATCCAGGGTATCGAAGAATATAAAAGTTAAGGGATTCGTTGGTCAGACGATGCGCTTTTCTGGGCGAACAGACGACTTAATGGGTAGTGGATTTGAGAAAAAAATGTCTGATTATATGGGGCGTATTTCGACGAATCTTTATGAATACGTGGAGCTTAGGTATCGTTTCCGTTTGGATCGATCCAGTTTAAGAGCTGTCCGCAATGAGCTTATGACCAGTGTGGGCGTACCGGAATTTAAAGTTAGTCTGGAGTACATTAAGCTGCCGCGTTTCGTTAAAGACCCCATAACCCAAACCGGAAATGAGCAGCTCAACACCAATATTAGTTCCGTCTTTGCGAAAGGTTGGACGGCTAGAATTGGCAATGTTAGGGAATTGGGAAAGCGCAAGAAAAACCTTTCTTATACAGGGGCCTTGACGTACGATAACGAATGTATCAATACAGGTCTTCAGGTAACACAGACCTATTATCGGGACCGTGACGTGAAGGGCGGAACAGGATTTATGTTCGTCCTGGCCTTTAAAACTTTAGGGGGGCAGACCCTGCATGCGATTAAATTTAATAAACTTCTTACACAGGATGATAGTCCATCGGCTCGCAAGGGGTTATTTAATTAGAGCGGATCGGATTAATTTAGTTGCTTTTATTAAAAGCTATGCTCATATGTGAGTGTGCTTAATTTGCGAGGAATAAAATGAAATATATGATCACATTATTTACGGGCGCTTTTTTCATGTATTCGCCTGTGCAGGCTTTTGATATCAATATGACAAAGGCTCAGCTTTTAAACGAGCTGGAAAAACAGCAGGAAGAAATTCGTCAGCTGCGCGGGGAGTTAGAAGTCCTTCATCACCAATTGTCACAATCGCAAAGCAAATCCTACGAGGGGGATGGTCAATTGCCCGTTACTTCCTCCGGCAAAAGCGCCGATAAAAAATCATCGAGTACAAAAGCACTTCCTAAGGCCGCTGGGTCGGAAAAGGAACAGGATAGTTCTTATGCGTATAACAAAGCCAGAACGCTGTTGGACCAAAGAAACTTCGATGAGGCGGAAATTTTATTGACACAATTCATTCGCGATTATCCAAAGGATCCGTTGCTAGTAAATGCTTGTTATTGGTTGGCAGAAACCCATTACATTCGTGCCGACTATTTGCAGGCGGCCATAAAATTTGGGGAAGCTTATGAGGCTTATACGTCCCATAAAAATGAAGCTTACAAAGAACAGGTCGTCGCCAAGGGGCCGGAAATCATGTTCAAATTGGCGTCTTCCCTATATAATATTGGAAAGTTAGAGGATGCTAAATTAACTTTAGAAGAATTAAGCAAAGAGTTTCCTAAACTTCCTGCCAATATCCGTAGTCAGACCGAACTATTGCGTCGAGAAATTTCTAAAAAAGTGAAGACAGATTGATTTTAGTTGAGGATTTTTCGGGTGTATTAGCGCGCCTGTTGCCTGATCCTGCACCAAGAAAAATAGCGATAGCGGTTTCCGGTGGTGTGGATAGTTTATGTTTATGTTTTTTCGTGCAAGCATGGGCCAAGTCCCGTGGTGTTCAAGTCGTTGCCTTAACCGTAGACCATTTACTGCGCGCCGCGTCATCGGATGAGGCTCGTCAGGTACATTCTTGGCTAAAGAGCAGGGGGATGGAACATCATATTCTGGTGTGGGAAAAAAGTTCTTACCCTAAAAATATTCAAAATTCCGCGCGCCAAGCCAGATATGATTTGCTTCAGGAGTGGTGCTTAGCCAATGAAGTTCAGTATGTTTTGGTGGGGCATAACGCACAAGATCAATTTGAGACTATCCTTCAAAGGCTGGCTCATCATAGTGGTGTGATGGGGCTTGCGGGTATTGAAGAAATCGTGCGTCATGATCAAATAACTTTGGTCAGGCCCTTGTTGCAGTACTCCAGGCAAGAAATCACAGAGAGTATGATCCATTTTCAGCAAGAGTGGATCGATGACCCAAGTAATTTAAACCCCCAATTCACACGCGTAAAAATACGACAGAACGTGGATAGGCTTACCAATTATGGCCTCAATTTTTCCCGTGTTTTGGATTTTTCAAAGAAAATGCAAAAAGCCAAAACGAGCACATTGACTGTCGCGGAATCTTTTTTAAAAGAAAATGTTCAATTGCATGAATATGCGTACTTAGATTTTAATTTTCCAGCTTTTATGTCTTTAGACATGGACGTCAGGCTTTATGTTTTGGGGGTTGTGCTGCAACAGGTTTCTGGCAAATATTACATGCCGGATACACAAAACCTGCGGCGGGCTGTGGATCGAATGGCAGGCAAGTTGACGTTTTGTTGTCATGGTTGCGTGCTTGTGCATAAAAACCAAAAGATTTTTGTTATAAGGGAGTATGAAAATATTACCCATATCGCCGACATCGGGCCAAAAAATAGGTTTGTGTGGGATGGAAGATTCGAATTCCGGCTGCGTAAACCATTCGAACCCCATAAACTTCGGGTGGAAGCTGTTGGGGAAGCTTGGAGGGCGTGGAGCGGTTACAAGATAAAAGAACTTCCTTATGCGGTTAGGCCCACATTACCAGGTATTTGGGAAAAAGAACGTTTGCTTCATATACCAGTTTTAGACTATTATGAGGGGCTAGAAGTGAAGGTGATAACTAATATGCTGAATTTTAAGCCTTAAATTTTATGCACGGCTTCATATTTAATTAAACTTCTTTATGCATAATTAGAATAGACATAGGTTAATAATAATTGAGGGATCTAAAACAGTGAATAATTTCAATCGCAATATAGCCTTGTTAGTTTTTCTGGCGTTGTTTTCGATTATCCTCATTAATGCATTTCAAGGGCCTAATGAACGAGGGAATCGTGAAATTATCCAATATTCTGATTTTTGGAATATGGCCACACAGAAAAATATAGCCGAAGCTGAAATTAAAGGGAATGTGGTAACGGGTACCAAGGCAGATAAATCCTTGTATAAAACCTATATCCCGCAAAATGACAGCACATTAGCGCAGCGCTTAACTGAATTGGGGGTTAAGGTTATTATCCCGCCCAATGAGGAAACCAATCCTATTTTGTCGATGTTGTTGTCTTACTTCCCTTTCATATTGCTTATCGGCGTGTGGCTCTTCTTCTTGCGGCAGATGCAATCGGGTAACAATCGAGCCATGGGTTTTGGAAAATCTAGAGCCAAATTGCTAACAGAAAAACAGGGTAAGATTACCTTTGAAGATGTGGCGGGCATTGAAGAATCCAAGCAGGATGTGGAAGAAATTGTTGAATTTCTAAGAGATCCGCAAAAATTTCAGCGTTTAGGTGGAAAAATACCTAAAGGTGTTTTGCTGATTGGGTCGCCCGGTACAGGTAAGACTTTATTGGCAAGAGCGATTGCCGGTGAAGCGGATGTGCCATTCTTTACGATCTCCGGTTCAGACTTTGTGGAAATGTTCGTTGGTGTGGGCGCAAGCCGTGTCCGGGATATGTTTGAGCAGGCCAAAAAAGAAGCGCCTTGTATTATATTTATCGATGAAATTGATGCGGTGGGTCGTCATCGTGGTGCGGGTATGGGCGGTGGCAATGATGAGCGCGAACAGACTCTGAACCAGTTATTAGTCGAGATGGACGGTTTTGAGACCAACGAAGGCGTTATTTTATTAGCCGCAACCAATAGACCAGATGTGCTGGATCCAGCATTATTGCGTCCGGGTCGATTTGATCGCCAGGTTGTCGTGCCGATGCCAGATGTCAATGGGCGAGAGCAAATCTTGGGTGTGCATATGAGAAAAGTGCCGCTGGGAAATGATGTGGATAAGCAAGTCATTGCCAGGGGGACACCAGGTTTTTCCGGTGCCGATCTGGAGAATTTAGTGAACGAAGCTGCTCTTATGGCGGCACGCCGCAATAAAAAAGTTGTGAGCATGACTGAATTTGAGGAAGCTAAAGACAAGGTGATGATGGGTTCGGAGCGACGTTCTTTAGCCATGTCAGATGCAGAGAAGAAATTAACGGCATATCATGAGGCTGGTCATGCTGTCGTGGCTTATCATATGGAACATTCTGACCCTATTCATAAAGCCACGATTATTCCGCGTGGCCGTGCTTTAGGTATGGTCGTAAGGCTACCGGAAAGCGATCGTGTTTCAATGACCAGAAGCAAGCTAGAGGCAGATCTGGCTGTGGGCATGGGTGGGCGCATTGCCGAAGAAATGATATTTGGTAAAGCTCAAGTGACCACTGGAGCTTCATCGGATATTAAGCACGTAACAGAAATAGCAAGACGTATGGTAACCGAATGGGGCATGAGTGATAAACTCGGACCTCTGGCTTATGGCGAGCCCCAGCAGGAAGTTTTCTTGGGTCATTCCGTAACACAAACCAAGCATATGTCAGAGGCAACGGCTGAAGTCGTCGATAGTGAAGTACGCATAATCGTTGACGCCGCCTATGACGTCGCTTCCGATACGTTACGTAAATATAAAAAACATCTAGAGATCGTAGCCCAAGGATTGTTGGAATACGAAACACTGAGCGGTGAAGAAATCGATATGCTGATACGTGGTAACGACATTGGCAGACCAACGCCCAGTAGCCAAGCCAAGAAGAAAAAACCCAGAAGCGTCGTGCCGAGTACGGAAAAGGTTACAAAGCTAAAGCCTGAACTGCAAGAAGGTTAAGGGTAGATTGCCGTACGCGATATGAGTTATTCCCTTCAGGGCCTATGCATGAAAAATCTAAGAGAGGAGCGGTCAGCCACACCTGTCATACCTGCGAAGGCAGGTATCCAGCGCAACAAGCGCCTCGAAGAGGCTCCTTATCATCTTCTTTACATCAATAAAGGGTTGCTTCGCAACACATAGTTTTAACTGGATACCTGCCTGCGCAGGTATGACAAACGATGGTTGAGGATATTTAACAGCCTCTATCTGCATACTTAATTATAGAATTTAGTATTATTCCATTTGTATCGTGTGTGATCCTGAGAAATATTTCTTTAATATTGAATATGTTAAGAAAATAATAATGTTTTTGGTTTACTATACAATAGTAAGCAATAAGAATAAGATTTGTTCATGAAGGGTGCGTATAATATCATCATGATGATTGGCTGTTATTTTATGGTCAATCTTGTCTTTCTGCCAGCCCTAACGAATGTGGAATTGTATTTTCAAATAGATGGACATACGGCTCGTAGTGCGGTTACGTATATGCAATTCGGGGCCGTGTTTTCTTGTGTGGTGGCCGCTTTTTTTGCGGATTATATTGGTAAAAAGAGGTTTTTAATTGTTGGATTGAGTTTGGCTTTATTGGGGACGCTTGTTTGTGCAACCACATCTAGTTTTATGATCTTTAATGTGGGCAGATTCTTACAAGGCATGGGGGCCGCCACTGGCTTTATGATGGGGTTTGCCTTTGCGGTGGATTTGTATGAACCGGAAAAGACGCTTAAAATTATAGCTCTTAATGGCGTTATTACCTCTCTGGTTTCTGTGTTTACGCCATATATTGGTGGGAAATTGACTACGATTTGGGGATGGAGAGCTACATTTATTTTTATGATTCCTTTTTTTATCTTAACAATTTTCAATAGCTATAAAAATATTCCGTCGACAACCAAGAATGAAAATACATCATTGAACTTTCTCAAAAGCCTTTATGAGATCAAACAGCTGTTTTCTAGTCGGCTTTATATCGGGTATGCTGTTCTTAATGGGATGCTTCTCGGTGCAGTTGTTTATTGTTTAAATCTTTTTCCATTCTTTTACAAAAAAACATTTGGGCTGCAAGAGGATGAGGTCGGTATCATTATTGGCGTGACCATATGGTTTTCTTTTGGTTTGATGAGCCTTTTGAGTGTCTATCTCTATGAGCTGTTTGGAATTGATAGAACTATATATCTAGGATTTTCCATATGTCTGAGTGTGTCTTTAGTATTGGGTGGAATATTTATCTTTACCCCTATGGATTTGTACATATTTATATCCTTGATATTTATGTTTTGTGCGGGATTTGGTTTGATATATTCAGGGTCTATATCCCAGTCTATGAGCGTTTATAAGGATTTAACGACCAAAGCTTCTGCCTTGCGTACGGTGATGCTTTCCTTCTTTCCGCTGCTGGGGAGTATAGCGGCTCAATATTCCCCAGATGATAATGTTTATTATTTAGCGGGGGGATTATTAACAGGGGTTGTTTTCTCCCTATTCTTTTTTGTCCGCAGAAATAGCTGATTATAGCTTTATACCTACGCCGAGCATGACTGTATGGGCTTTATGATAGCGGGCATTACTCTGGCGATTTTTAAAATGGTAGTCTCTATAAGCGGCGATAATTTGTGTGGATACGGGCTCTAGATGTTGTACGAGAGTTAACCCAAAACTTTTCCCCCGGGGTCTGAAGGCAACATTATTACTGTCGATGGACATATGGTTGAATATACCATAATCCAAGGCCAAACAGGTTCGGCCGAAGCTATAAAACCTCTCGATCCATCCGATCTTGCCAAAATAGATATGTCCTTTCTGGGTATATATTTTCCATGTTTTTTTTCCTGTGCCGAAATGAATATTGAGTCCGGTATCTTTAGCATCGGTCATGCGAATAGGCAAAAGGGCTCCTGCGGCCAAATGGTAGGCTTGGTATTTCAGTGCCGGGGTACTGCGATCTTTAAGCCAACTGGCAAAACCAGCGATTTTTGCCCCCGCAAATTCTTGATTGTAACGAACAGCGGCATCAAAAATATCCCCGCGATTTTGGTGGGCGTGGGATGTGTGGGCTGTAAAACCAAAAACAGCCGGCGTATTATAGCGAATGCGGTCTTTTCTTGAAATATCGGCGGTATCAAAGACAAGCCCTAAGGGAAGGCTCGTATATTTTTGTTTCGTGTCTTTATCTACAAATTGCAAAGCATAACCGGTGCTGCAAGGAGCGCTCATGCCGGCTGCTCCCGCATCGGTGTCTGAAAAATCTGTCTCGTAAGATGCGCCGGCTTGACTCATGTACCCTCTACCCATTTGTAGTTCACCAAAATTTACATTTTTCAGGAGAATATCCACATGGCGTATGGAAATTTTGCTTTGAGCGGTTGCGTTGCTCTGGGAATTATTGAGATCAACCGCATAGGAAGAGTTTGGGTTCATCCCGACTTCTAAAACGGTTTTTAAGCTGGTTTCTTTGTTCAATTCATGAGAGGCAAGAATTTTAAAGCGGGAGCTATAATTGCCGCTGTCCACATGAGTTATGTTGCGATCAACGCCATTATCAAGGCTCATAATATACCGATTCAACCAGCCCGAGAGTTGTATTTTTGTAGAGGCTGAGGTTACAGCTTTTTCTTCTAATTTTTTAAGCCGCGTGGTGTGGTCTTCACAACAACCAGGTGTCGCATTCGCGTAAGTAGGGGGGCTTAAGAAAAACGTCATACTTAGCAAACTTGCGTAGACAAGATATCTGGTGTTTTGCATGGCCTTTTCCCTTCTGTTTTTTTTATTGCCGTATCTGCTTTCCAGGGATAAATCTTATCCTCGCCGCCTGTCATACCTGCCTGCCTGCGCAGGTATGACAAGCGATGGTTGAGGAGCTTTAAGAAAGCCCCTATATGTATACTTATGCCATTTACCCTAAATAAGTATCATTATCCCCCCGTCATGCTGAGTGCGGCTCCGCGTCAGCGGAGTTAGCGAAGCATCCAGGACCATAAGTGCCGCGATAGCGGCTCTTTATAATCTATATAGAGCCACTAAAGTGGCGCTTGTGTGCCTGGATCTTTCACTTACTCCGCTGACGCGGAGCTGCGTTCAAGATGACGAGAATTATGATACTTATACCAATTCCATAAAATAACGGATAAATCTTATCTTCGCCGCCTGTCATTCCCGCGAAGGCGGGAATCCAGCGCAACAAAGTGCTGCATAGCAGCTCTCCCTTTATTTCAATGCCACAGAAGCAAGGAAATATTGAGCCTCTTCGAGGCGCATGTTGCGCTGGATACATGCCTGCGCAGGTATGACAGACGATGGTTGAGGAGATTCAGCCTCTATCTGTATACTTAATTATAGAATCTGGTATTGTCTATGATCAATAGTATTGCATATTTTTGATTTAAACAACCCGCAAATAAAAACCCCGGTAAAATGAATTACCGGGGTTGTCTTTGCTTTAAAGGCAAAGGATCCTTACATCTTTACAACTGCACCGAGCAGAACTGTATTGATTTTCTTGAAGCGAGTGGTCGAACCATTCAACTTGTAATCGTAGTTTCTGTAAGCAGCATATACTTCAGAAGCTACTGGATCCAAACGTTGTGATAGTGTCAAACCCCAAGTTTTACCTGTTGGCTTAGTTGTAGCTGTAACTAACGTTGCTGTTAGGTTCTTGTATCTACCGTAGTCTACGGCTAGAGCTGTGTTACCAACGCTTACGAGTCTTTCGATCAAACCTAGCTTACCAAACCAGATGTTACCCTTTGGCTTAACATTTTCATTTTTCTTGTTAACGTAAACTACGTTTAGGTTCAGGCCTGTGCCTTCTTGCTTTGTGAAGCTAACAGGGAACAAAGCGCTTGCGTTTACAGACCAAATTTTAGCCTTAGGTGTTGGAGCAGCTGCGCTGTTGTCCTTTGCCCAAGTGGCTAGACCTTTAAGCTTTGTCGCGCCGATAGCGCCGTCATAGCGTAGAGCTACGTCGCTGATGTCGCCTGTGCCTTGGTGAGCATGAGACGCATGCGCGCTAAATCCATAGAACTTAGGAGAATCGTAGCGAACTCTGTCTTTTCTTGTCAGGTCCTGTGGGTTAAATATCGCGAGTACAGTTGTGCCTGATTTAGCTTTAGTGGCGCTGTTCAAGAAGTTTAAGCCAAAGCCATTGAATCCAGCAGCCGCAACACCAGCAGCCGCAGCAGATGTGCCAGATATATCCGTTTCGTATCCACCGGAGCTCGCCATCCAGCCGCGACCCATGAGCAAGCCACCAAATTTCTTGCTGGTAAATCCAGCTTCAGCTTTTCTGATCAAAATGTTTTGTTGAGACGCTGCGCTTGTAGCAGAGCTGTTCACATCAACAGCAGAAAGACCTGTAGAAGAATTGCTTGTAGATGTAGAGTTAGGGTGCATACCGACTTCAAAAATAGCGTTTACAGTGATGTCTTCTGTCAATACGCCTGTACCTGTTAGGTTAAAGCGAGAAGCAAGACCACCGTTGTCGATGTGCGTCAAGTTTGCATCCTTGCCGTTATCCATCCACATCATCGCGCGGTTTACTAAACCGGACAATGTAACTTTGTTGGCTGTGGACATAACAGCTCTGTCTTCAAGCTTTTTTAGTCTTGTGTTGTGGTCATCGCAGCAATTGCCAGCCGCAGGAGCTGCATTCGCGAATACTTGGCTGTTCAAGCTAAGAACCAAACCAAGACAAAGTCCTGTATTTAGGATCGTTCTATTCATTTTATTTCCCTTTTTTTGTTTGTTCAAATAGAAAACATTTATTTGATACACTATCCTCCCATGGGGTGGCGCCGAAATAAATAAAAAATTTATCTTAAATTTTATTTACATTCCCAGAAGCGATTTTTGTGGTTTTTTCGCCACACTTTATTATGACTTGTATATGGGAAAAATATCGACCGGATCGCCCGGTTGCCATGGAGAATATCTCTCCATAACGGTTTCAAATAACTTGCTATGGATAAAATAGTGAAGCCAAATGTTTAAGCGTCTCAAACCGCAATCTTCAAACCATGGCCAGTCTACATTTGCAAATTGATGAACCAGGGGAAATATAGCAATGTCGGCCATAGATGTCTTGCCGCCGACCAGAAAACCTTTGGCCGCAATGCGCATCTCTAGGTTTTTAAGGAACTCGAAACCGATATCGCGGTATTTTTTATCGTCACCACTCTCGTGAGTTTTTTCTTTTTTATACGCCTTCAGCGCGTCAACGAATTGGTTGTCTGCAATCTGGATGAGTTTCTGCATTTCATCTTCTGGATGATTCAGCCATCCTTCCGGATCCTTAAGGCTTAAGGCCCATTTCATGATATTCAGGCTTTCATCTAGAACAATGCCGCCGGGGAGCAAAACAATAGGCACGGTTCCCTTTGGCGATATATCCAGCAAAGCTTGGGGTTTTTCCTTTAAATCCACTTCGCGCATTTCACAATTTACGCCAGATTGAGCAATCGCTGTGCGAGCGCGTATGGAGTAGGGGCATCGAAGAAAAGAGTAAAGTATTGGTTGCGCCACGGATTTCTTATCCCTTAGATCTTGCGTTGGAGCTGTTTTCCCAAGTGTAACTCGTTACGTTGTTTGGCTAGCGTCATTTGCAAGTGCCGACTCGCAGCCCGCTGTCTTTTTCTTGCATCTGCTGTATCATAACAATGCGGACAGCAAATGCCTAGTTCATATTTTTCAGAAGCCATATCTTCCTGGCTTACCGGGTGACGGCAACCATGGCATTGATCATAGCTCCCTTGTTCTAGGCCGTGGGTGACGGCAACTCTTTGGTCAAACACAAAGCAGTCTCCCTGCCAAAGGCTAGAATCTTGAGGGACTTCTTCTAAATATTTCAGTATGCCACCCTTTAAATGATAAACCTCTTCAAATCCTTTGGAGAGCATATAAGATGAGGCTTTTTCACAACGGATACCGCCTGTACAAAACATCGCCACTTTTTTCTGTTTTTCTGGATTAAAGTTGTCCTCGACAAACTGAGGAAATTCTCTAAAGTTTGTGGTTTTAGGGTCAACGGCATTCTTAAAGGTACCAATGTCGACTTCATAGGTGTTGCGTGTGTCTAATACAATGACATCTGGATCCGATATCAGGGCGTTCCAATCTTTTGGATCCACATACGTTCCCACTTGTTTAGATGGATCTGCCTCAGGCTGACCCAGGGTTACAATTTCCTTTTTCAAACGCACGCGTATGCGAAAAAATGGCATTTTTTCAGCCCAGGACTCTTTATATTCTAAATTATGGAAGCGCTCGTCCGATTGAAAAAAATCGTTCAGTGCATCTATTCCCGCTCGCGTGCCAGCCACTGTCCCATTTATGCCTTCTTGGGCTAAAAGCAGGGTGCCTTTTATACCATTTTTTTGGCACAAATCTAGCAATGGTTTTTGTAGTTCCTTAAAGTCTGGCAAGGAAACAAATTTGTAAAGTGCGGCTACAACGTATTTTGTCATTTAAATCACCTAAACAAGTTATTATGAGAGACTATTTCAAAACGTCTTTTTTGGGTGATTTCGTCGTCAAGGTTCCGCTTCCGGTGCTCACGTACGAAGAGGTACGCTGCGCTCCGGTTCTCACCTTTCCTATAAATCCCTCCAAAAAAGCCAGTTTTGA
>JAGOMX010000020.1:10111-30132 GCA_017993335.1 Alphaproteobacteria bacterium | reverse complement strand
ACATGATAATAAGCATCCGTACTGCCATAGGGGACATTAGCTCTTGAAAAGTATAAAGCCCGGCCGACGTCTTGATTGTCCTTTTTAGACAAAACGATCTTGACCTGATTAGGATCCAAACGATCCGCCTCATTGTCAAAACGAACGGCAAGCGTGCCAATATCCACATCGTCTTGCTGCAACACATCTAATACGCGATGCAATAAAAGTGGATCTAAGTCGGGCAAATCCCCTTGCAAATTAATCACAACATTATAATTATTTTCAGGATCAATATGTTGTAAAGCCGCCCAAATTCTATCCGAGCCGGAAGGCAAATCCGGATCCGTCAAAACCGCAATGCCGCCCGCTTTTTCAATGTGATCAGCGATCTGCTGATCATCACAAGCCACAACCACGTGCCCAACACCAGATTCCATCGCACGCCGCCAAACGTGGACAATCATAGGATCCCCGTGGATCAATTGTAAGGGCTTCTCAGACAAACGCTGCGAGGCCATACGTGCAGGTATAAGAATGATCGGATTCATGCTTCATAATTATCAAATTTGCATCAAAAAGCAACCGGTTTTACCGGGCAAGCGCCAAGACTCATCGCTTTTGTAAATATTTTTTGGACAAGTGAGCCGATTCTATATTTTATGCGTGGACCCCAGCGGCATTCACTTCTGGTAAAAAGGTTTCATCCTCTTGTTGGACAAGCTGCGCCGTTGCTTTTTTCCAGAAAATCGCCATGTCTCTAAAGCTCTGCTCTATCGACTTGCTGGTTTCCAGATCATTAAATACATTGACTCTGGAAATCATGAAGATCATAGTTTTGTAATAAGCTTCCAAGGTTTTAGCCGCCTCTGCGCGCTCTGGGGTATCGCGATTCAAACAACCGAGAAGACCCTCCATAATAACCATGGCCTTTTGAGAACTTTCATACCGCTGATTTATATCCATATTTTCTATAGCCACTGACGCTTCATGCATGTGACTAGCCGCCTTGGCAAAAAGAGCGGAGATATTCTCTCCAGGCAAGCGACTTTCCGTTTGATTTCGCGCATACGTATTATAAGGATTCATCTCGATATATACTTTTCTATGTCTACTTCATAGAAAGTATCAACAAAACCCTTAAAATTAGTTAATGCGCTCATGCATTTCGCAAAAGACCAACGATATCATAGACATCTTTTATGGTTTGCTGAGATATACTCGCAGCATAATCACGACCTCGAATAAGAATTTGATCCAAATGCGTTTTATCTTTCATCAAATCGATATATGTCGCGCGTATAGGCGCCATATGAGTCACAACAGCCTCTGTTAGCGCTGTTTTAAAAACTGAAAAATTAGCTCCGGCAAATTGATTGCAAACATCTTGCTCTTTTACGTCACTAAAATACGCATAGAGGCTGACCAGATTTTCGGCTTCAGGTCTCTGCGCTAATTCTGAAAAATCTTCAGGTATAGGCAGCGCGTCCGTCTTTGCCTTGCGGATTTTAAGCGCAATTAAATCCGCATCATCATCCAGGTGTATCCGTGAATAATCAGATTCATCCGACTTGCTCATCTTTTTTGTGCCATCCCGTAAGCTCATAATGCGCATGGGCACACCTAAGTTTTCTAGATCTGGCATAGGAAAATATTCTGTCTCGTATTTACGATTAAAGGCACCGGCTATATCACGCGCTAGCTCAATGTGCTGCCGCTGATCCTCACCAACCGGAACTTTTGCGGCCTTATACAACAATATATCTGCCGCTTGTAACACAGGATAAGCATAAAGCCCCAAAACAGCTTGTTCCTTATGCTTGCCAGCCTTATCCTTAAACTGCGTCATTCGATTGAGCCAACCTAATGGCGTCACGCAATTAAATATCCACGCCAATTCGGCATGCCCAGAGACCTGACTTTGATTGAATATATAGTTAGTGTCTGGATTAATACCACAAGCCACATAAGCTGCTGCCACCGCATATATATTGGCACGCAAGTCTTGCGGAGAGGGCGCATTGGTCAGCGCATGCAAATCCACAATACAAAATAAGCACTCAGCCTGATCTTGTAATTTCACCCAGTTCCGTATAGCCCCCAAGTAGTTTCCTATATGCAAAGCATTGGTTGGCTGTACACCGGATAAAACACGCTCTTTCATTCTGAAGTCCTTATTTAAGATCTAAATTGTTTTTTTAATTCTTTTATGTTCAGTATGCCCAAGGTTTGTGCACTGATAACATAAGTCATGATTCCCGATGCAACCAATATAAAGGCACCAAGGATTCGTTGGCCGCCACCCGCTATAATCATCGGCATAATGTGAGGCTTAAGATACCATAATGCAATTGAGGTAATACTGGCAGCCACGAGAATTCCTAAACTAAACTGAACCAACCGAGGATTTATCGAAAAAAATCTTTTACGATTCAGCATAGTTCCCAAAATCAAAACGTTCGTCCAGGCAGCGACAGCCGTGGCCAAAGCAATCCCCACGTGTTGTAAATGCTGTATCAACAACAGACTCAAAACAATGTCTACCGCGACAGCAACGCCGGCAACCTTCAATGGCGTCATCGGATCTTCCTGAGCATAAAAACTCGTATCAAATATTTTCGTCAACACATAAGCCGGCAATCCAATAGAATAGGCCATTAAAGCGTAAGATGTTTGTTGCGCAGCCTCCGCATCAAAGGCACCTCGCTCAAACAGCATCTTGACCAATGGTTCCGCAAGAAAAACCAAACCAATCATAGCCGGCACCGTAAATAACATAGAAATTTCTATACCCTGACTCTGCAAATCTTTAGCCTCCTCGTGATTTCCCGCACGTATGGATTTGGCGAGCATGGGCAACAAAACCGTACTCATCGCGGTCCCAATAACGCTTAAAGGCAACTGATTCAAACGTTCCGCATAGTATAAATAAGAAATCCCCCCCACAGGCAAAACAGAAGCGATTAGCGTGCCGATCAAAACGTTAAATTGATGCACGCCAGATCCCATTGCAACAGGCGCCATTCTTTTTAACAGCTGCTTGACTCGCGGCGTCATGCGCGGCGCCCTTAAACGTAGGCCCGTTCCATTACGATAGGCCGGAACCAGCACCCAGAGCAATTGAACCACCCCGCAACCCGTTATGGCCCCCGCCATTAAAACGCCAGAGTCCGTAATATATACGGACATTCCCAGAACAAACCCAATAATAAAAATATTTCCAGCCATAGGAGAGGCAGCTGCTGCTGCAAAGCGGTCAAAGCTATTAAGAATTCCGCTATAAAGGGCGGTTAAAGAAATAAATAGAATAAAGGGAAACGTAATCCGAGAATAAGAAATAGCCAAAGCCAAACGATCTGGTGTCGCCGTAAACCCGGGTACAAATGCAGGGATTATCCAATCCATAAAAAGCTCAACAAACACAACAAACACCATCAAACAAACGACAAAAACAGAAAGGACTTCCTCCGCAAAGCTATTGGCTTTTTCTTTTCCCTCATTCGCTAAAAGGCCCGCATACATGGGCACAAACGCCGCATTAAAAGCGCCTTCCGCGAGTAACCGACGAAATAAACTTGGAAATTTTACGGCAATGACGTAAGCATCAGCAGCTATACCCGTGCCCAGAAAAGACGCCGTCAGCATATCCCGAAAAAATCCGACGACGCGGGAACCTAGAGTAAATCCACCGACAGTTGTTAAAGATCTCAAAAGCTTCATATCATACCTTTTATCTACATAACATTTATGTTTTATAAGTGAGTTTTATAAAAAAATCTATTCTTTGATTGGTGCTGCCTTTTTATTTAAATAAATGCGGAAATCTCTCCAATCAAAGGCCTTGATAGCCATACTGGTTATAAAATATGTCACCACGCCGATACATATGTAAGCCATCAGAATAAAGGCTCGCGTCACCTCATCCGCTGACCAATAGGAAAGCCATTGAACGCGCAACCATTCCAAAACAACACCCATCACAACCGTTGAAACCATAATCCGCGGCACTATATCTTGCAAACGGCGATCTGCCAAAAAATATCTTTGTTTTTGTAGCCTATATATAAGCCATCCCGCATTCACCCAGGAAGCAATCGACGTTGCAAAAGCAATACCTACATGTTCAAAGGGGATATACAAAATAAAGTTAAAGATTATGTTGCTGATCACAGCCAAAACGGCGGCTATTAAAGGTGTCTTCGTGTCATGCCTAGCGAAAAACGACGTAGAAAATATCTTGACCAACACATAAGCCGGCAATCCCAAGGCAAAAGCAGAAAGAATACGAGCCGTCTGAACCGTACTTTCATGGGTAAATTGATTGCGCTCAAACAAAACTTGAATGATCGGTTCTGAAGCCACTAAAAGCGCCATGGAAGACGGTAAGATTAAAAATAGAGCAAACTCCATCGCACGGTTTTGTGTCACGTGTGCCGTCCATTTTTTACCCGCCGCCAAACGACGGGCCAAACTTGGCAAAAGCGCCGTACTTATGGCTATACCCACAAGACTCAACGGCAACTGATTTAAACGATCTGCATAAAAAAAGTAAGATATCGCGCCCGTTGGCAGAAAAGACAAAAACCCAATACCAATCATAATATTCAATTGGATCACGCCCGCAGAGAAAGCCCCCGGCACCATGAGTCTCATAATTTTTTTAACCGGCTGCGTTAATTCAGGCCATTGAAAAACCAAACGGAACCCATGTTTGACGCAACTACGATAAAGCCAATAAGCCTGCCCCACACCAGCCAACAAAACAGCCCAAGACAAAGCATGCCCAGGCGTCACTAATAGCTCAGGAAAACATAGCAGAGCTAAAATCATCACGATATTCAATAAAATCGGAGCCGCTGCGCCTTCAGAAAACTTGTAAATCGTATTTAATATGCCGGTAAACAAAGCCGCTATACATACAAATATAACATACGGAAACATGATCCTTGTAAACTCAACGGCCAATTGCATGCGTTCCGGTGTGTCGGTAAAGCCCGGAGCCAGCAACATCACACACCAATCAGCCCAGATCTCCACAAAAATCACCAGCCCCAAAAGAACCAATGACAATATGGTCAGTACATCACTAGCCATATAACGGGTTTTTTCTTCGCCATGCACCGTTAGATGATGGGAAAAAGTAGGAATAAAGGCCGCATTAAAGGCTCCTTCACCAAATAGTCTCCGAAAGAAATTAGGAAAACGAAAAGCCACATAAAAGGCATCAGCCACAGGACCTGCTCCCAATACGGATGCAATAAGAACATCGCGTACAAATCCCATAATACGGCTCAAAATTGTATAAAATCCGAGAGTCGCTATGGATTGAATCAATCGCATCTTCATCTTCCAAAAAATAATTAGACCCAAAATTTCGTCACTTAAGCTTTAGTCTGATGAGAAGCCGATGACAACAATAAAATTTAAATTCGTAAAAAAACCTACAGCCCCGTGGATTTTTTTAATTTCCCATCGGCATCAAAAGATACAGCCGGTCCTAGCAATAAACCGTCCTTATAGTGAGATACTTCTAAAATTTTTCCATCTTCTGCAAAGGTAACAGACTTACCCTCTTGCTTGCCGTTCTGGAAATACTTATGGGTCATCACTTTGTCTTTTCCATAGTAGGTCGTTTCATAACCATGGGGTTTATCCTCTTTGTATTCCGCAATACTTGCAGGGCTACCATCCTCTAGATAGAAGATGAACAAGCCATCGATTTTTCCTTTTTTATACTGTATTTCCGAAGCTTTTCTTCCGCTGACTGCATAGTAAATACTCGTGCCATGAATGAGTCCTTCTTCATAAGGAATTCGCGCATAGAGATCGCCCTTCACATATACTTCGGAAAGGCCATGTTTTTTACCTTCTTGGTAGAAAATTGTTTGTTGTAAAACGCCTTCTTTTTCATAAATCGTTGTAAGACCATCCAGTTTACCGTGCTTATATTCAGATGCTTCCGTCAAACGGCCCTGACTATACATTTCGGCAAGCCCATGCAACTCACCATTGAGCATAGTAACTCTTTGCTGTAGGGTACCTGAACTATCTTTAATCTCTATGATTTCAAGCGGCTCTGCGTGAGCTATATCTGGGGTTGTAGGACTAGTCAATTTTTACCGTCCCTCCCTGTATATTCGTTAAGGCTCCGCCTTGTACCACAGCTTTCGTCCCCCCCTTCATGGTGTTGCAGACCTTCGCATCGGTGGTCACTGTCATGGATACACCCGTGATACTTTCATCGGCATTGATGTCATAGGTTCTAGAGATAAACTTAATCGCACCTTTGGGACCCATGCTTTGTGAGGATTCTTCTTTGTCCTTATTGCCAAAAACACCACTGACCACATTTCCCAAACCGCCTTTTTTCTCATCCCCCTCTTTTCCGCCCAACAAGCCGGAGATACCTTCGCTTGCAGCTCCAGCTCCGCCTTTTTCCTTTTTACGGCTAGCACCTTTTAGCATGTCTGCCAATCCGGATTTTGAACCATCTTTTTTCTTTTTGCCGGTAAATGCTTTTAATTTTTTGGATATGTTCGAAAGGTTAGATAGTTTGCTGGAGCCATCTTTTTTCTCTGTTAAACCCTTGATTCCATCCATAAAGCTAGACGTCCCTGACTCATTTTTACTTTCTGGTTTTCCTTCTTTTTTACGCTGACTCATAATACCTTTTAGTTTTTCAGCCAACCCGCCTTTATTTTCCGAGAGTTTTTCAAAAGCGCTCTTCTGATCTGCAGCCCCGCCTGTTGCCCCGCCTTTGCTATTTTTTGCTCCACCACCAAAACCCTTGAAAGCTTTTAATTTTTTCAATTGCCCAGCTAACGAAGTGGATTCACCATCTTTCTTCTTTGCAAATAACTTCTCCCCCATACCGATTGCTTTTACAGCTATCGCGCCGATACCGGAAGAGGAAGATTCTTTATTCCCTTTTTTACGGTCTTCTGCAATTGTCTTCAATTTTTCGGATAAAGCACCACCATGTTGCGAAATCGCCAGAAAGACTTGAGAGTATTTTCCACCTTTTTCGGCTTGGCTACCCGCAACCTTGGACACAAATCCAGCCACACTCGAAAGCGTTGCTATTTTTTTTGTTGTGGCGTTAAAGTGTTCTTCGCTTTCTTCCTGTTCTGAGGCTTTTTCAGATGACAATCCCAGCGATTCAGAAAGGACAGAAAAGACAGACTTTTTCTTCTCTACTTTATTCTTCGCTTCCTCATCTCGCCTTTCCAACGCCATCGCCACTTGAGGAGGGATCAAATACTCTGGCACCTGCACCGCTTGAGGATTGGTTGTGGCCGTTATATTGGCTCCATTAATCTTTACATCGCCCGTTACATTGATATCTAAATTACCCACAATATTCAGAATATAGTTCTTACCAATTGTTTGTTTTAAATCTCCGGAAACAGAACGAATTTCATCACCGCCCCTGACCACTATCGTTCGATTTCCTTTTTTCAGAATACGCGTCTCATCCCCTTTTTCTAAGAAAAGACTGCGATCGCCTCGACTTAAAATCGTCGTAAGATCTCCCTGTCCGGATCGATCTTTTGAATTATCGACCTGAGGTTTTTTATCTTTTTCGCCGCCCTCTCCATCGGAGCTTTTACCTTCTTTTTTATCTTTCTCTTCTTTTTCTAATATAGTCTCTCCCTTTAGATGCTGCAGAAGACTGCCACGGTCTAATACAAGGGTATCGTTTCCTGTACCTGGAATTTCAGGCTGCAACTCCAGCGTTTGAATTACGCTCAAGCCCTCTTTATTTTTACTTGTTACAGATTTTGTGATTCTTGGCGCGTTTCTACCTTTAAGATTTACAAAACGATCTCCGGTTAAGATATCTTGTTTAAAGATACCGCGTTCGATCGTTTCTGTATGATTATTGATGACGTCTTCATTCAAGTCTTTCTGAGCATGCAGATAGATCTCTTCATTTTCCGCTAGATCCTGAAATCTTAATTCGTTATAACCATCTGCATCTTTGGTCGAATTCGATTTAATCGTACTGATGGTGGGTTGGTCGGGTAAATAAGGTGCTTTCATTTCACCGTTATAAACACTGCCCGTGATCAATGGTTGATCTGGATCCCCGTCCAAAAACGTCACAACGACTTCCTGACCAATGCGCGGTGTAAATAACATTCCCCAACCACTGCCTGCCCAGCCTTGCGCCACTCGGACCCAGCACGATGTGGTTTCATCTTCAGCCTTGTTTTCATCCCAATGAAACTTGACTTTTACACGTCCATAAGCGTCAGTCCAAATTTCTTCTCCCGCTTTACCGGTAACACGAGCCGTTTGTGTGCCATAAATCTTTGGCGAATTTGTTTTTAATGGAGGTCTGAATGGTCCACCGGCATAATCAAAGGCGGAAAACTTGTTGTTATAAAAATTACCATCTTCGGAATCCTGCACGGCATGGTGCATGACTTGATAAACCACATATTTTTTGTTGGCATCCTGACGCATATGCTGCTTCAAATTAAAAAAGGCGCCAGGTTCTAAATACGGTATCGTCGATAAAGCATATACCATGTCTTTAGGCAATTCATGAGCCTCTAATCGAGAACGACTTATTTTATCTCCGGCAGATTTATTCGTATATGAACCAGGATAGCTGTATATACGACCACCCAACCCCTTACCTTTTATGGTTGTAAATAATTTATTGCTCGGCAGTTCAAAGTTATAATCACTTAACGCTTGCTCCCCAGGAACAACGCGTGAAACAATTTCTGCCAGTTGGATACAGTTAAAATCGCTTTGCCCGTTGGGCTTTTCTTGCATTAAAGCTTTTTGCGTATGCGGACATTGATGATGGGCTTCAGGGGCATCCGCTAAAACTAAGATATGAGATTTTTCCGTATGAAGGAAATAATAGAAAAGCCCTTCTTGCTCCATCAGACGAGAGATAAAATCAAAATTGCTCTCATTGTATTGCACGCAATACTCCCGAATTTCTTTTCCTTTATCTTTTGTTTTATCCGTTATATCCGTGATGTCATTTTCTTTTAAGATCGTAGAGATAATCTCCAACGTGGTCATATTCTGAAAAATTCGACAGTTCAAAGAGTGCTTTAACAGCCAAAGTTTGGGGTAAAACTTAACCGTATAAATTGTAATTTTTGATTCGTTTCTATCTGTAGGTCCTTGTGAGATTTCACCTACGATGCCGTTAAAATATCGAATGTTTTTGCTTAAGTCTCTCTCATCTAGGTCATTAACAACAGCTCCGCTTTCGCCAAAAGCAGGCTGAGAAGCTTCTTTTTCCTTCGGACCTGCTTGCACATTACCTATGCTCTCGACTTTTGGCTTAACCCCTAAATAACCCAAAATTTTGTTCTTAGCCTTGTTGATCAGGCCTTCGTTTTCTTCATCGCCTTCAATAAATACGGCCAGCTTTTTACTGAGCTCGCCCGTATTGAGTTTTTCTATTAAAACTTTTAATTTTTTCTTGGCTTCTTCTGTTCCACCAACCTTATCCACCAATTTCGTTAAAAAGGCATTGCCGCGGGTTTTATCGATAAGTTTTCCACCCAAACCGTTTAGGATATTGCCTAAAGGTTCTGAATTTTCATCTCCCCCCAGACGGGAAGATAGCCCCTTCAAAAGGGTATGTGTAATTCCTCCACCTGCGGCACCGCCTCCCGGTTTTGCGCCCAATCCCGTGCCTTGTTTACCGCCAGCATCCCCACCAAGAGCGCCAGACAATTTACCGCCAAGACCGGTGAGCAACTCGCCTATTTTCCCTTTTTCTACATCTCCGCCTAAACGACTGGTTATACTTGCTTTTATCTTAGAGAAAAATCCAGACGGCGCAGGCCCCGCAGCAGCACCTGCATTCATTGGCTTGGAAGAAAAAGCGGCCATACTATTCGTAGCATCTCCCAGGCCACCCAGGGACAAGCCTCCCTTTAATTTGCTACTTAAACCTGAACCCAAGGTTGTACTTTTACCGCCCGCAGCCCCTGACTTCCCAAAAACTCCCTTAATACTATCCATCATGCCAAAAGACAGCACAGGGGCAACGATGGGCATAACAAGAACAGCGCGTGAAGCCGGTATAGACTGGGCCACACCAAGTTTATTTTTTATTTGATTAAAGAAATTGGAAGATTTGCTAAGAATGGGATTGGTGGGCTTCGGCTCTTCTTGTTCTTCATTTTCAGCCTCAAATTCCATGCGAACCGTAATCGGTTTTCCAATCATCCCGGATAAATCTACATTAACATTTTCCGTAATAAAAACCGCTGTTCCTTCAAAAAGCTCAGAAATTCCTTCGGTGGCATGAAATTCGGACAGCACACAGCTATCCTCCCCCAAGGTCGTCGTAATTTCTAAAAATACATTGCCCTGTTTTAGATTTCCCATGGCACTTTTCTTATTCTTTATTCACAAGCTTAGACCAAGCTCCCACACAAGGCAATAAGCTTTCTATAACCATGAAATTTGCGGTGAAAGGGCCAAAAGTCTCAACGCCTCTGTCTGTTTTAAATGGGCTTAATTATCTGGCCAGATTTTCCCATACGGAACCGCCCACATGTCAGGGCCAAAAGGCAGAACAAACTCTCCTGAATACAGAACAATTCCTATAAACGGTTTTTGTTTGGCTAAATTATCTTTAAACCACTGCAAATGAGCAAAGTCCTTATGATTTACGTTTAAACCTGCTTTGACCTCTATACCCAAAATAGCGTTATCTTCTCTCTCAATTAAGAAATCAATTTCTCTGTTCGTACGATCCCGATAATGATAGAGCCTATATTCACCATTACTCGCATCGATTTGTGCAGATAACTCGTTGTAGACAAGCGTTTCAATTAGCTTTCCAACTCTATCAGGATCTAGTCTTACCTGATCTTGGCTCCAATTTAAAATAGAACACATTAATCCTGTATCTGCGAAAAAAAGTTTGGATTGCTTTCCAACTCGATCATAATCGGTTTTAATCCAAGGTCGAACGGAGTCAACAACATAAAGGGCCTGCAAGGCATTAATGTAACTTTCAACCGTTGGACGCCGGATAGAAAGCCCAGAACAAATACCCGATATATCCATCAACTTACTAGACCAAGCTGCAATAATTTCAACAAGATCGTACATCGACTCTCGTCTTTGTATATGAACAATCTCATGCAAATCGCGATCTAAAATAGCTTCTATGTAATCTTTATGCCACCTTGCTCTATCCTGACCTTGAAGTCTAGCGGCTTCTGGAAATCCACCACGAAATGCAATATCAATAACCGCATCCCGATCATAATATTCACTCTCATACTCAAACAATTGTTTAAATGCATAAGAAAAGAATCGTGGGGTTTTAAAAGTAATTTCCCCTTGGGTCAGAGGACGTAAACGTATTTTCGTGATTCTTCCAGCAAGAGATTCATAGACCGTAGGCAGAGACTGTATATTTGCAGAACCCGTAAGAAGAAACTGTCCTGGCCGGGGATCTTCATCCACAATCATTTTGATTGCGGACAACAATTCAGGTGCACGCTGAACTTCATCAATAATAAAAACATTCGCTTTGTGCTTTAAAAACCCATAAGGGTCTAAAATCGCCGATTTCCTCATGTTTTCATTATCTAAAGTTCTGTAGGTAATCTCCTCAGGGAAATTTAATTTCTTGGCAAGTGTGGTTTTTCCACATTGCCTAGGTCCGCTTAAAAGGACAACCCTACGGGTTTTCAAAGCATGCTCAGCGTTATTTTTTTGCCAACGTGGATATTCAACCCCAATTCCAGTTTCCATCTGCCCTGCATCCATATATTAAATTATGCGATTTTACATATTATAGCCTGGCGATTTTATAAATTCAAGCCTGGCGATTTTATAAATGATTCGCCGCAGGCCGCATGAATACTAGAAAAACTGGGGATTAAATTATAGGGTTTTTTAGCTCTCAAATAGCCTGAGCAAAGTGGTGATTATCCGTAGCCACATCTTCAATGATGAATTGGACTTTTTCCGCCCCCATCCATGTATCCAGCTTGAGGCTACCCGCCAAATGCAAAGGCTTTCCCTGGTGGTGGATAAGCGCCTGCCCCATTTCTGTCTGCACGGCACGAAAAGCAATGGCATTAATTTTCGCGCGATCCAATTGCCCTGCTAATATACGGATATGTTCACCGGCAAAAATATCTACTTTGAAAATATGTATATTCGATAAGGCAAATTTCGGAGCCGGATTACCGGAACCAAAAGGCTCCATGGCTTCTATTTTTCTGACCAAATCTGGGGTTAGAGAGTTTAGATTCAAAACTCCATCTAAATAAAGCTTTGGCACATTATCTTGTTGGGTACTTTGTTCCACGCGCGTATTTAAAAATTGATGGAATTCCGGTATTTTTTTCTCTTCCACCGTAAATCCCGCCGCCATAGCATGGCCGCCGCCAGCAATGAGGATTCCCATTTGTTTAGCGGCATGAACAATTGAACCCAAATCTACACCAGGAATCGAGCGCGCAGATCCTTTTCCTATACCTTCTTCTGTAATACTAACAACACAGGATGGCCTATAATATTTTTCTTTCAACCGCCCCGCGACAATCCCAATCACACCCGGATGCCAATCACGATCCGCTGTTAAAATAACAGGACTGATCTGGGTTTCGGCTTGTTTAAAAGCGGCCTGTAGAACATCCTGTTCTATTTCTTTACGCACCTGATTGTATTCATTCAAACGCATAGCTATTTCTTCTGCCTGCATGGGATTTTCCGTGCGCAACAATAGGGAACCAAGACCTGCTTCCCCTACACGCCCACCCGCATTAATCCGCGGCCCAAGCACATAGCCTAAATGATAGGTACTGGGCTTGGCATCTATTTTTGTCACCTGGCTTAAGACTTTTAAACCTACATTATTGCGAGATGCCATTATATTTAAACCCAATTTAACAAATGACCGATTGAGTCCTTTCAAGGGCATAACATCGCAAACCGTCCCTAATGCAACCAGGTCTAATAACTGGCGCAAATCCGGTTCCTGAGTCTCTTTAAAAAAACCAGCTTGACGTAAATGTCGGTTTAAGGCGACAGCTAATAAAAAAGACATCCCCACAGCCGCCAGTTCTTTTAAAGGATTGTCTGGCTCATCTAGGCGGTTTGGATTCACCACGGCCCACGCTTCAGGTAATTTAGGCTCTGCCGCATGATGATCTATAACAATCACATCCAATCCAATAGCCGCCGCATGAGATAGGGGATCAAAAGACGTGGTACCGCAATCTACAGTAATAATGAGGTCTGTTTTTTCTGCTTTTAATTGATCAAAAGCTAATGTATTTGGGCCATACCCTTCATCAATACGATCTGGAATATAAACCCGCGTGACAATCCCAAGAGCCGCAAAATAACGAAACAATAAGGCCGAAGACGTGGCTCCATCCACATCATAGTCGCCATAAATCACAATTTTTTGCTTTTTTTCTACCGCCTCAAAAATCCGCAGCACGGCTTTTTCCATATCTTTTAATATATATGGATCCGGCATGGTTTCTTTCAAAGTCGGCTGTAAAAATGAAGCGGCTGAATTTGGGTCAAAACCCCGAGCGGCTAATAAACGGGCCACAACCTGGGGCAGACCAAGCCGCTGACTCAACAACAAAGCATCTTTTTCTTGGTAATCCCTCAAAACCCATTTCTTTCCAGATTCAGAGGAGGATACATTTAAGAGATCTGCTGTTGTTTCGTTCATTATAATAGCCTACCCATTTTCAAAAACTTATCTTGACGATGCCTACGTAGTTGCTCCCCATTCATCGTTGATAAAGACTTGAGGGAGGATTCAATGGCATCCCCAACCGATTGTATAGCCGCTTGAGGGTTTCGATGCGCCCCGCCTATAGGCTCTTCAATAATACGATCCACCACATGATGCTTTATTAAATCTTGAGCTGTTAACTGTAATGCTTCTGCGGCCAATTCTCTTTTTTCACTCGTCCGCCATAAAATAGAAGCACAGCCCTCTGGGGAAATAACCGAGTATATGGAATGTTCTAAAATATTGACACAGTTCGCCACCGCAATAGCAATAGCCCCGCCGGATCCACCTTCTCCGGTGATGGTGGATACCACAGGTATTTTGAGATCAGCCATGGTTTCTATGCTGGCGGCAATAGCTTCTGCCTGGCCACGCTCTTCCGCATCTATGCCTGGATGTGCCCCTGCCGTATCAATTAAAGTAAGGAGAGGTAATTGGAATCGGTCCGCTAATAGCATCAAACGCTTGACCTTACGATAGCCCTCAGGTCGTGCCATGCCAAAGTTGTGGCGTATTCTAGACTCCGTATCATTACCTTTTTGATGACCCATAATCATCACGGACTGACCACGAAACCGCCCAATACCAGCAATAATCGCGCGATCTTCTGAAAAGGTTCGATCTCCACTTAATTCTACAAAATCATCGATCAAACCATGCAAATAGTCTTTAAAGGAAGGTCTTTCTGTATGCCTGGCCACGAGAACTTTTTGCCATGGCGTTAATTTTTTATATGTGGCCTGCAGCTGTTGCTCGATTTTTTTCTTTAACTCCAGAACCTCAGGATTACCCGTCACATTCGACGACGACACGAGCATGAGCTCATGTAATTTATTTTCCAAGGCATGAATCGTTTTTTCAAATTCTAAAGGTGTTACCATAATACGTTCCTAAAATCTTTACGTCTCATGTTGTGCCAATTTTGCTAACGGATGACAAGTATCAACCAACTCTTTTAACCTATCTATCGCTATATGGGTATATATTTCTGTTGTAGAGATATCTTCGTGACCGAGAAGTTTCTGAACATGCAACAGATCAACCCCATTATTCAACATGTGTGTAGCAAATGCATGACGCAATACATGGGGTGAAAACTTATCTGGATCTAAACCCGCCGTTATAACTATTTGTTTCAACAACTGCCCCACCCGCTGACGCGTTATATGACCTGAGTCTCCTGATGAAGGAAACAACCAGGGATCATCTTTTTTATTTGCGAAAATCTCTCTTATAGACAGATACCTTTTAAGGGCTTGATACGCAGCCTCAGGCAAAGGAACGACGCGCTCCTTTCGCCCCTTACCCCTGATTCTTAATAACGGAATGCCTTTTTCGGATCGGGTCAAGGCTTGTAAAGGAAGACCAACAAGCTCAGAAATACGTAAGCCAGTCCCATATAAAATCTCTAGGATCGCTCGTAATCGCATACCTTCCGTTGTCTCATCAAGCATCGCCGCATTTAAAAGGGTTGTCATTTCCTGTTCGGAAACATTTTTTGGCAAAATTTTCCCGATTTTTGGGCTTGTGATATCATGGGTTGGATTCTCCAACACAAGTCTTTCACTGAATAAAAAAGAATAAAATTGTTTCAAACTTGATAACTGCCTGGCTATCGTTTTTACCGCATACTTCTTTTCCGATAAAACTTGCATGTAGGATTTTATTGCCAAGGATGAAGCATTCCGTAAACTCACCTCATCTAAATATAAAGCAAAACTCTCACAATCTCGACGATAAGATTCAATCGTATGGGGAGAGGCATTTTTCTCCGCCATCAACATTTCGCAAAACTGTTCGATTAGATATGCATCTTTCATATAAAATTAAGAATCATTTTTTTTATTTAAAAAACGATCATTAGAAAAAGTTACCTTGACCTCGCCGGTCGGAGCCGGTATACCCCATGTGGCAAGAGAGATAGCGCCGAGGATTAAACCAAATCCTAAAGCGCCCCAGAGAATTTTAATTGTAACAGACATGTTTTCCTCTTTGCTTGTTGATATCATCGTAGTAGATTAGTCTATAAGTTATAGAAGAACAATATGTGTAGTGGAAAAAAGCTAACGAATTGAACATGAAAGAGTTATTTGAAGTTAATCTACCTAAGACAGTTGTCTTAATCGGAATGATGGGCGTGGGAAAAACCAGCATTGGTCGTCGTTTGTCAAAAAAACTAGGTGTAGATTTTATTGATTCAGACCATGAAGTGGAAATTGCAGCCAAGTGCTCGGTTTCGGATATCTTTGAAATCTACGGTGAACAAGCCTTCCGTGATGTAGAACGCCGTGTGATCAAACGCTTACTCAGTGAAAAACCTCACATTCTTGCGACCGGCGGAGGTGCTTTTACTGACACGGAAAGCCTCGATATCATTCAAGAAAATGGCATATCTGTATGGTTAAAGGCCGATGCCGATACGTTGCTGCCTCGTCTGGAACGTCGCGATCATCGCCCTCAGTTCCATCAGGGAGATATTGCCCAAGAGCTGCATGAGCTCATGGAAAAATACACCCCTTACTATTCGAAAGCCGTCATCCATGTAGACTGCACCGGCAGCTCACCTGAGGTGACGACAGATAAAATCCTTCTCGAACTCAACCGCTATTTGTCAAAGATTCAAATGAGTAGCGGTCAAAAAATTAACCATGTCTAATCTACAAATTGCCGACTGGTTAAAAGAAATAGGTGACGAGCTTTTAATAAGTTCTACACCTACAAATCTCATCCTTGAGCCCGTTAAAACACTCAAAAAGTCTAAAAAAGTCATTTTAGCCGCACCTCAAAACAACCAAGTGGCAAACACCCAAGCCCTCTTACAACAGGTAAATTCGTTGGCTGAACTGAAGGTAAAACTTGAAAATTTTGAGGGCTGCGAACTAAAGAAAACAGCTCACAAAACTGTTTTTGGTGATGGCAATCCAGAATCCAAAATTATGGTCATCGGTGAAGCACCAGGAGCAGACGAGGATCGCGAAGGCATTCCTTTTGTGGGAGCCAGTGGCAAACTATTAGACCAAATGTTTTCCGCCATTGGCCTGACTCGCGCCAATTATTTTATCACGAACATCATCCCCTGGAGACCTCCTGGCAATAGAGAACCAACCATGGATGAGCGTTTAACATGTATGCCCTTTGTGGAAAGAATGATTGAACTCATCGACCCCCAAGTTATCATCATGGTTGGGGGTGTTTCGGCAAAATCATTGTTAGGTGTGACCACGGGCGTGACCAATTTACGCGGCAATTGGCATACCTATAGAACTGCACATAGCG
Organism: Alphaproteobacteria bacterium; assembly: GCA_017993335.1. Classification (GTDB taxonomy): domain Bacteria; phylum Pseudomonadota; class Alphaproteobacteria; order JAGOMX01; family JAGOMX01; genus JAGOMX01. Next base: position 13,112 of record JAGOMX010000020.1, on the reverse strand, counting down.
AAAAAGACTATCAGGCTTATGCGATTTATCACCCCTCTTACCTTCTTCGTTCGCCTGGGCAAAAAAGAACAGCATGGAAAGATTTTCTTCATCTAAAACAAAAGCTAAAATCCTTAAACCTGGCTTAATTTTTTAACTTGGGTATTGTCAGAAAACGGGCTTTAAACGTTCTGCCACAGGCAAAAACAAAGTCTGATCAATCTCTCAAAAGTGTTATGAGGAAGAATGCAATGTCGTTCAAAAATCTAAATAAAACTGTCAAGAGAGTTTTTCATGCGTAGGCCCTGCCCCATTATTAGATTTCTCTTGCGCGTCCTCAAGAATTATAGCCTAACTATTTCTAACCGTGTATACTTAAGTTTGTTCATCTCTGTTTGCTTTTGGTCTGAGCTGGTCAATTGAGAGAAATAAACAATTGCGCGGCAAATATAACTTTATGGAATTCCCCAACAACAGGGGCATACCAGTTACTAATTAAGGTCTGTTATGAAAAATGTACCCGCTCGTTTGTCGGTATTTGTGGCTTCAAAAGCGTCTGTGGCCGTTATTCTTCGCAGAGGGCCGTCTAACAAATGTCGCATGATAAAATGGGATTTAGCCAAAGATTTATTTGATTACGGTCAATGGATTTATGGGCATATCTTTCCAAAACATTGCGATATATCCCCTGATGGTAAATATTTTATCTATGCAATCTATAAGCCTGTCAACATAGAGGGCATTGGATATGAGGGTCTTACAGCCATCAGTAAGCCACCATATTTTACAGCATTAGGCATGTGGCCTTTTAATTCGACTTGTTTTGTGGGTGGTTTTTTCGAGTCTGAACATAAAGTTAATGTTTGCTCAAAAGAAATGGAAGTCATTAAATATAAACCTCCTTTAGAAATTGCATATGGCTGCAGCAAGTTACTTGAACTGGGGCATGTTATATCGAATAGTGACTTTCATCGACACGAAAACGGCTGGAACCAACTAGAAAAGTTTCAATGGGAAAATTCTGGGTTTATGGGAACACATGTTTGGCAAAAAGTGGGAAAAAAATACACGTTAACTGAACGATTAGATGCCAGAGAACATTTTAACAATAAATTAGGTGTAGATCAACTCGATTATACCGTATCAAACAGAGATGGAACACCTCTTTTTACAATTAAAAAAGCAGACTGGGCTGACTTTTATAAAAACAGAGATCTGCTATTTGCAAAAGATGGCTGTTTGTATCGTCTAAACAATAATGATTTTGAGAAATTTGCCTTGGAGGGCTTAAATGCCGCTAAATTACTCGTTGATTTCAACCCCATGGTTTTTGAAGAAATGCCGCCATCTGCCTATGCTAGAAAGTGGTAAAAGTATTTTCGGTATAACTCCAATTTTATGAGCTCAGATGGTGGTCAAGATTAAGCCGGGTCATGGACAATGACTTGCACGATAGCCTCTATATGAACCACCACACCGGTATCCTGACTGATGTACGTATGGTAATCCCCCGCATTAGCCCCTTCAGGAGGCGCCGCATTTGTGTCTTGGACCCAGTGCCCCGAATCTAAAACGATACTATCGTGAGAATCGCCGTTAAAGATAACCGTATCATTTGTCGCGCCAATATCTAAAAGCTCATGAGCAGTTATCGTTATGGAGTTACTCACCCCGTTGTCCATATTCACACTTTCAATATTCGATACATGAGAAAGATCGATAATTCCATTACCGTCGACCTGTAGCGTATCATGCCCAGAGCCACCATCGATAATATCATGTGAATCATAAACGATTGTATCATTGCCGGATCCGGCAAAAACATGATCGGCGCCTTGCCCGCCATCAATAAAGTCATTGCCACCATGTCCGTTATCATGGCCACCAGCATCCCCATAAATCGTATCGTTGCCTGCGTCCCCAAATAAGGTGTCATTACCACCTTGAGAATGATCGTTTAAATCACCAACCGCATCCCCATAGATAATATCATCGCCACTGCCTCCATATAGAGTATCATGCCCACCTTGGGAATGATCCATCATATCACCACCAGCATCGCCGCTTATAATATCCGAGCCATCTCCACCGAAAAGAGTATCTTTACCCCCATGAGAATGATCCATCATATCTCGGCCGGCATCGCCATTTAGGACATCATCTCCACCACCACCTTTGAGGGTATCATTACCGCCCTGAGCGTGATCCGTCATATCCCGGCCTGCATCCCCATTTATAATGTCATGAGACTTGCCACCACTTAAATCATCATTATGCCCCTTGTTGTGGTCAGATAAGTCTCTGTCTGTATCTCCACTTACACCGCTTTTAGGCGCATCATGGTCATGACTAGCTTTAGATTTTTCTGATTTATCGCCGTCTTTGTCAGAATCATGATCCTTCTTGTCATCATCCTTGGACTTGTCGGATTTATCGCCCTCTTTCTTGTCATCCTTATCGGAATCATGGTCCTTCTTGTCATCATCCTTAGACTTGTCGGACTTATCGTCTTCTTTCTTGTCATCCTTTTTATCGGAATCATGATCTTTCTTGTCGTCATCCTTGGATTTGTCGGACTTATCGTCTTCTTTCTTGTCGTCATCCTTGGACTTGTCGGATTTATCATCCTCTTTCTTGTCATCACCCTTATCGGAATCATGATCTTTCTTATCGTCGTCCTTGGACTTGTCGGACTTATCGTCTTCTTTCTTATCGTCCTTATCGGAATCATGATCTTTCTTATCGTCGTCCTTGGACTTGTCGGACTTATCGTCCTCTTTCTTGTCATCACCCTTATCGGAATCATGATCTTTCTTATCGTCGTCCTTAGACTTGTCCGACTTATCGTCCTCTTTCTTGTCGTCACCCTTATCGGAATCGTGATCCTTCTTATCATCGTCCTTGGACTTGTCGGACTTATCGTCCTCTTTCTTGTCATCACCCTTATCGGAATCATGATCTTTCTTATCGTCGTCCTTAGACTTGTCCGACTTATCGTCCTCTTTCTTGTCGTCACCCTTAT
>JAGOMX010000020.1:0-10011 GCA_017993335.1 Alphaproteobacteria bacterium | reverse complement strand
CGGAATCGTGATCCTTCTTATCATCATCCTTGGACTTGTCGGACTTATCGTCCTCTTTCTTATCGTCCTTATCGGAATCATGATCTTTCTTATCGTCGTCCTTGGACTTGTCGGACTTATCGTCTTCTTTCTTATCGTCCTTATCGGAATCATGGTCCTTCTTGTCATCATCCTTGGACTTGTCGGACTTATCGTCCTCTTTCTTATCGTCCTTATCGGAATCATGGTCCTTCTTGTCATCATCCTTAGACTTGTCGGACTTATCGTCTTCTTTCTTGTCGTCCTTTTTATCGGAATCGTGATCCTTCTTATCGTCGTCCTTGGACTTGTCAGACTTATCGTCTTCTTTCTTATCATCCTTATCGGAATCATAGTCTTTCTTATCGTCGTCCTTAGATTTGTCGGACTTATCGTCTTCTTTCTTGTCGTCCTTTTTATCGGAATCATGATCTTTCTTATCGTCGTCCTTGGACTTGTCCGACTTATCGTCCTCTTTCTTATCGTCCTTATCGGAATCATGGTCCTTCTTGTCATCATCCTTAGACTTGTCGGACTTATCGTCCTCTTTCTTGTCATCACCCTTATCGGAATCATGATCTTTCTTATCGTCGCCTTTATCGGAATCGTGATCCTTCTTATCGTCGTCCTTGGATTTGTCGGACTTATCGTCTTCTTTCTTATCATCATCCTTATCGGAATCATGATCCTTCTTATCGTCATCTTTGGGCTTATCGGACTTATCGTCCTCTTTCTTGAAGCCCTTGAGGTCATCAACTTTTTCTGTTTCTACAATTGTTTTATCGTCATATACGTTTTCTATGTCTGGTTTATCTTTATGTTCTTTTTCATCGGAACGAATATTTTCTTTATGGGTGACTTGTTCTCCCTGTTCCTTAACAAGGGGTTCTTGGGCTTGGGTATTTATTGGTGTAATTTCATATGTAAAATTATTATTTATATACGAAGTCGACGGAATAATATCTGAGGAATATTTAAACAGTCCCTCGTAAAGCGCATTTAATTCCGTTTTATTCATATCTCCAGGATTGAACTCAGAAAAATCCAGCTTAATATTCAAAACAAAGCCATAACTTAAGGAAGAAGATTCTTGATGTCGGAATTCTAGAAAATAAGGAGTCTGTATTTTTGATTTTATATCCTCTTGAGGTATTTCATAATAAATTTTGTTTTTTACTTGATCTGCACTAAATTCATTATCATCCGTAAAACTTGAATGCATTCCGTATAAGGCGTCATTATCTTTTGTAATTGCATGAAATATTTTATTTTCATTCTCTTTACGCATATGAAAATCAACGTCATGGATATCCGCTAAATAACCCAAGACGGAGGATCGATAGACCTCATAGTTAGATTCTATATGAGAAAAATGATGCGATTGATAAGACAAACGCCCATAAGACAGGCTCTCTGAAGAAATCTGTTGAAAGGAATTTTTTAAGTATAATGTATTCCCGTCCAGCAAAAAACTGGCGTCTAACACAACACCGTTACCCATCGCAACCCCATCTAATTATTTTTATTCATTACAGCATGATGTGATTTATAAATAGTTAATGGCTTACAAATTTATGATGGAGGTTTTTCAAGTGAATTTATTCGGCAGGAAACTCGAATACTAAAAACCAGCCTCCTAGAGCGAGTTATAAAGCTCTGATGATTTAGATTAGGATTGAGATAAATCTCGAATCGCTTTTAAGGTCAGCTTAGCGCTGATATCTTCTGTCGATGCCTTCATGATAAGTTTTTCTGCGACTCTTGTGGCTAAATCAACGGCTGAATCCTGAATATCTTTAACGGCCTCTTGTTCAGCAAAATTAATTCTTTGTTGCACAAGTTGCTCACGATGCCGCATATATTCTTCTAATTCCTTAGCCGCCTCTGTACGCAAACGTTCTGCCTCAAGGCGCGCATGCTCTAAAATAGCCTCTGCGTGGGCGCCAGATTCTTTTTGCTTGGCTCTTATTTCATCTAAAAGGGCCTGGGCCTGCTCCTTAAGTTTGGCGGCCTCTTCAATGTCTGCTGCAATTTTTCTGGATCTGGTATCTACACCATCCGCAATCATCCGCCAGACAGCCTTACCAAAAAATACGAAAAATAAAACGAAAGAGACGAGAAACCAAAAAGTAGGATTCGTGACCATTTTAAGCTACCTTATCCGCAGAAAGATCATTCATTATACCCTCTAACACTTTTGGATCGATGCTCTGATCTAACAATTTTTCAGCGATCAAAAAAGCCATAGACTCAGATACAGATCGTATCTCTTCCATCGCTAACTTTTTTTGTCGTCCAATATGCGATTCAGAAGACTGAACACGCTCAACCATCATTTGATTCAAATCCTTTTTCCGTTGGGCACTCGATACGGAAACCTTATGAATCATTTGCATCACATTTTCATGCGCTTGATTTTTTGTTTTATTGAGCATTTCCTCAAAAGCAGCGCGAACTTTTTCTGATTCGCGCTGGATTTCTTCGGCCTGCCGCAAATTGCCATCTATACGAGCCCCACGAGCATCCAGTATTTTTGCCATACGGGGCATTGTAACCCTGGCTGTAAAACAGTACAAAATTGTAAAGCTTACAATAAGCCAAAAGAGCTGAGATGTATAAGTTGCAAAATCAAGTTGAGGCATAAAAGTCCTATACGAAAAGGATGATAAAGGCGATAACCAATGCGAACAAAGCAATCGCTTCTGTAAAGGCAACACCGATCAGACCCATTTTGAACATTTCCGGCTGAGCCGAGGGATTGCGGGCAATCGAGCTGATTAAGCTACCAAATATATTACCAATACCAATACCCACACCAAGCAAGGCTATCATCGCAAGACCTGCACCAATCATTTTAGCTGCGGCTAATTCCATTCTTTCGTCTCCTTCATTTTATTATTAACGTAATCCTTGATCTACGGACACTTACTTAATGCATATTTAACGCATCATTTAAATACAAACAACTTAAAATGGTAAATATATAGGCTTGGATACAGGCCACAAAAAACTCAAACCCCGTAACCGCAATATTGATAGCAATCGGCGCCACACCAAATACACCCAGCGCAATAGCAAATCCAGCAAACACTTTAAGAATAATATGTCCGGCGAGCATGTTGGCAAACAAACGCACAGAAAGCGTAATCGGACGCATTAAATAAGAAATGATTTCAATCGGTATCAGTATGGGCGCAACAGCCAAAGGCGTTCCTTCTGGAAAGAACATTTTCAAAAAACCAAGGCCATGTTTCCAAAAACCTATAATTGTAACGGTTACAAAAACAAGCATCGCCAAGGCAAACGTAACGATAATATGACTTGTCACTGTAAAGCTAAAGGGGATCATACCAATTAGGTTCGCCATCAGCACAAACATAAACAGAGAAAAAATCATTGGGAAGTAACGCATGCCCTCATGGCCGACTGTTTCCTTTAGCATGTCAACGATGAACTCATAAGACATCTCGACCATAGATTGAAACCGTCCGGGAACCACCGCCGCCTGGCGTGTGCCAAAGTACTGAAAAGCCATAATGCCAGCAACCGCTAACAACATATAAAAAGACGAATTCGTAAAGGAAACGTCAATCCCTAAAATTTCTATCGGGACTATTTTTTCTATTACAAACTGATGAAGCGCATCGTGCATTCGTCACTCTTTGATGAAACCTTTAGCAAATTACTAGCAAAACCACCAAGCCTACGCAAGAGGCAACTCATAAAAAAGGTAAATTTTTTCTTAATATTAACCAACTCGCAACATAAATTAGATATAATAATACTGTGGAGATGTGTTGTTAACACATTATAATATATGCATTTATTAGGGGGTTTCATGGGAAAGCATTTAGTCTTAGTCGCCGACAGCTCGAACGCGAGAGTCCTCATCAAAAATGGCACATCCCTCGATCAAGTAGGGCCCACTTACGCAAGAAAAGAAGAAGATGAGTTTGATAAAGGCGCCGCAAAGCCTGGAAGAAACAAACAGAACGCCTCTTCTGGGGGACATGCTTACAGCTCCCACACGGATATTCACCGCGTTGAAAAAAGTCATTTCATAAGGGAATTGGCACATCATCTCAACAATGGCCTTTCCGATATGGACTCACTGGTTTTAGTGGCTCCCCCACAAACTTTAGGAGAGTTAAGAAAATTATTAAGTCATAACGTACTCACAAAAGTTGAACATGAGGTCGCGAAGGATCTGACGAAAATGAAAAAAGAAGATATCGCTTCTTATGTTTTCAAGCCTTTTCAATAAAAAATCGCAGGCCTTCAACTCCGTAGTTCTAAAGTGGTTAAAATGTTGCTAGACTGTGCTTCATCACAACTTAAAGCAGAGTAAAATGCCTTATATTTTTTTCTTCATCATGATCCTTTCAATTTTTTCCGCCGGAATCTTGCATTCGGAAGGCACGCCCCCTCAACGAGAACAACCACATATCGTCGCGACGAACGATATAAAAGAAAAACTGATTGCGTATCTCCTACAACACACAGAAATCCCTAACCAGCAAGAACTCCTAAAGCAAGTTTTAGAAACATCCGGAGGCACTGAAAATGTCTTGCGCTCGCTTCCTGAAAAGGACCAAAAAGCCATTCGCAGCCCCTCATAAGAACTTGATTTATCTATGACCCAACACGTGCAAGAAAATTTTGAATTTCCCTGTCGCCATTACGGTGTTTGTGGCGGCTGCACGTTACAGCATTTGGACACACAAGATTATATAGATGAAAAAACTTCCCTTATCGCGAATGCCTTTCATGGAGAGGGCTTAAAAAACATAAGGATTAATCCTCCGATTCTCATCCCTAAAATGCATAGACGACGTTGTAATTTTAAAGTCATGCGCCTGCATGATGTCATCCATTTGGGGTATCACACAAAAAAATCTCATGACATAGCCGATATAACGGAGTGCCCACTTATCCTGCCGGAACTAGAGGCTTTAATTATTCCACTAAAAAAACTTTTTATTCACTTACTGCGCAACAAGCAAAAAGTAGACGTCTTCCTACTCCACAGCGATACAGGCACGGATATACTTGTGGAGGGCTTATGGGGTCTATCCTTAGAACAGTCCAATAAAATAATTTCTTTTTGTGAACAACATCAAGTCTCCAGGTTTAATTTGAAACGGAAGAACGAAAAAGAACTCATCATTGAATTCCAAAAACCCACGATTCGTTATGGAAACATACCTGTTGAATGCCAGGCGGATGGTTTTACCCAAGCCAGCAAAATGGCGGATGAAATTTTGACAAATTTAGTCCTTCGTGAATGGCCCCAAGAAAACAAAAGAACTCTAGATTTATTCTGCGGCCGTGGAACTTTTTCTATCCCTCTTTCTCAGCATGCAAAGGTTGATGCCTTTGAACTCGATGCACAAGCAATAAAAGACTTGGAAAAAGCAAAGAATAAGGCGAGTTGCCCCATACAACTTTCTACACGAAATCTATTTGAAGACCCGCTGATCCTAAAAGAGCTCAATGCATACGATTTTGCCATCCTTAATCCTCCTCGTGCTGGCGCTAAAAATCAATGTTATTGGTTAAGTCAAAGCTCTATTCCGGTTATTGTTATGGTTTCTTGTGAGCCCGCGACATTTGCTCGGGATGCGCGACTGTTGATACAAGGCGGGTACAATATTGAAGAGGTAACACCCGTCGATCAGTTTTTATGGTCCAGGCATGTAGAAGTCGTTGGCTGTTTTCGTAAAGCCTGAATGAGGCCATTTCAAAACTGGCTTTTTTGGAGGGATTTATAGGAAAGGTGAGCACCGGAAGCGGAACCTTGACGACGAAATCACCCAAAAAAGACGTTTTGAAAGGGCCTCTGAATATGATTTTTATAGAAAGGATTGCGTATCTTTGCTAGAACTGATCGGGTAAGTTTAATTTTCTTCAACAAAAAGTTTATACCTATGGACAACCTAGCTGGGCTAAAACAAGAAGTACTGCGTAATCTTGAGGCTTTGAATGACTTAAAAGCACTCGATGATATACGTGTTGCAGAACTCGGAAAAAATGGCCGTATTTCCCTTATGATGAAAGCCCTTGGAAATCTGGAGCCTGAAGAACGCAAAGTTAAAGGACAAGCCTACAATGAATTGCGCGAAACCATAACCGCTGCCATTGAAACTCGTAAAACTTTTTTAGAAGAGCAAGAGATAAATCAACGCTTACAGAATGAATACATTGATGTAACACTGCCTAGTCGTTCTCTTGTAGAAGGAAAAATCCATCCCTTCACACAAACGGCTTACGAAATTATTTCGATCTTTCGGGAGATGGGCTTTTCCGTCGCAGAAGGTCCGGATATCGAAACAGAGTACTATAACTTTTCGGCATTAAACATTCCGCCCTCACACCCATCACGACAAGAATCCGATACGTTTTACTTGCCTGCCAATGCGGAAGGTGTGCAAATGTTATTGCGCACACAGACCTCTCCTATACAAATCCGTACGATGCAGCAATCCCAACCGCCTATTCGGATTATAGCTCCTGGTCGCACCTATCGGAATGAATCCGATGCAACTCACACACCTAACTTCCATCAAATCGAGGGATTGTTGGTGGATAAAAATATTAACATGAGCCATATCAAGGGATGCTTGATCGAGTTTTGTGAAAAATTCTTCGGGGTTAAAAATCTACCGGCGCGCTTTCGCCCTGGATTTTTTCCCTTTACAGAACCATCCGCTGAAATGGATATTGGATGTACACGGACAAAAGAAAAAATGGTTATCGGCGGCAATGATGAGTGGCTCGAGATTCTCGGGTGCGGCATGATACACCCGCAAGTCTTGATGAACTGTGGGATTGATCCTGAAATCTATCAAGGTTTTGCTTTCGGTATGGGTATGGAACGCTGTACCATGCTCAAACACGGCCTTCCGGATCTCAGATCTTTCTACGAATCTGATCTTCGCTGGATAAACCACTACGGTTTTTCAACGGCGCAAGCTTTAACGACAAACGAAGGTTAAATGTTATGAAATTTACAATCTCGTGGCTTAAAGAATATCTGGAAACCAGCGCCTCTAATCAGGAAATAATTGAGCAATTAAGCATGCTTGGCCTGGTGGTGGACGATGTTATCGACCGTAGTTTAGGTTTACAAGACTTTAAAATAGTCCACGTTACGGAAGTTAGCCCTCATCCAGAAGCAGAGCGATTAAGCGTTTGTCAGGTTTATACGGGCCAGGAAACCCTACAGATTGTTTGTGGTGGCATTAATGTAAAAAAGCACATGAAAGCCGTGCTTGCTCCTATAGGCTCAACCATTCCTGAAAATGGATTGAAGATAAAGCTCGGGAAAATCCGTGGTATAGATAGTCACGGGATGCTTTGTTCATCGGTAGAGCTAGGGTTGGATGAACCGTATGTAGAAAAAAGCATAATGGATCTTCCGGAAGATGCGCCTGTGGGAATGGTTTATAGCGAATACGCAGGCCTGGACGATCTAATCCTTGATATAGAAGTCACGCCAAATCGTGGGGATTGCTTTGGTATTTACGGCATAGCTAGAGATTTGGCGGCGACAGGTCTTGGCACCTTAAAGCCTATTCATTGCCCTGAAGTTTCCGTATCGACCACATCCCCAATATCCGTTGAAATTAGCGATGATGCGGCAGACGCTTGCACATACTTTACAAGCACCTATATCCAAGGCGTAGAAAATAAACCGAGCCCCGCCTGGATGCAAAAAAAGCTATTATCCGTAGGATTAAAGCCTATTTCTGCCTTAGTTGATATTACCAACTATATCTCACAAGCTTATGGCAGGCCCATGCATGTGTTTGATGCGGATTGTTTAAAAGGTCAACTTAACGTGCGTCAGGCAAAGGCTGGGGAAAAGGTTCTTGCTCTGAATGGCAAAGAATATGAACTCGACCCATCCATCACAATTGTTGCGGATGATGTTCAACCCCATGCTGTGGCTGGAATTATAGGCGGCATGGACTCAGGGTGCACAGAAACAACAAAAAACGTCCTGGTAGAATGTGCTGTTTTTGATCCTATTTGCATCGCGCTTACAGGTCGTAAATTAAATGTAATTACCGATGCACGGCAGAGATTAGAACGGGGCGTTGATAGAGAAATTATTGAGACAGCGCAAAAAATGGCGACGGATTTCATCCTGACCCACTGTGGCGGAAAAGCAAGCGGCATAACCACCACAGGAAAGCCGGCACCGATAGCGCCTGCGATACCTTTGCGTATGGAAAAGATAGAGAAGCTTTTAGGTTTTTCTATTCCGGAAGAAAAGTGCAAATCCATTCTGGAAGCCCTTGGCATGACCGTTCAAAAAAATGGGGAGAATTGGGCCGTTCAAGCCCCCTCGTGGCGTCATGATATCATCATTGAAGCGGATCTCATCGAAGAGATTATTCGCGTGTATGGGTATAACCATATCCCAACACAATACCTACCCAGCACCCAGACAAATTCTAATTTTGAGAGCTATCCTGGATCCAGAACCTATCAAAAATGGGGATGGCAAGTGCGTCGAGCTCTATGCTCCCGTGGGCTATCAGAAGCCATGAGCCTTTCTTTTTTGGATGAAAAAACCGCACGCTTGTTCGGTGGTGGACAAGATAGCTTGAAGCTAATAAATCCTATAAGTCAGGACTTATCTCACATGAGACCGAGTTTACTGCCGAATTTAATCCAAGCGGTACAAAGAAACTGCGACCGAGGGCGCCAAAATGTATCCTTGTTTGAAGTCGGAAAACAATTTTCAGGTATCACCAAACAAGATGAATCCATGGTGGCCTGTGGCGTCAGATCGGGTAAGACAGCCCATAAGCATTGGGCAGAAACGATTCGAGACGTAGATATTTTCGATGTAAAAGCTGATGCTCTTACGGCGATGCAGGCCTGTAATTTCGATACAAAAAACCTACAGGTTATAATGCCGGGGCCGGATTACTATCATCCTGGCCGCTCTGGCTATTTTACTTTGGGTCCGAAAAATAAAATTGCGGCATTTGGCGAAATTCATCCCAAAATACTGGCGGAAATGAAGATAGATTCTAAAGTCGTTGGTTTTGAAGTGTATATGGAAAAAATTCCTATTTCCAATACGGATAAAAAAGCGGTTCTCGAGCTATCGCCCTATCAAGCGGTTGAAAGAGATTTTGCTTTCATCATGGATAAGGCTGTAAAAGCACAAGATCTCCTGGCGGCTGTAAAACGGGCTGACAAGGATCTTATTACCGATATCCGCTTGTTTGATGTGTATGAAGGAAAAAATGTGGCGAGTGGGAAAAAGTCGATAGCCGTTTCTATCCGACTAGAGCCCAGACAAGCCACGTTAACAGAAGAACAACTAACTGAAATTTCGACAAAAATTATTGAAAACGTAAAAACATTAACTGGTGGTGAATTAAGATCATGACAATGCCTTTAGAGCGCATCCGAAATTTTTCAATTATCGCGCATATTGATCACGGAAAATCCACCCTGGCAGACCGCTTAATAGAAAAATGCGGCGCCATTGAACAACGGGAACTACAAACCCAGATGCTCGATAATATGGATATTGAGCGTGAGCGTGGGATTACAATTAAAGCCCAGACCGTACGGCTAAATTATTTAGCAAAAGATGGTCTTAACTACCAACTGAATTTAATGGATACGCCTGGACATGTGGACTTTACCTATGAAGTTAGCCGCTCTTTAGCGGCTTGCGAAGGATCCCTACTTGTGGTGGATGCCAGCCAAGGCGTAGAGGCGCAAACGCTTGCCAATGTTTATCTAGCTTTGGACAATAATCATGAAATCGTTCCGGTTCTAAACAAGGTTGACCTTCCCGCGGCGGAGCCTGAAAGAATTCAGCAACAGATAGAAGATGTAATTGGTTTAGACGCAAGCCAAGCCATCATGATATCCGCAAAAACGGGTCTGGGAATCGATGAAGTCCTAGAAGCTATTGTGACAAGACTTCCCTCTCCCACGGGTAATGCTGACTCTACCTTAACG
>JAGOMX010000019.1:28561-30711 GCA_017993335.1 Alphaproteobacteria bacterium | reverse complement strand
TTTACTTTATGATTAGACGCTATACGTTTTTCCTTTTGTTTTTTATGCATTCTACAAGCTATGCCAGTGTGGGCGCATGGGATCGACAGGAAACCCTGAAACTCATGTTGCGGCCTTTGCAGCATCAGGGGATAGATCCCAAAGCTGTAAAATTTATAACAGGCTCCCTGCATCACACATCCAATGATACTTTACGACAGATCCAACCGGACTGGCAGAATATATTTCATAATAAGCATCAATTTTTGCCCGTTCAATCCGTCTATTTGGCGGAGCAATATATGAGGTGGGATGTAACGGAAAGAAGTGTTCGATTGAATAGCTTCTTTGCTTTTGATCAAATCATGCAAGAACAATCCGTACTGTATGCAAAATTGCGTTATACTACCACAACCGCAGGCCACTCGCCTTTTTTTAAAAAGGTTTTAAGTTTAAGCCCAGCACAGATGATCGTCACGACGGAATTATTTCCAGCTAAATTAGAATCTAAGCATCCCATAGACAAACGATTATCACCCGCCAAAATGCACTGCCTTAATAGGTTAGCTGCACAAGCCTTTCCCGAAAACGCCTCTGCACTCTTGATTTTTATCAGCAGAATAAGCCCCTACCTGTGCTTCTCTCAGGATATAGAAATAACCCATCTATCCTCTTTGTTCGACGCAGCCGACGAAATGTCCTGCCATAAAATACTTGAGATTGATCCCTCACGAGCTCATCTTCCGCAATCCTTTACAAGCAACATGTCTTTATATCATTATTTACAAGTCAGCATGATCCTCCAGCAGGACCAACTCGATAAACTTTTCAGAATCCTTGCGAATAAAGTCAACTGGTCGGATGTGTATCAATGTCTTCGTGACGTACAAAACGACGTTGTTGCTGACCAAAGACAGACCGCCATAGAACTTCTTGTCAATCTTGCCCTCAAACTGAATGCCTGGCCCCATAAGAGAAAAGATAGGTCGCCAACAAATAACTTTTTCATGGCCCTGGAGATGATTTCACAACTGGATCCACTTCCCCATGAGACTCAGTGGTCAGACATATTTTCCGTCGTGGATTTCATCGCAAAAGATTGTCCTGCGATTAAAGATTTGGATTCTGAAGAGCAGAAAACTTATCTTAAAAACGTTATGTTTTTGATTCATTGTCATTTTCTAGAGCCTCATACCATATACAATTCAAACATGGGATATATTCAAGCCATAAGTCTGGCGGATAAACAGGTTTTATTTAAAGATCTGGTACATCTAAATCCAGCAACACGCACCCCTTACGTTTACCTTTTGGCAAAAACCCAAGATCTCGCCAGCACAAGGAGCATCACACGGATCTTAAGTGAGCTTCATATCAATCCTGATGATTTATATCTCTCTGCCGATTCTTTAGATAGGATTTCACTTCCGAATCTCTGTCGTATATGGGAAGGGTTAAAAGAAACAAAAAGTCGCTCGGTGGATTATCGTCTGCTAGACGTGGAAAGATTTTTAGGCACAATGTCCACCCTACCCCATGGGCATATAGATTCTTGTGTGGCCCCCATTGCCGAGCTCTACACTCGTCAACGTGCCCCTTGGTATTTGGTTTGGGCTTTTAGTTTTCAGGAAGTAAGTCACATAGATGAACCCCGTCAGGCTGCTGTCATCCACGCCTACCTTCAAGCCATTCACAAGAGCGCCCATAAACTCACAGCAAATCCGCGAGATCTAACCGCCCTTTTTCAGCTGATCGATTTTTTCCCAGAAAATAATCGTGTCAAATTAACAAAAAGAATTTTACGCAAACACACCGCATTTACGGAAATTTATAAAGCCGTTCAGTTTTTACCTGCAGATAAAATTTATAAAGTAATCCTGCAAGCTAAAAATCCATCCGACATCTACAGCGAGATATTTGCCCCCGAATCTCTCTATGGACAGATTCATTACAATGAAATGGAAGACTATATCAACGCCCTTCTCCGAAGACTAGACACGGACCCAAAAGCAAAAGAGGACTGGGACAATTTTGTGGCAAGAGAATCCTTAAGAACAGAACCCAACAAGGGCATTGCCTATCTTAAAGAACGGATGCAAAATCCAAATAAAAACAGAAGACATGCCACCAATTGGGCATATTTTAACGGGAATGATTCCAGCGAAGAATAA
>JAGOMX010000019.1:0-28461 GCA_017993335.1 Alphaproteobacteria bacterium | reverse complement strand
GAATAAAATCGACGTTCGCACCTATAATTTAAAAATTGAGAAAGATTCTTGTGGCATAAAATCAGGCCTCCATTTTGCTTTCAATAACGACATAAGTCTTGGATAGCAAGATCGTATACATTGTCCATTTTAAAACCACCAAAAATAGTGTTACATAGTCTAGAAAATAGCCCCATAAAGTGAGGGTGTTTGTCTGCGTCGAAAAAATATCCTCTCCAGTTGTAAATGCAACCAACGCCTGAAACCAGGTATATTCCAGCAGGCGAAATATTACTGAAACCAATATAATTGAGAAAAACACGACTCCCACATAACCCTTGGTAAAGGTTGCCGATTGTTTGAATGTAAAGGTCTTATCCAAAGCCGCAGATACAATCATCATAGACCAACGTGCAGCTATATACCAAGTCAGGGCGAACAAGATCTGACCCAAGGCAACTTCTGTGGGAAAAATATAACTGGCAATCTCCCCTGCATGCTCATATACCCAAAAAGGTAAGTACCTATCTTCATTGAATTCATCCATGACAATGCTTCCCGATGCATCCATATTCATTAAATGATTCGACAACTTATTTGCAAACAACTTAAGGCCTGAGTTCATAACATAATTAACTAAAAATAACGGCAGATATAGCTTTGCCAGAGCCAGCAAAACGTGAATAATCCTGGATTTTGGTTGGTTTATAAATTCACCTAATGACAGCGGTGCGCCTAATACAATATTTCTTGTCACCAAAAGCACTATGGGAAAAATCAAGAAGGAGGAAAACCCAAAAAATATTTGCAACGCATATTTATAGTAAATATGCATAGGAGAATAAGATATAAAAATAACTTCTTTATAATAATCTAATAAGACTCCTTTTGTATAATAGAATAATTTCAGCACTATCACTGTAAAAATAACCATAAAAAACAATTGTATGTAATTTTTACGGAAATAAAAGAGAGAGTCTTTCATAATGTTATCTATTATAGACAATTTATTATTTCGAGATAGCATCTGAATTTCCTCTATATATTGTATTTATTTTCATAATAATCTACCAACACTTCATTTACAATTTTTACTCATGTTCCATATGATTTTTTCTATTTGCGTGGCCGCCATGGCGTGGGGATGTCGTTGGAAGAGAGGTTGTTGATTGCGGATGGCATCCGTGACATGGCTATCTTTTGGAATGATACCGGCAAGTTCAGGGGTGTACCCCATAAAGTTGAGACATACTTTTTTAAAGTTTTGATAAATCTTTTCCCCATCAGCTATACCCAGAACTTGATTAACGACGATATGGACGCGTATATGGGATAAATAATTCCGTAGATATTTGATTACGGCATAGGCATCCGTCATCGAGGAAGGCTCATCCGTGGTTATGACGATGCATTGGCTGGCGAGCTGGCTGAGCTTTTGTACGGTTGAGCCCAGGCCTGCCCCTAGATCGATAATCACTTGATCATAACGGTCGGCCAATTGAGTAATTTCTGATTGAAAATCTGCCATACGGGCAACCGATAAGGACGACAGCTGCGAACAACCTGAACGCCCCACCAGTATATCAAACCCGCCTTCTCCATAAGGAATAACACAGTCTTTTAACAGACATTCTCCATTTATATAATGAGTTAAGTCTTTTTGTGGCATAATTCCTAACTGAATATCAATATTCGCCAGACCTATATCTCCGTCTAGCAGCAATACTTTTTTACCTTTTTTTGCCAGGCCGTGAGCATAAGATATGGAAAACCAAGTTTTTCCTACCCCTCCCTTGCCAGAAGCAATCAGCATAATATGAGACAGAGACTCGATCATCGTCCCAGCAGATATGGATGTCATCAACTTGCCATCCTTAAATCAGACCCCATAATGCTATTCTGCACATGTTGGTCATATCGATCTATAAATAGATTCGATAATTTTTGACTGACTGTCGGGATAAGTAAATGAGCCACTTCAGCCATGTGACTGATCGCTACTAAAGGAATTTTACTATCACTGGCTCTTGAAACCACATGCCCTAAGCGTGGGCTTAAATCTATCTGGGTTAGGATTTGATACTGCGGATTAAAGGGCCGGAATCCGGCTTCCATATCCTGGTAATAGTCATCGTCACCACGGCAAGGCAAAACCAAAACAACTCGAGGCTTCGCGGATTCCATTAGGCTATAGAGTCGGTTTCTTTCTTCCACATCAAAAGGATTTGTCCCTGTTGTATCGATGAGAAGCAAACTTTGGTTTTTATGTACATTGACCGCTCTCTGCAACAACAGAGGATTTTCTATAACTGATAGGTGAGTATCCATGGCTTCAGATAATTTTTCAATCTGCGCACACCCACCGGATTTTTGCCGGTCTGTGGAAAAAATTTGCACGGGTCGATTTTCAATTTTGCATTGTGCAGCGATTTTTACTAAAGACAAAGTCTTTCCTACGCCTGGCGGCCCAATTAACATGAGCGGAGATCCATCATTAAGGATTGAATGCAGGCTAGGAACCCGGAATACGGAACGGAAAACTTTAGCCATGACCTCAGGCAAGCTTCCCTCTAGATCGGAAACACTCAGCATCTGATCGATAATGGCACTGGGCACACGATGATAAATCAAGCATTTCTTTATCTCGGCAAAAGTCTCTTGGCCACACAAAGGTTGCAGGCTACGATCAATGGCCGCAACGATTGTGACCTCACCATTTTCCTCATGGGTTGAAACGATAAGAGCATTTGGTCCTAACTCACGACGAATACGACCAAGCAATTCTTGCGAGCTGTGTCCTTGATAACGAATCATACGCATTTTCTACACCCTATTCGATTTGCGCGCATGTTTTAAGCTTCACACGCGGATGAATTTCATTCTGTGATAATACAACCGTTGATGGACGGAATCTTTCCACCACGGAGCGAACATGAGGACGCACAGTTGGGTTCGTCAGAAGAACCGGCACCACACCCTTGATCATTTGGTCATTATAGGTGGATTGAACTTTTTGAATGAATCCCTGCAGACGACTCGGTGCCATAGCTAATTGGCGAGACTCCCCTTCCCCAACTAAGGATTCATGGAATAATTGCTCCCACTCAGGAGAAAGCGTAATAATAGGCAATAACCCATTTTCATCGGAATTAGCTGCACAAATCTGCCGAGAAAGTCGAGCCCGCACATGCTCAGCAATGGCTGAAATATCACGGCTATAGGTACATGCCTCCGCAATGCTCTCCAGTATCGTCGGTAAATCCCGAATAGATACCCGCTCTTGCAGGAGAGTATGCAAAACTTTTTGGATACCCGCCATCGAGATTTGTGCCGGCGAAATATCCCGCAACAACTTTTGATGTGCCTTACTTAAACCATCAAACAGTTTTTGTGTTTCTTCAAAGGTCAGTAAATCGACCATATTGTCTTTTATTACTTCTGTGAGATGGGTGATAATAACGGTACACGGGTCCACAACTGTATAATTCAAACCTTCAGCCTCTGCTTTACGATTATAATCAATCCATTTGGCATTTAAGCCAAACGTCGGCTCTTTCGTAGGTTCGCCCGGAATCATGACTTCGGCATTCTGTGGATCCATCGCCAATAACATCGATGGACGCAAATCCCCCTTCGCGCTGACGATTTCTTTTATGCTGATGGTATATTCATTCGAACCTATTTGAATGTTGTCTTGAATACGAACCACCGGCAACACAAAACCAATCTCATTCGCCAGTTGTTTGCGCAAAGCTGTAATTTGATCGGGTAAAGATCGGTTCAAATCCTTATTTTGCAACAACGGCAACAAACTATACCCAAGCTCTAGACGTATGGGCTCCACATACAAGGCACCCTGTTGTGAGATTTTTTCTTGTTCGTCGTGAATGACTTTTTGCTCTTGCTCATCGATTTCCGTTATACGCGTGAGTGAATCTTTTTCTTGTTTTTGGGCAATCGTATAGGCACCATACCCCGTTAATCCCGCGAGCATCACAAAGGGAACAAAAGGCAATCCTGGTAATAATGAGATAAAAAACATTAAGAAAGATGCCATTCCCAAAGCACTCGGGTATGCGGTTAATTGATCAAAGAGGGCTTTATTGGCACTGCCTTCATCGGTTGCGGCCTTAGAAATCAACAAACCGGCGGCTGTTGATACAATTAAGGCGGGAATCTGAGCCACCAAACCATCGCCTACACTTAAAAACGTATAGGTATGGGCTGCGGTACTTAAGGAAACACCCATCTGGGCAACACCAACGATAATTCCACCAACAATGTTGATAAATGTAATGCATAGGCCTGCAATAGCATCACCGCGTACGAATTTCGCCGCACCATCCATAGACCCATAGAAATTGGATTCGCCTTCGACTTCCTTTCGACGGCGCTTAGCCTCCGTCTCATCAATTAAGCCTGCAGATAAATCCGCATCAATGGCCATTTGCTTTCCTGGCATCGAATCCAGACTAAACCTGGCGGAAACTTCGGCGATACGCCCTGAACCCTTTGTAATAACGACAAAGTTAACGATGACAAGAATCCCAAAGACAATTAAACCAATAACGAAGTTACCGCCCATGATAAAGTTACCAAAGGCTTCAATAACATGACCGGCCGCATGGGTACCCTCATGACCACGGCTTAATATAAGACGCGTAGACGCCACGTTTAATCCCAATCGCAGCATAGTCGTTACCAACAACACCGTAGGAAACGAACTAAATTCTAACGGCTTCATAATGAATAAGACCGTCATCAATACTAATACAGATGACATTAAGGAAAATGCCAAGGCAATATCCAACAACCACGCGGGTAAAGGAAGAATAAGAACAACCAGAATACACATCAGACCTAAGGCAAATGCAATATCTCCGCGGCTTAACGCCGCTTGAATACGCTCCATATTGACATTAGGAATCCCCTGATTTACAGCCATTTATAATATCCTTTATCCCGCATTAGACTGAGGAATATTTGCGCCTTCTTCCGTATAAGCATTCAGCTTATTGCGTAAGGTGCGAATAGAGATTCCTAAAATATTGGCTGCATGGGTACGATTCCCCAAACAATGGGAAAGCGTTCCGATAATTAAATCTTTTTCCACATCCGCCACAGTCCTGCCCACCAATATATTTGCCGGGCCGCTAACGATGTCGCCGGCTGTTGTCTTTTGGTTTTCTAGAGAATTTTTCGGCAAGAGAATATCATCCTTACCAATTTCATCGCTGACCGCCACAAGAACCGCACGGTGGATAATATTTTCTAACTCACGCACATTGCCACGCCAGTAATATTGACGCAGCTTATCCAAGGCACTGCTGCCCAGTTTTTTTAACGCTACACCATTGGCACGGCAATACTTATCCACAAAAAAATGGGATAAAACTTCGATATCTTGAGGTCTTTCCCTCAAAGGTAATAAAGCGACATTGACCACATTCAAACGGAAATACAGATCTTCCCGAAAATTACCCGCTTCGACTTCTTTTTCCAGATCACGGTTACTGGTGGCCAGCAAACGAATATCCACGTGGATAGGCTTACTTCCACCGACGCGATCTATTTCTCTTTCTTGAATCGCTCGCAGTAATTTAGCCTGTAAGCGAGGATGCATTTCGCTAATTTCGTCTAACAGCAAAGTCCCTTTATTGGCCTCTTCGAATTTTCCGATACGACGATCAATAGCACCCGTGAAAGCCCCTTTTTCATGGCCAAAGAGCTCAGATTCCAATAGATTTTCAGGAATCGCCGCACAGTTTACCGAAACAAAGGGTTTATCCTTGCGGCGGCTGTGGCTGTGGATGTATTTGGCCATGACCTCTTTACCTGTACCCGATTCACCGGTTATCAAGACACTGGCATCGCTGGGCGCTATTTGATCCACCAAACGGAAGACACTTTTCATAGCCGGATCTTTTGTGATGAACTTATCCTGATCACAGGATACAGCTTCTAACACAGCCGCAATAAGTTCTGGATCGGGGGGCAAAGGAACGTATTCCTGGGCGCCCGCCTTAATGGCGGCAACCGGTGCTTTTGAATCGGTGCTAATACCGCAGGCAATAACCGGCACGCTAATGCGCTCCGCTTGCAGACGATTCACAAGATCCTTCACATCCAGGCTTATATCCACCATGACCATATCGGCGCCCTTGCCGGAGCGTAAATTAACTAAAGCGGCATATACGCTTGTAACATGGCTAACCTTGGCACCGCGTTCTAAAGCTATTTTACTAGCCGTTGTAATGTGTCCTTCAAGCCCACCAACAATGAGTAAACGCATAGCACATCCCCTTTTTGCTCTTAAGCTGCTGCATCCGATTTGATAATTTCTGTCATCGTTATGCCGATTTGCTCGTCTTCCATAACCACAATTTCTCCGCGGGCAACCAAACGATTGTTCACATAAATATCAATCGCTTCACCGACTTTACGATCGAGCTCAATAACAGCCCCACGACCTAGCTTTAGGAGCTGATTCACATGCAAATCAGCCTTTCCTAGAATAGCCGTCACTTCTACCGGCACATCATAAATAGCACCAAGGTCTTGCGCGGAAGGAATATTTTCCTCTCTTTCGGAAGAGTTATTTTCTTCCGTTCCTTGTTCGTTTTGGATATTTTCGTCATCCACCATGATTCTCTCCTTCAGGCTCCGTTACAGGGTTTTCATCAGACAAATCTGGCATTGCAGATGTACTTGGAATATTTTCCATCACTCTCGATAATGCATCAGACATTTGCTGCAATAATTGACTTTTTATATAAGAAACACCACCATCGTCCCACGTGATATGGCACTCAGTTCTGGCGATATTCTCTGCTTTATTAAAGGTTACTTTTAAAGTTTCATGGATCGCCAGCGCTTTTTCTACTTTTTCTTTTGCGCCCGCCAATAAATCAGGATGCACCTTAATCTCTATGGACATCTGATTTTTAAGGGTTTTCAAGACGTGCTCAATAAAGTTTCCTATTTCTTCATCGCCATATTTCTGCATCGCAAAGGGTATAATTTTTTCCATCATACCTTTAACGATCAGAAGGGTAGATTCGGTTATATATGTATAAGCCTGTTGTTGGTTTTCTTTTATTTCCTGCAAATTCTTATTCATGGATTCCATCAGCAGTGCCATCTCATGATTGATGATTTGACTTCCTTCCGCAAATCCTTCCTGATAGCCTTGCTGTTTGGCTTTTTCTACCTCAGGGCGAATAAGCTGGCCAGACGAATCCAGGAAGCTTTCCCCAAAAGTATATTTTTTTGCATGATCCATAAAACTATCCCACCATCTGTTCTTCTGAATCGCCGGTACTGATAGAAATCTCACCTTTTTCCGCAAGGCTTTTGGTTAAATTAACAATGTCGAGTTGAGCCTCTTCCACATCTCGCAAGCGGACCATTCCCATACTTTCCATATCTTCCTTCATAAGCTTGGCCGCGCGTTCCGACATATTGGAAAAGAACAAGTCTTTAATCGCATCAGAAGCACCTTTTAAGGAAAGAACGAGTCTAGATTTGTCGGCAAAACGGACAACCGTCTGTATACCCGAAGAGTCCAGACGAATTAAATCATCGAAGGTGAACATTAAGGATTTAATTTTTTCTGCGGCTTCTGGAATATTTTCCTCCAAATAAGACATATATTTAGATTCAGTTGCGCGATCAAAAGAGTTAAAAATATTAGCCATAATCTCATGGGAGTCCGCTTGCGAAGATTTCGCCATGTTACCCATGAATTCAGTTTTTAACGTTTTCTCTACATTTTCGATAACTTCACGCTTGACCGTTTCCATGCGCAGCATTCGCTCAATGACCTGTTTCGAGAGATTTTCAGGAAACTGTGAGATCACTTTTGAAGCATGATCCGATTTTATCTTCGACAAGACAACGGCAATGGTTTGTGGGTATTCGTTTTTGAGAAAACTTGCGAGTACATCTGCCCCGATATTTGACATTTTATCCCATACAGTCTTACCTGCCGGGCCTCGGATTTCGCTCATAATCGCTTTAGCTCGCTCGCTATCGAGAACTTTATTCAATAGTCGTTCCGTGCTTTCAAATGTGCCCGACAACACCCCTGTGCCTTGCAGACCCTCGGAGAGTTCTTTAAAAATAGACTCCATGGCTTCTGGCTTCACTTTACCTAAATTCGCCATAATTTGGGATATTTGGTGAATTTCCGATTGATCCAGTTTTTCGAACAGTTTAGCCACTTGATCTGCGGGCAGGGACAACATAAGAGCCGCCGCTTTTTCCGGCCCGCTTAGATTTTCTGCACTTTCAATAACGCGGCTCGCCATATGCATAACTCCTTATTGATTCATCCAGTTTTTAACCAAAGCGGCTGTTTCATCGGGATTCTGATCGACCATCTCCTTGACTTGATCCGTTGGAGATTTTTGACCATTGCCCCCAGACTGATTCGTATTCGCAGATTGCGGAATACCCGGATCACTCTGATTGGCCGGTATGGGCGCTGCAACAGGAGCTACAGCGGGAGCCAAGACAACAGGCGCAGCCGCTCCCTCACTGTTTTCTTTCGTCGAAAGCGCCTCAAACACCCGATTCAATAAGGGCTTGATCACCAATAGCATCATCAGCAATCCAATCAGAGCAATAATCCCTGTTTCGATAAGCCGCACAATGTGATGAGACTCAAATCCAAGCACATTCGGCACAATATCCTGCCCCATATCGACCGGATCATTGGTAAAGGCCATATTGACAACCTCAAGCGTATCTCCACGCTTTTCGTCAAAACCCACGGCAGATTTTACAAGCTTTTCGATCTGTGCCAGTTCTTCCGGCTTGCGAGGTTCGTATGTTTCCTTACCCCCTTCAGTCGCTGCCGGTGTACGATTTCCGTCCACCAAAACCGCGATGGACATTTTCTTTATGGAACCGCTTTCCTTTGTATAATTCTTTATGGTTTTGGAGATCTCAAAGTTAACGGTTTCCTCGGTCCGTTTACTCTGATTCTTACCCGTTCCCCCAGCCGTTGCGTTCGGTAATTCATTGCCCACACCAGCCACACCGCCACCGGCATCCCCGGAGCTAGAATCATCCGATATGGTTTGCGTGGAGCGCTGTACTTGACCATCTGGATCAAAAATCTCGCTATTTTCAGTCAG
Source organism: Alphaproteobacteria bacterium (assembly GCA_017993335.1). Classification (GTDB taxonomy): domain Bacteria; phylum Pseudomonadota; class Alphaproteobacteria; order JAGOMX01; family JAGOMX01; genus JAGOMX01. Next base: position 19,342 of record JAGOMX010000019.1, on the reverse strand, counting down.
TTTATCGAAGTCCATATCCACCGCGACCGTGGTCCTAACTTTACCCACACCGACGGTTCTTTCTAATAAAGAACGAATAGCTGACTCTAATTTCGCCTCATAAGAAGCCCGCATTTCTTCTGTTTTTTGCAAAGCCGCTTTTTCGCCGGTCTCTGCCATACTGGCCGAAAGTAAGTTTCCGCGATCATCCACCACAGAAACACGCTCAGGCGTAAGATTCGGTACAGCTGCTGCCACTAAATGCTGAATCGCACGAACACGGGCATCATCTATACGCCCGGCCGCCTGCATGCGCAGCACAATAGAAGCCGTTGGCTGCTGTTGATCATTGTTAAATAATTCACGCTTCGGTAAAACCAAATGCACCCGGGCCGAAGCAATCATATTTAATGTACGAATGGTCCGGGAGAGCTCCCCCTCTAAAGCTCTAACTTGATTGACGTTTTGTACAAAGAAGGATGTACCAAATACATCGCTTTTATCAAAAATCTCATACCCCACAGATCCGCCATTGGGCAAACCAGCCTCCGCCATATCCATACGAATACGGGCAACTTGGTCGATCGGCACGAGGATCTGCGTCCCCCCGGCCTTGATTTGCATCGGAATGTTTTGCTCTTCTAAACGGGTAACAATTCGCCCAGCCTCACCCACATCCAGATCGCCATAGAGTAAGGCCATATCCGGTTGAGACAAGTGACCGGCAAAAAACATCATAAACCAGCCTAAGGACAACAAAAGACCAGCCGTAATGGCCATCCGCAGCAACCCTAGTCTTTGCAAGAATGTGATAAAGTCCATGCTTGTTTCCCTGGAAATTAAAAATTATTTATTTTAAATTTATTTTAATTTTCCCAGAAAATGGAAAGAATTACCACTACAAATGGTAATTCTTTCCTACTTGGTCATTTAAATCTTTGAAAAAGGCTGTTTATATTTATCTAAATAGCTGTTTCAAATCATTATACATATTGTCATCGGCCTGAATAACTTTCGTGTTACTGGAATAGAAACGTTCTATTTGCATCATTTTGGTTAATTCAGCCGCAATTTCTACTGTAGATTGTTCTAGAGACTTAGATTCGATACTTCCCATACCCGCACTTTTTGCGGCAGCTAAAAGAAAACCACCGGAGGCATCTGTTTGGCCAAAGGCGTCACCTTCTTTTAATTCTAGCATATGTGGGCTCGCAAAGTTCGCCAAAGGGATTTTAAATATTTTCAAAGATTGGCCGTTATTGAATAAGGCGGAAACAATACCATCCTTATTGATTTCAATACCGTTAACTTGACCTGGACCTTTTCCGTCCTGTTCCATGAGTGTTTCACTATACCCCTCGGCACGACAGCTTATACCATCGGAAGTATTCGTCGTACCCAAATCTAAGGCAATTGTGCTTGGATTTGCGGCGCTAGATGCAGACCAATCTATATATACACTAGGAGCACCGGCTGTGCTACCACCCCACGATACAGGCTGACCGCTCCCGTTAAAGACAACGGGAATGTTTGTGTAAGCGGCTCCAGCGCTCGTATTTTGCTTAACTGGCGCCCCGCTTAACGTTGTAATCGACAAATTCCATGTAAGTGTCGGCGTCGAAGAGACTTTATCCCACTTCAGTTGCAATGTATTGGCTTCCCCTAAAGAGTTATAAATAGCCATAGATGAAGTCACACTATCCCCGTTTGGCAATGTAGCCGGAAGATTTAATTTTAAAGCAGCTGTTGTTGTTGGACTTGTAATACCCGCAATCTGGTTCATGCGGATTGTTTGCAAGCTGGCTAAAGAGTTGAGATCCGGAACTGTAGGCTTACCCGTACTGTCCGTCGGCCATCCTTGCAAGAAATAGTCGGAGGTGTTTTTCAGATACCCCTGGTTATCGGCCTTAAAAGATCCTGCTCTTGTGAAAGAAAACTCGTTACTGCCTTGTGCGGGGACCTCTCCATACTTTCCAACCACAAAGAAACCATTTCCGGCAATCGCCAGATCCGTATCTTGTTCTGTCGCACGCATAGCGCCTTGCTCACCAGATCCACGAATGGAAACGGCTTGCACACCGCCAGAAGAACCAGCCGCGACAATTGTTTTAAATTCAGTTTCTAAACGCTTTCCACCCACGACAGTTTGAGTCGCAAGGTTTGAAGAAATGTTATTAAATCCTTTTTCGCTGGCCCTTAGTGCTGCGACGGCTTGTGTTAACGACATGTATAGTCTCCCTAGTTTTCTATATTCAGTTTATTGGTTATCTCTTTTGTTATGCTTTCGTATTGTTCAGGTTTCAGATTATTGACCATCTTTTCTAGTTTGCGGTCTTCTCTGTCCATTTTTTTTGTGGCTTTTGCTTCTTTAGCGATATTATCCAGGATAACTTTTTGATCCTCTTCACTGAGCAAGCTCATGGCATCTTTTAAAGCCGCTAAGCGATCAAAAGGTTCCACAACTGGCGCCTTATCCTCGCCTTGAATACTAACGATGGCTGAAAGTGGAAGCGTGTTATTCCCCACGGTTATTTTCGGTGTATTGTTCATAAAATCGCTTCCCGTCATGGGGGCTTTTATGGTGGTTTGGATTGCTTTTGGCTCATCCGTCCAAGGTTCTTTTATCACTTGGTTTTGTTTATCATAAGCCTTAACAACCAGACGATACTGGCCATCAACCAGATTTTTACCAGCAGACTTATGCTTGCCATAATCCGTGGTCACTTCGCCATTCCATACGAGCTCGTGTTTACCGGGCTCTAGCATAGATTGAAGAGCCTTCGGCGTGAGTTCTTTTTCAAAAACCACACCGCCTTTATCATCACGGATTTCCATTTTGGCGTGATGCACATTTTCTGGCATATAAATACCAAGTTGTGCACTTTTATTTTCGGCTAAAGCAAATTTATCGCTGTTCACTTCTAACGTTTTGCCAATCAGGCTCGCTGCATTTAAGGCCTGTCCCGTCTTTAGCAATTCATTTTGCTCCGTCATTTTTTCAACCATGGCATGCTGTCCTTGCGCTTGTGAAAGCTGGAACATCTGCTTGGCCATTTCTGACGTATCCACCGGATCCATGGGATCCTGATATTCAATAGATTTAACAAATAGCTTTAAGGAATCCTCAAAAGTTTTAAACATCATTTGAGACGATTTTTCAACCGCATTGGCGCCATTTTTCGCCAATTCCATACGTGAAGTCTTGAGGCTTTTTTCAGCCATTTCCACCGGCGTTAAACTAGGCATGGATATCCACCTTTTTTGTTGTGTTGAGATGAGGAGAAGCTCGATAAGATAACGGCTCGTCTAAGTCAACTTCCGGACCCTTACCCACGCTACTTTTTGTTGCCTTCTTTTCTGCTTTTTGTTCTTGATTGCCGTCTTCACCTTTAAGGCTGAAGCTCACATCGGTCTGTTGATTATCCACACCAGAGCCAGAAAGAGCATCTTTTAATAATTGTGGACTTTGCTTGAATAAATCATACGTTTCTATTTTATCCATCGTTAAGATCGCATTGACGCGGCCGTCTTGGGCAAATTTCAATTCCACATGAATTTTACCCAAAGATGGCGGATTGACCTGAATTGTCACCTTATCCATTCCTAAATCGATAGCCTGCTTCATATGAACGGCCACATCCCGGACAACCTGAGGCACCTTCACCGAATTTGTAACGGGCACAGCAACTGCCTTCACCTTCGATATTTCTTTTGCAGGGAGATCCAGAACCATAGCTTCCGTCGTCACCGCAGGAACTAACTTATCTTTTGTGGGAATCTCTTGAGGCACATCTTCTTTTTTTATGGTCTCTATTTTATTTAAAGTAAAATTTTCATGGGGCTGGTTATCCGTGTTTTCTTCATCTGGATGAAAATCCTGCGAAACAGTAGGAATAACCTCTGCAAGCTTTTGCACTGGCTCTGATACGGCCACGTCAGGAGTTAATTTAATTTCTTTTTGGATTTGCTCTATAAACTGCGGCGCAGCAACAGGCTCACTATAGATTTTGTCGGCTGGAACGAAAATCACGTTCTCAACCATCGGAACAGCCAGAATTTCTTTTGATACGGGAGCCACCTCTGGCGGAATATGAACCTGCAGAGCCTTCAAAGGCACCGGCATTTCTATAGCTCTTGGCGCATACATATCAAAATCTTCGCAAGGCAGTTCTGATTTTAATACAGTCAAAATCGGCAAGCTCATCATAGGGGCTTCTATCGGATAAGCGATGGCTTCTGGTTGTTCCACATAAAAGTCTTCCATTAAAGGCATATTCAAGTCCTCCTCAGAAGACTCACCAAAGACTTCGTTCTCGCCTTCAACAGATGATACTGACTTTTCTTCTGTAAAACCGGACGTCATTTTCTGTGCTACCAGCATGGATAGAGTCTCTCCCAAAGACATCTCCACCTGCCCCAGTTCTTTTAAGAACGCGCCGGCGGTTGCCACTTCTCCAACAGACTTCGTTTCGGAAAATGACTTGCCTATAGGTAGAATATTTATCAGAGCACTGACAATCTCGCTCATAAACCCCTCAATGGTTGCTAATCTGCCTTCATAGAAGCAAACATCGGGCCAAGTTATGAATAATCATTGTTTTTTAAGTGGTTATGCTTTTTGTGGGATGTTTATATCAATTCTTATAACTAATACTAATTCCAGAAAATAACTGATAAATCTCATCCTCACCGCTTGTCATACCTGCGCAGGCAGGTATCCAGCGCAACAAAGTGCTGCGTAGCAGCTCTCCATTTACTTCAACGTCACAGCAGCAAGGAAATATTGAGCCTCTTTGAGGCACATATTGTGATGGATACCTGCCTGCGCAGGCATGACAACCGATGGTTGAGGAGATTTAAGACAGCCTCTATCTGATACTCAATTATAGGATTTGGCATTACTTCCTAATTTGCAGAGGAAGGCACGATTGGCCTTTTTTTGTTATCTGACGACAGGCATTTCTCGCCTTTTTCTCGGTTAAATTAACCAGACGAGCCTGATATAACTTTCCGCGTGTCTTTTTAATAGGAAGGACACTAATACTCGATGAGGAGGCTTCATCAATCTGCTTTTGTGTCTGTACGGCTACTTCCCTAGCACGTTTTTGAGAATTAAAAGCGCCTACCTGTATCCCCCACTTACCCGGCTCAGGTTTTTTCTCTACAACCGCTTTTTTGACGACGGGTATTTTTTTCTTCTTCTTTTTTTCTGGGCGTGCATCCTCGGATATGGCTGGCTCTTTTTCTGCATCATCGAGCTCCGCCATGGGGCGATCCTCGGGAAGAGGAACACCATGCACATGCCCTTTGTTCAGCTTATGAAAACCAACCTCAATCAATTCAGCGACTTTTTTATCTCGCCACAAACGAGTTTTTCCACCCAAAACGACCGCAATCACACGCTGTCCCGAACGGGATGCCGACGCCGATAGATTCCAACCAGACGCCACAATAAATCCAGTTTTAATACCGTCAACCCCCGGAACTCTTCCCAGTAAGTGGTTGTGGTTGCCATGCTTTTGCCCCTTATAAACAAAAGACTTCGTGCTAAACAGACTATAGTAACGAGGAAAATGCTTATAGATTGCTAACGACAACGTCGCCATGTCTCGAGCCGTTGTCTTTTGATCCTTATTGGGCAGGCCAGACGCATTTTGAAAAGTCGTATGGTTCATACCCAACGCACGAGCTTTTTTTGTCATTCGATTGGCAAAATTTGCCTCCGTCCCCGCCAAGCCTTCCGCTACCACAACGGCCACGTCATTAGCAGATTTCGTCATCAGAGCCAACAAAGCATCGCGCACAGATATACTGTCGCCTGGTTTTAAATATAACTTGGATGGACTTTGGCGACTGGCATGCGCAGAAACAGGAAACTTATGATGAGGGCTTATTTTGCCCGATTCAACAGCTTCAAACAAAAGATACAACGTCATCATCTTTGTTAAGGATGCCGGATACGTTATACCATCCGCATTATCATTAAATAAAATCTTACCCGTATGAGCCTCAATAACGATGGCCCCATAAACAGGCGGTGGCAATATAGGCCCACTCGCCTTACGTGTCTTCGCATCAACCGAAGTGCATAAGCATAAAACAAAAATAATAAAGAAATGCGCTAGCCTCATTCGTCCCTGATACGTTCGTTGTTAATATCTGTACATGCTAACGCATTTTGACACTAAAAGTAAGATCTGATTTAAATTTTAATCATCTTTTAAAGAACATCATACCATCATATGTCATTGAAACACAGATGTTTTATAGGGAAAATTCCTGCGCCAAGGCCTCTTTTACTAAGGTTAAATTGATTCTTTTTTTGGTCGCAAAGGCATAGTGATTAATTTTATGAATTGCCTGAGACAGAATCGGGAAAGATCGATCTAAATGCGCCAATAGGTAATCAATCACTTGCTCTGGAACCAACAGCTGTTCATCGGCAAAAATCTTATGAATCATAGCTTTCAACAGGTCATCATCCGCAGATTTTATTTCCGCCCATAGGCAAGACTGAACCCGAGATTTAAGATCCGGCAACCGGATCGTCCACGATTGCGGCGGATTTTGAGTCGTCAACAACAATGCACCACCCGCCTGTTGCACCGCATTATACAGATGAAAAAGCAACGTCTCATCAAAAAATACCGGGACATCTTCCACAACCAGATATTTATACTGCTGGCAAATATCGTCTAAATTTTGCGCCGAAAGCTTATCGTAATTCAAGACGAAAGCGTCTGTTTTCTGACGCCATAGATGAGCCAGATGCGTTTTGCCGCAGCCCTTGGGTCCATACAAGATAAGGCAATGGTGCGGCCAATTCGGCCACGAATCCACCCACTGAAATGCCAATTGATTGGTTTGGGAGATAAAAAAGTCATCGATTTCATACGTTACCTGCGTCGGCAATCGAAGAACTTGTTGCAAGACGGCCATCAGATTTTTTTCTCTTTTACCTTAGGCGATTTAATCGGATCGCCATAATACAAATGACTGTCTAGATAACGAGAAACACTATACCGCACCAAGACCCCAATAATCGCCGCCGTAGGCAAGGCCAACAAGACACCCAAGAAACCTAACAAGCTACCACCCGCTAGCAAGGCAAAAATAATCCATACCGGATGAAGCCCAATACGACCACCAATTAAATTAGGTGCCAAAAACTGCCCCTCAATAATGTTTCCCACCCCAAAGACAGCCGCCACCATCAGGATAGGCGTCCATGTATCAAACTGAGAAAAGGCAATCCCTAAACCAGCTGCCACACCTATAAACATCCCAGCAAAAGGAATAAAGGAAAAAATGCCCGTCACAAATCCAATGGTAATCGCATAATCTAAACCGACCAACCATAAGCCCACACTATAAATAAGAGCCTGCAATAAACACACTAAAGACTGTCCTCGCACAAACGCACCCAACGTATCGTTAATTTGTTGTGCCAAAGATAAAATAACGGGCGCTTGTTGTTGCGGCAGCAATTTTTTAATCTGCTGCAAAAATTGCGGCCAATCCCTCAGTAGATAAAATGCAACCACCGGTGTAATGACGATAAGCGTTATTAAATTCGCAATCGCTAGCGCATTGGTCAACAAGCCCGCAACTAAATTCAATCCCCACGAAAATATATTCCCCATATAAGAAGAGGCTTTGGCTTGTAAGGCCGCAATGTTGTCGGCCCCAATATAGCTCGACAAGATGTCTAAATGAGGCGCAATCGCCAAAGACACCCTCTGGCTATAATTTGGCAACGCCGATGCCAGTAACAACAGCTCTTTTATGATAAAGGGAATCAGAACAAATAAGGTTGATCCAATCAAAACAAATAAACCCAGTAGCAGTGTAAACGTAGCAAGGCTTCGACCGATACCCAGATGCCCCATGCGCGTTACCGCTGGATGCATCGAGTAAGCAATAAACACGCCCATCACAAAGGGCAAGAATATATTACTGATCGAGTACATCGCCACCAATGCAATAGAGGCTGCAATTATCCATGGCCACAGAGCCGTATTAATTTTCATCATGCCTCCTCATTTTGTGCAAAATATCTCAACCACACCAAGACATAACCCGCCCCAGATAAAATGGTTGACGCCATGACCGCATACATCAAAAGCTCATTAACCCACGGAAAACTTAAGTGAAAAGCTAAAACCGCTAAAAGCCAAACCACATAAAATATTTGAAGAAGCGTATTTACTTTACTGATCATCAATGGCTTCACCTCAAAGGTTTTACCAAACATAAACAGTAAGACTGTCCCGCCAATTATAAGGACATCCCGAAAAACGACGAGCAAGACCAACCACAATTCTACTTCCCGCATATAGCCCAGCAGAATAAACATGCCCACCAACAAGACCTTATCGGCCAAAGGATCTAAATAGGCTCCCACCGTAGACGGCGTCTGTAGAAGCCTTGCCACAAAACCATCCAATATATCGGACAGCCCCGCCAACACACAGACAATAAAGGCCTCCATAGTATACCCCGACAACAATAACCAAGAAATTATCGGCACAGAAATAAGCCTGGCTAAACTGATTAAATTGGGCCAGGTTACAATTAATACGGCGTAGAGGTTTTGCCGGTTGTGGCTGTGATCACCCATTTTTGTCCATCAAGCTGTTCAAGTTTTAACCCACGTGCATGCAATGCTGATTCTAGAGAGGCTATGGTTCCCCGATAATTTATCTCGACAGTCGCTTGCCTGCGCGATAAGCCCTTGACGGTCATCCTTTGAATTTCCGATGAACTGTTCAGAATCTGTTGAATCTTCATCCAACTCCCCGCATCATTCAGAGGCACAACCGCCAGCAACAAACCTTGCGCGTCCACGGGTGTACTTTTCACCTGATTACGCGCATGAGATTCTATTTTTTGAATTATGGCATCAATAGCCTGATTAAATTGCTTACTCGGATCCCCTGGGCTAGTCACTGCGTTGGGACCGGCTATACTTCTTTCATCGCCGTTTATACCCAGCACTCTTGCCTCATAGGACATGGCAGATTCCAGACTCGTTGAATCCCGGCGCAGGATAACAATGACGACACCTGCCCCCCCATAACGACGAGAAAGCTCACGCACACCACTAATTTCACCATCGATAATCTGTTTTCCATCTACGATAGCGATGTCTTTTAAATCCCCAAGGGGGACGACGATAGGCGTGACTTTACTTAAGTGCTCTCTCTTCGACCAGGCTTCTAGCCACGGGTTTTGTTCACCCCATAGAAAGATACCGCCTTTATCTATAAAGACAGGGACAACGACTAAAGGCTGAGCAGAGGATTCCACCGCAGCAACCGTTTGCTTCCCCAAATACTGTTGCACCGCTTTTCCATCGAAATAAAAAGTCATCGTCGCCATATAACGGACTTTAGAATTTTTCTGACTCTTGACCTCAAACCCATCCACAAAAGGCTCAATAGCCTCCGCACTCAAGGGAGATAAACGGCCACGTTGATCTTCAGGAACAAGCCGCTCGATAAGCATAGAGAACGCTTTCATCCTCGCCTCTAACACAGCCTTTTGTTCGGCAGCCACCGCAGATTCTGCCTTAACATCCACAACGACATTCTCAACGGTATAAATATCGCTACTGGCTAAAGCCGATAAATTTAAAAAAAGAAAAGCTATAAGGGTATAGATATATTGCATCTTCATCTTGTTCATTATGAATGTGCCCCCATTATCCACGATTTCAACCCTCTTTCACAAGAAGAAAATCAATAAGTTTGTAATAAATATAAATCATAACAATTCCAGAAAATAACCGATAAGTATTACCCTCGACGCTTGCCATCCCAGCGCAGGCTGGGATCCAGCGCAACAAAGCACACCATAGCAGAAAGGAAATATAGAGCCTCTTCGAGGCACATATTGCGCTGGATACCTGCCTGCGCAGGTATGACAGACGACGGTTACGAGCCTCTTCGAGGCACATGTTGCGCTGGATACCTGCCTGCGCAGGCATGACAGACGATGGTTGAGGAGATTTAAGACCGCCTCTACTTGTATACTTAAATTATAGAAATTGGTATTAGCCAACAATTTCCATTTGGCTGAAGAAGAATGCAATTTCTATAGCTGCATTTTCTTCGGAATCGGAACCATGGACAGTATTGCGGTCAATGGATTCACCCATATCCTTACGAATCGTACCTGCGTCCGCATTTTCTGGATTTGTTGCGCCCATGATTTCGCGGTTCTTTAGAATTGCGTTTTCGCCTTCCAGAACCTGAACAACCACTGGACCGGATGCCATAAACGCACATAGGTCTGGGAAAAAGGCACGTTCTGCATGAACGGCATAAAAAGCCTCTGCCTGCGCAAGTGTCAAATGCATACGCTTTTGAGCCACAATGCGTAAACCATTTTGTTCAAAACGAGCATTAATTAATCCTGTAATATTACGTTCTGTTCCATCTGGCTTAATAATGGATAGCGTGCGTTGAATTGTCATTTTATCTCCTATGATATTATTTTGTCTCTATTTTCACCCAAACACCTTTTGGATCTTGATGCCAATAACTGACAACCGACCCTTGGGCTTTGTACTTTTCAATTCTTTTGCGTGCATTTTGTGTTGATTCCGTATCATTCCCGTCAAACAGGTCTAAACATCGCGTAAAGCCCTGCAATGAAGCAGAAGCTGCACCATCACACAACACTAAAACATCCGCATTATTCGGATTTTCCACCTCGGTAGTCAGCCAAATGGGTTGCTGATCTGCAAACCCATCCTCCGCACTTCCATGAGGCAGGAAAGTCAAAGTCGTATACGTCCACAATAATGTATTCAGCAATTCAACTCTTTCTTTCGAAGGTGACACAATAACAGCACGCATGCCTCCTTGCAAAACTTTTTCCATTAATTTTGGTAAAGTTTTTTCCAGGGGCGTTACACTGAGTTTATAAACACTCACATCCGTCATAAGGATATCCTATTTAGTCTCATAATAATCTGTTACTAAACGATCCAAGAGGCGGACACCATAAGCTGTAGCCCCTTTTTCCCAAACAGGGCCTTCTTTTCCAGTCCAAGCCGTTCCAGCAATATCCAAGTGCGCCCAAGGCGTACCATTGACAAAACGATGCAAAAACTGAGCCGCCGCTATACTTCCAGCTGCCCGTGGCGTCTTTTGCTGGTTTGCCATGTCCGCCACATCCGAATCGATATCCCGATCATAAGTCTTGTGCAAAGGTAACCGGCAAAGCTTTTCATCGATAATTTCACCAGTCTTCATCAAACGCTCAGACAATTCATCGTTATTGCTGAACAGTCCAGCATACTCATACCCTAAAGCAACGATTATCGCCCCGGTAAGCGTCGCCAGATTAATCATAAACTTAGGTTTAAAACGATCCTGGGTATACCAAAGCACATCCGCTAGCACCAGACGACCTTCTGCATCCGTATTCAAAACTTCAATGGTTTGCCCGGACATTGAGGTCACGACATCACCTGGCCTTTGCGCATTGCCATCGGGCATATTCTCCACCAATCCGATCGCGCCAATGACATTGACCTTGGCTTTCCGTAAAGCCAGAGACTTCATTAAGCCAATAACGACACCGGCACCACCCATGTCAAACTTCATTTCTTCCATACCCGCGCCAGGCTTCAAGCTAATACCGCCTGTATCGAAGGTAACACCCTTCCCGATGAAGGCGAGGGGTTGATCTGAGGGTGCGCCACCATTCCACTGCATAATAACCATTTGCGATTCACGCACACTGCCCTGCCCGACGCCTAATAAAGCCCCCATGCCTAATTTCTTCATTTCCGCCTCGCCCATAATCTCCACGGAGACGCCATGAGCCTTCAACGTAGCCGCTTGCTGAGCCAGCGTTTCCGGATAAATGATATTGGCAGGTTCAGAAATTAATTCACGACTAAAAAAGACACCTTCCGCCACGCACGCCATAGGCTCGTAGAGTTTAGTCGCTTCTGCCGCTGTATCCGTGACAAAAACAGCCGATGACAGTTTCGGTTTTTTATCCTCAGGAAGTTTTGTCTGATACTTATCAAAACGCCAAGATTTCAAATTGAGACCCGCCGCCACGCAGGCTGCTACATAGGAACAAGAAAGCCCCTTCCCCTCAACCCCGTCTAAACGCACCTCAACAGAGGCATCTGGCGTTGCTCGTAAGGTCGAAGAAATTTTGCCGCCTAGGGCATTCAAACTCGCCTCTGTGGCCTGACCTTTTTCACCCAAACCCACCACGAGGATACGATTGGCATCGCCGCCCTTGATGGCATTCAATTGCAAAACCTGACCGTCTTCACCCTTAAAATGATTGGCATTCATAGCGGTACGCAACGCACCATCGATTTTATTATTTAAAGATTCAGCCGCTGGCGTAAAAACACAATCTTTATACACACCAACAACAACGGCATCCGCCTGTGTGGACACTGAAGAGGAAAAAGTAATTTTCATGAAAAACTCCTGCTTTTTTATTTTTGGGTGGATGGTTTCTAACCACACACGGATGCATTTTAAACCTATTCGTAGTTGTACTACGTTACATATCTTTTTCCAAGTGACGTGAACACTATTTTAACCCTTTTTCTGCAATAATGATTTATAACCATCAGCAAAGATATAAACATGAGATATTTACATAGATTGATCTTAATCCTAATTATCGCTGCGCCCACATGGGCTGCAAAAGCACCTGAGCCCGCAAAATCCACAGAAATTAAGATTTTACCACACCGTGCTTTTTATACTCTGAAACTAGAATCTTCTCAAAAAGATAGTCATGTAAAAAATACGGATGGCCGCATGATTATCGAATTGAGCCACGATTGCAATGGTTGGACCCTTCGGCAAGAATCTGCTAGCGTCACAGAAATGAAAAATCAAGACTCCGAAATCATGAGATCCGTCTACACCGCTACAGAATCTGATGATGGCAAGATTTTAGATTTCATGACAGAACGCGTATTCAATGAAGAAGCATCTGATTCAGTTCAAGGCTCAGCCGTCTTCACGGAGGCCGGTGGAACGATCTCCTACAAAACACCTGAATCCAAAAGCCTGCAGATGAAAAAAGGCACCATAGCCCCGATTACACATATGAAAAAACTGATTCAAAGCGCCCGCGAAGGCACACAAAGCCTGTCCTTGCCCGTGTTCGATGGAAGTTTCTACGGCAATCCAGTTCAAATAGACGCTTTTATAGGACCTGAAAAAGGTGATTGCAAAATCACGTCGGTGGATGAAATCGTCTATCCTATGAATTTGGCTGTTTACGCCACCCCCTCTCAATCCTCCAACCCAAATTTTGAGATCAAACAAAGATTAGGTAGCAATGGAATTACGTGCTCCTATGAAATTGATTTTGGAGACCACACAGTCAAAGGCACACTAGATCGCGTAGAGTTACTCCCACAAAAAGCTTGCGAACCCAATAAATCCGCTTGGTCAAAAGATAAAAAATAAAAGCGCGTAACATACTGAGACATACTCACACATTTTAATTGCGTGATTCTAAAATGCTGTTAATCTATCCTGGTTTTTAAATAAATGGATAGGAGAACATATGGCGATTTCTCAGGCTCTAAATAAAAAACCCGGTCTTTTGGACGAACCCTCCGCCTGGCAAGGCGCAAAGCCTGTACCATTTATGGCCATCATGACCTTGGGGTTGGCTTTATGGATGATGCCGGTTCCTGAAGGATTGAGCCTACAGACCTGGCATTTATTTACCATCTTTGTCACCACCGTGGTTGCCTTAATTGTCCAACCCTTACCTGTCGGCGCGATTTCTATTATTGTCATTGTGGCCTGCGTCGCCACTCACACACTTACCATTGAAAAAGCTTTAGGTAGCTATAGCAATAAAATTATATGGTTGATTTTTGCTGCCATTTGCGTAGCTCGTGGATTCATCAAAACAGGATTAGGAAGCCGTATCGCCTATATTTTTATTGGAGCCTTAGGCAAAAGCACACTTGGATTATCCTATGGATTGATCGGGACAGAACTCCTCCTCGCGCCATTCGTACCTAGCAATACAGCCAGAGGTGCCGGGATCATTTTCCCTATCGCCACCTCTTTAGCGGACCAGTATGATAGCTCCGCGGAAAAAGGTACGGAAAAACGGATTGGCGGTTATTTGATAACGCTTATCTACCAAACAAATGTCATCACGAGCACAATGTTTTTAACTGCCATGGCAGCGAATCCGTTAATTGCGAGTATTGCCGGCCAATCGGGTGCCCCCATCAGCTGGATGACATGGGCGACGGCAAGCGTGGTTCCGGGACTTGTCTGCCTCTTGCTTCTCCCCCTGACGCTGTACATTATCTATCCACCAGAACTCAAACAAACACCTTCTGCCCCTATAACAGCTAAACAAAAACTAGCAGAAATGGGTGACATGAGCTTACAAGAAAAACTCATGCTCGGCACCTTTGGTTTATTGCTAGGCTTATGGGTTTTTGGCGAACACATTAACGTGGATGCCGCTTCGGCAGCCTTTATTGGCTTAGGCATACTGTTATTATTCGGCATTTTAACCTGGGACGATATATTAAAAGAGCATACCGCATGGAACACCATGTTTTGGCTGGCCGTATTACTCATGCTGGCTCATAATTTAACAGAACTGGGAATGATGGATTGGTTCAGCCAGCACATGCAAAACATGGTTAGCTCTTACGGATGGATAGCCGCCCTTTCTATTCTAGGGTTGGTCTATTTTTATAGTCATTATTTCTTTGCCAGTATGACGGCCCATGTATCTGCCATGTATGGGGCTTTTGCTTTAGTGGCTATTGCCGCCGGCGCACCCCCTATGCTTACCTGCTTATTTTTAGCTCCTCTATCGACTTTATCTGCAGGGCTGACTCATTATGGCACAGGAACAGCACCGGTATATCACGCATCTGGCCTGGTAAAAACAGCAGACTGGTGGAGAACTGGGTTCATTATAAGCGTTATCAACATTACAGTATGGGCGACCGTTGGTGTAACCTGGTGGAAGTTTATGGGATATTGGTAAAGTTTTCTATTACTAAAGCAATGAAACAGTTGACAGGGATGCCAGATTTTGAGGCCCCGTCATCCTCGAGCGGAGCAGAGCCTTCTTAGGCTCTGTCGTAGTGAAGGATCCAGTAAAAAATGTGCGACGTAGTCGCCCTGTATCCCTTTTTTTAAAAGAATTAGAATCGCTTCGCGATGCATGTTTGACTGGATCCTTCGCTCCGACAGAGCCCCAAGGGGCTCTGCTTCGCTCGAGGATGACGGGGTCTCATTTGAGTACCGAAATGCCAATTGCTTCATTGTCTGAGTAATAACAGGATCTATTTAATATCCTGAATAAACTTTCCAATTACCGGCGCGATATCCCGGCGCCATTTTCTTCCGTTGAAGATACCATAATGACCGGCCCCTGGTTGCTCGTAGTGTTTTTTCCGTGAGGCTGGGATATTTTTACATAAACCTTGCGCTGCCTTTGTTTGACCGACACCGGAAATATCGTCTTTTTCGCCTTCAATCGTTAAAAGAGCCGTTTTTTCTATCGCCTTTAGGTCGACTTTTTCCTCACGATACATCATCTCCCCCTTAGGAAGCGCATGCCTTTGGAAAACTGTATTCACCGATTGCAAATAATATTCGGCGGGCATATCCAGCACAGAAAGATACTCATCATAGAATTTCCGATGGTTCTCAGCGCTACTTTCATCTCCTTGAATGAGGTGATTATAAAAGCTTTTATGAGCCTCTGTATGACGCTCGAGGTTCATACTCATAAACCCCGAAAGCATGATAAATCCTGGACACACTCGGCGCATGGCACCGGCATAATACCAGGGAACATTGGCGATGATATTTTGCTCGAACCACTCGATGGATTCATTTCTCGCCTGTTCATTGACTTTTGTGGGATTAATGCGTGTATCAATAGGGCCACCCATAAGTGTCACAGTCTTTGGAACCATGGGATCTTTTCGAGCGGACATCACTGCCGTTGCCGCCATAACAGGAACAGACGGCTGACATACCGCCACCACATTCACTTTTGGCCCCAACAATTGTATATACCGGATAACATAGTCAATATAATCATCCAAATCAAAGCGGCCTAAAAATAAAGGAATCTCACGAGCATTCACCCAGTCTGTGATATATACATCATGATCCTGCAAAAGGGTATGTACCGTATCCCTTAATAAGGTCGCATAATGGCCAGATAAAGGCGCAACGACCAAAATTTTACTTAATTCTTTGGATGACTTTTCTTTTTTTGTGCTTTCATCCAACTCGCGGGAGAAATGAATCAATTTACAAAAAGTATCTCTTTGTACGGTTTCTTGCTTTATTTTGATTTCCGCACCAGAGGCAACACTTACGCTTTTGATACCAAATTCAGGCTTGCCAAATCGACGGGTAACTCTTTCTAGAAACTCCCAACCTGCAGCAATGGTTCGACCTTCTTCAGTCAGGATGGATGCACTGAATGGATGACTCATTATTTTATGGGACACATCAGCCAGCATATGCGCCGGCGTCATCATCAAGCTATTAAATTCATACATTTCATAAATAAGTTTATTCATTCACCTGAACCCCAAGATAAAACCATTTTCATTATCAGTTTGCTCAAGAATAGTTAATTTTTCGTTTAACTCTAAGGAGGCCATTTCAAAACTGGCTTTTTTGGAGGGATTTATAGGAAAGGTGAGAACCGGAGCGCAGCGCACCTCTTCGTACGTGAGCACCGGAAGCGGAATCTTGACGACGAAATCACCCAAAAAAGACGTTTTGAAATGGTTCTCTAATGGTTCTGTTGGGGATGAGCTTTGTGTCAAAGAGAAATATTTTAGGCTCACTGAGACGAGTCATATTAATATTTGTCGAAACTAATGGGGTGATTGCTTTCAAAAGATTACCTATTGTTAACAGAACTTTACGTTATAAAATCCACTCTATCTATGATAGGATGCTCCCACATATATGAGGATATGGATTCATGCATAAAATTTTGATTATTTTGTTAACCATCTCAACTCTCTTTTCTGCTCAAGTCTTAGCAAATGACACGGTAGCGACAGTTGCAGGTGGCGGGGTCGAATATCAAAAGTCTGAAGATATTTCTATGGATGAAGAACTTCTTCAGATAAGCATAGATAAAATTAATATCACATATAAATTCACCAATCATTCCGATAGGAAAATTAAGACGAAAGTGGCTTTTCCCTTGCCGCCCTTTCCAGAAGCACCATCTAATAAATTTGCCGCTTGGGATGAAATGTACTATGCACATAAATTTATTGAAGAAAACCCAACAAAAAACAAAGAAGTAAGCCATAACGTTAGCTTAAACGAATCGACTCAAAATAGACCATTCATCAATTTTCAAAGAACTGTCGACGGAATGAGCTATGGTTATCAATATCAGGTCATAGCCAAAAATGCGGATGGCAAGGATATTACGGAGCTCTTGACGAAAAACAAGATTCCCCTTTCGGTGCAATATTTGTATGGCGCAATGGAAGAAGGCTATCTCTACCACGACAAAAAGATGGCGCAACGCTTAAAAGATCTGAAACTTGTTGATTCTAAAGGCCACCCCACATGGACAACCCAAACCATATATTACTGGGACCAGTATTTTGAGCCGAATAAAACCCATACAATCAGTCATTCCTATCGCCCTCATACGGGGCTACATTTTATGGATGCGGTCAACCCTCAGACATTGGACGAAATAAAATTGGGCGAAGACTATAATTTGCCTAAAATGGACTGGAAGGATTACAATCTTGATGAACAATCCGTCGCGGCCATATTGAAAAGCTTTAAAGACAACCCAGAAAAACAATATCAGTACGTTCAAGAAGTTAGATACATACTCACCACCGGAGCTAATTGGAAAGGCCCTATTAAAAAGTTTCGCCTAGAAGTCACTCCACTGGAGCCCGACAGTCTTGTGCTGTGCAATTGGCCAGGTGATGTGACCAGAATGCCCGATGGTAAATATGTGGTAGAGGTAAATAATTTCAACCCCAAAGAAGATCTTAAGCTTTTATTCCTGAGATTTTCGCCAAAATAGGTTTGAAGTATACAGGCACACAAAACTTAGCTCATCGCTGAAAGCGGTAGTTGTAATTGAGCGCTCAGCCTGATATGAATATAGTTAGCGAGGTGCCCAAATGAAACACTACATCAGACTTTCCTTCATCATAATTTTAATCATATTCAGTCAAAATGTATTCGCTTCAGGAATTCCGGATCCAGAACAGGAATCCCCTCCCAAGAACATAGTGACTCAGGAGCCAATGGCACCAAACGGGGACTATGTTGTCATCCAGATGAACAACCTGCCTCCCGAATTACCCGGTCAGGTCCGTGAACAGGACTTACCCCAGCAAAGCACAGAGACGGCCAGTGAGAATCGAGCAGAATGGTTGGTTATCCCTGCAGTTGGTTGTATAACATTATTCTGCGGTCTCGTTATCTGGGGTGCCGTGGAGGAAACCTATGCAAACGCTGCCAGCAATCATACTTTTCATTGTTGGGGCACATACTTCATTACAATGTGTCGCTAATGATGGAAATGGAGATGACTTTCTCGCAGCCCTTGAGTTAAATAGCAATGGGCGGCCAAACATAACCTGCTATGTAACGAAAATTAGCATTACCGGTAAATTGGCTTTCTCATCAAGATAGCTGCCTAGACCCCACAATCGCATGTTAACGGCACTTCTTTACCTAATCGCATCCTAGACTGTTCAAAGGCTAATAGAAAAAACTCAATAAAAAACACAGCGCTAATAATATTATTGACAAGATAAGTTATTATAACTAAAAGATTGAATGAATACCGTTACAAAATGTCAGTAGAAAGTACATTATTAACCATGTTAAACCTTATCAATAAGACTGCACTTGCGATACTTATTTTGAGTGGCTCACAATTTAAGGCGTATGGATCGGATGAAATTGCTGCGCCACCCCACATGTCAAAGTTCAGAGAGCAACTTGGCTCGGAATATGTAAAGTTAGAAAAGTGTATTGAGAATTATCAATCTCAGTTAACCGATATTAAAGATTCAAATGGACAAAGGCGTTTAAAGGTATCCAAAGCATTGCATTTGAATTTGCTGCTTGATGAAACGAATCATGAACTGAAAAAATTTAAGGGGCAGATCCGTTCTTATGATAAGATGAATGCAACTTTTCCTTTTGAGCGTTTACCAAAAGGTGTCAGGGGGTTAGTTGTCAAATACCTTGCAGCCGATTATATCTCTGCCGGTAAGCGTTTTAATGAACTAGAGGACGTAAATAGGAATAACAGGAGATGGAAATCAGAGCTGCGTGAATTTGTTAAT
>JAGOMX010000071.1 GCA_017993335.1 Alphaproteobacteria bacterium | reverse complement strand
CTAAATATTCTGCACTTTTGCGGCAGGCTTACCTAATACCTTACATAGCGCCTGATGCATGAACTCGTTACTCGCAATGATCGAGTCTGCGTTGAGGACATCCATTTGACATTTTGCATCGGTTACATAGCCTCCAGCTTCGCGGATGAGAAGCATACCTGCGGCGACATCCCAGGGACTAAAGCGTAAGTGCCAGAAACCATCTATACGGCCGGCTGCCACATAGGCCAAATCTAGAGCAATAGATCCAGTGTGACGGATAGCCGCTATACAAGGTCCAATGGTCTCTACCTTATGGAGGTTGGCTAAAAAGGTTTCTTTTTCCCGGACATTCATTCCCGTGGCCAGTAAGGCATCTTCCGGATTCCGGCGACCCGAAACACGCAACCGTTTATTATTTAAAAAAGCACCGCGACCTTTTTCTGTAAAAAAGAGTTCATCGCGAACAGGATCATAAATCATGCCGGCAATAATTTCATTTTGACGTTTCAGTGCGACCGAAATACAAAAATGTGGCATGCCATGCAAAAAATTGGTGGTGCCATCAAGAGGATCAATTAACCATGTATGGTTAACATCTTCGCCTTTAATCTCTCCGCCTTCTTCTAGAAGGAATCCAAACTTAGGGCGTGCCTTTTGCAGCTCTTGCTTTAAGATCTCTTCCGAAGCTAAATCCGCATTCGTTACGAAGTCACCAGGGCCCTTTTTGGAAACCTGCAAGTTTTCAATTTCGCCAAAATCACGAACCAAGCGCCGACCTGCCTTATAGACAGCACGGCTCATTATGTTTAACAGAGGCGAAGCCCCAGCAAGCGGTTGATTATGCATGCTTAGTCCTTGGCACGTTCAACGTAGGTGCGATCGGACGTATTGACAACAATACGTGTTCCTGCATCAATATGTGGAGGCACCATAATCCGGACTCCGTTTTCTAGGAGAGCTGGTTTAAAGGAGGAAGTGGCTGTTTGACCCTTGATAACAGGTTCTGATTCTGTGATGGTCATGATAACCGTATCTGGTAGTGTAACGCTGATGGTTTCCCCTTCATAACTGGAAACCATAACGACCATGCCTTCTTGTAAAAAATCGCTGGCTTCACCGACGACAGATTTCGACAAGACAACTTGTTCATAATTCTCTTGATTCATAAAGGTAAAATTTTCACCTTCCGTAAACAAGAATTGATAGTCTGTATCGTCTAAACGGACTCGTTCAACGGTTTCTGTCGAGCGGAATCGTTCATTGGTTTTGGTTCCTGAACGAATGTCTTTAAGCTCAACTTGCGCATAGGCGCCACCTTTTCCTGGTTTGACATGATCTGCCTTTACAACAATCCATAAGCGACCATTGTGCTCAATCATATTACCAGGACGTACTTCATTGCCATTAATTTTCATCAGGATCCTCTTGCTCGATAAATCGTTGTTCTGTTCTATACCGAAGGCGCAATAATTGCAAGCTTTATAGGGTTGATTTTTTTTGTGTACAGGATTGGGGAATCGAGAACTTTGGAATATATGGCATTCTTCTTAAGTTTAACAAATTGTTAAATAAATAGTTGATATAATAAGGGAAGATGTGTTTTTAGCGGGGTTTCTTATGTGGAAAAAAATGCCTTTTATTATTGTTGTCTCATTGGCCATGGTGCTCGTGGGGTGTGTGAATCAAGGACCGAAACAAACGGGTGGCGCCCTTGTGGGTGGCGGACTGGGCGCTTTAGCCGGATCGCAGTTTGGTAAAGGAAAAGGACAAATTGTCGCAACCGGTGTGGGGGCTATTTTGGGTGCTCTTTTAGGTGGTTATGCCGGTCAGCAAATGGATCAGGCTGATGAAAGGCTTGCAGCGAATAATGCCAACAGAACATTGAATTATGCGCCAGATGGTGTAACGCAAACATGGCGTAATCCCAATACAGGTTATTATGGCCGCAGTTTTGCGAATAATTCACAAGGCAGTTGTCGCGTTTTGAACACATACGCCTACGATCGGTATGGGAATGTGATTGGCAATGAATCGGCGACCTATTGTCAGGATGCGTACGGAAACTGGCGTCCTGCATACTAAAAAAAGAGTATTTTTTTAGAGATTTATTCGTCAGTTGGGTATAAGGTAAGTTATCTTTTATAAAAATGACAATAAATTAAAAAGGAGACTTGAATGAGCGGGGATTATCTCACGTCGGCGGCTTTGCGTTTTAGTAATCAGAACTTACGAGAAAGCAATGATCTTACGGCTTTTGAGTTATATGAAGATTTAAAACAAAATCTTATACCCACCATTAATTCTATATCGATGATAGCGCAGATGATGGAACAACAGGCCTTAGGTCCTGTAGATTTGGGTCCCTATAAGGATTACATACAGGCATTAAAAGAATGCGCAGAAATTCAGGAAAAATTCAGCCAGAATTTAGCCTCTTATTTGAGTTCGCCTGTTTAGAGTCTGCGTTAGTGGGCTCTTCCTAGGTGTTCTTCCCTATGGATATCGGCGCAAAACAGTAATCCTAGTCCAAACATAAAGGTTAAAAGAGATGTGCCGCCATAGGAAATGAGCGGTAAAGGTTCGCCGACAACAGGCACGAGACCTGTTACCATTGCCATGTTAATAATCATGTACAGAAAGATGAGGGTCGACATACCTATACTTACGTATCGGCCAAAGCTGCTGCGGCATTGAAATGCAATAACGTAACCATACCCAATCAGAATGGCATAAAATAACAGTAAGACCAGCGCGCCAATAAATCCAAATTCTTCACAGAACATAGAAAAAATAAAGTCTGTTTGTTTTTCTGGCAGAAAGTCTAAATGACTTTGGCTACCATTCATAAATCCTTTCCCAAAAAAACCACCTGACCCTAAAGCGATTTTTGATTGGATGATGTGATAGCCGCTACCAAAGGGGTCTCTTTCCGGATCTAAAAAGGTGAGAACTCGTTCTTTTTGGTAATCCCGTAAGGCAAGCCAGGCAAGCGGAAGAGATCCAAAAGATGCAATAATAACAGTCCATACTTTCCACATTCTTATGCCGGCAAGAAAAATAAGACTGGCGGCGGTAAAGACAATTAAAAGTGTCGTTCCTAAATCCGGTTGACGTATGACTAAAAAAGCAGGAACTAAAATTAAAATTATGGGAATAAAAAGAGTGTGAAACTGTTTGGTTTGTTGCAGTTGTGAAAAATGAAAATATCGAGCCAGCACTAAAACAAGAGCAATCTTCATGATTTCAGACGGTTGAATTTTAATGAACGCCAGATCAATCCACCGCTGCGCCCCCATACCAATATGTCCCATAATCCCCACAAGTATAAGTAATAGGAGGGCAAAAAAATAAAACCAATAGGCAGAACGCATCCAAAATTCTAATGGCGTAAAGGCAACCGCAACCATGATGCCCACACCAAAAATATAACGGAGTAATTGTTTCATCATCCAAGGATCAACACCGCTGCCGGCCGAATACAGCATGGCAAAACCAATGCTGGCTAAAAAGGTAACGATGGCGAGCATGAAGTAGTTAAATTTTTTATGTTTTCTTTGCAGGACAGAAATCAACGACATTACGCTACCCTTTTATCATAAGCATGAATCATACGGATAAGATCTCGGGCCACAGGAACAGCGGCAGCACTCGACCAGCCGCCATGTTCTACAACGAGAGATAAAGCATATCTAGGCTTGGAAACAGGAGCGATACCCATAAACATCGCGTGGTCTCGTAAGTGCCATGGATCGATGGTAATGCCCTTGCTTAACCTCTCTTGCTTGCTAATGCGGCGGACTTGAGAGGTGGATGTTTTTCCCGCCATTGTCCACCCATCCACATCAATTCTTGCTTTATGGGCCGTACCTAAAGGGCTGTTGACCGCCATGTCCATGCCTTTTAAAATGATATCCAAATTTTGAGAATTTACATCCAGTGCACTAAAAAAGTTGGTATTTAAACCATTTTGTTTCATGAGTGTCGGTGTAATCATCTTTCTAGAGGATAGACGAGCTCCAAACAGGGCAAGTTGTAAGGGTGTTGCAAGAAGATAGCCTTGACCAATGCCCGCGATAACGGTCTCTCCCATAGTCCATGAGGATTTATATTTTTGTTTTTTCCAATCTTTTGTTGGCATCAGCCCTGGGCGTTCATCTTTTAACTCGAGTCCTGTTTTATAGCCAAAACCAAGTTTGATGGCCATGGCAGAAATTCTCTCAATGCCCAGACGTTTCGCCATTTCATAAAAATAAATGTCACAAGAGTCCCGAATGGCTTCGACAAGGTTTAGGGAGCCATGACCATGTTTTTTATGACAGTGAAAGCGATGATTGCCCAGCTCCATGTATCCCGGGCAAAAAATTGTTTCTTGTGGAGTGGTAATTTTATGTTCTAGGCCTGCGAGTCCAACGACCAATTTAAATATGGATCCGGGGGCATATTCGGCTTGAATGACTTTATTGACGAGAGGCTTATAAGGGCTTTGCATCCATTCGTCCCAGATTTCCTTTTTGACGCCCCTTAAAAATAAATTGGGATCAAAGGCCGGCATAGAGACAAGGGCCAAGACTTCACCTGTATGTACATCCAGAACCGCAGCGCTCGCACTTTTTTCTTCACGCAAACGTTCATATATTTGGTTTTGCAAATCCATATCCAGGCTTAATTGCAAGTCTTGACCTGGCGTGCAGGGGAAGCTATTCAATTGGCGGACAATTTGCCGGCGGGCATTGACTTCAATTTCATCAAAACCCGGTTTGCCGAGTAAGGATTCATCATAATATTTCTCAATGCCGATTTTTCCAACCTTGGCACCCGGCAGGCGATACGCCATGCTCTCTTTTGCCTTTTCGGGGTTAGGTGTTTGGACATAACCTATGACGTGAGCTAAGGCTGGACCCAGAACATAGCTACGTTTTGTTCCTTCTTCTACATAAGCACCAGGAATTTCAGGGGCCCGGACTTCTAAATCGGCCACCTGTGACCAGCTGAGGTTTTCGTGCAAGGATACGGGCAATGAACGCGGTGTCTGATATACCAATTCAATCAAACGATCCCGTTTATCTTCTATATCCAGAATTGTGCATACTCTTGTAATGACGTTTTCCACATCAGGCGTTTGCTCACGGACCATAACGATCCGAAAGTCTTTGGTGTTGTTAGCTAAGGCTTGACCATTGCGATCGAGAATTAAACCCCGTAATGCAGTTTTGAAATCTAAACGCACACTGTTTCCCGTTGCCAATGTTTTATAATGATCTGATTGCCATATCTGCAAGTAAAAAAGACGGCTAACCAGAGCAGACGTCAAGGCAATCTTCCCCGTTGCCAACAGGAAGGCTCGTCTTGTAAAAGACAGTTTACCTTGCTGATTCGACAAGGGTTAATCCTCCAACTCAAAAAACATCGGAATATGATTTTGGATTTTCATCATAAGGGAGAATATAACAGGGTACAACAAAATGGCAAAAGCATAAGAAACAAGAAAGGGTAGGATAGGCAGGGCATGGGTGGCCATAAAACTGCAACTCAAGAAAACTAAAAGAAAATATAAACATAAAATTACACCACAGGCAAACCATTGAAACATAAACGTTTGACTTAAAAGCACATGACGTTGCAAAAGAACCGCCCATATAAATAATAATGTGGTGAGCGTTGAAAAACCTAGATACCAGCCTTCTTTAATATCGGGAAAAATATACAGCAGAGTTAATCCAAAAATCCATACTCTATCCGGACGGTAGATTAACCAGTAAAATAAAATCAATTTATCCATAACAAAAAAAAGTCCTGCGTTTGCAAAAAAAAGCCATTGGGCTAAGGCTGACAACGCTATAATCATCATCGGCAGATGTGAGAGGATGCGATCGCTGAATTTTTTAGATACGTATATCAATCTATTCATCCAAACCGATATGAGGTTGCATAAGAATTTGGACGTAATCGAGATCTTTCCAATTCATGTTGGGTTCTATGATAATTCGATCCCCATCTTTGCTGGTCATTCCTAGATATAAGCCGGGCGGGAAAATTCCTCCCTTGCCGGAGGTAAACACTTGCATGCCTTCGGTGATATCTACGCTATTTTCCAGGTGATCTAGCTCCAGATGATGGCTTTGGGTGCCCGCTAAGATGGCTTGCTGATGAGCCGGTTCAATCGTTACAGGAATGCGAGATTGACCGTCTGTAATTAATAAGACTTCAGCCGCATAAGCGTTGGTGCGGAGTATACGTCCAATAACGCCTTTGGGAGAAACAACCACTTGCCCGGGTTCAATTTGATTTTCTTCGCCCGCTTGAATGATAATGCGATGTACGCCTTCATGGGCTGGATAGGTCAGAACTCGCGCGGTTACGACGGGTTTAAAGGATTCTGGCACCACATTCATATGATCCCGCAAGGCTTTATTTTCAGACATCAAGGAAAGTGCAACCGTTTTCCAACGCAGTAATTTTTTGTTCTCGTCTTTTAATTCATCTAGTTTTTCATAAGCATTAAAAAAATCAGAGATGCGCGAAAAAAAACCACTGGAAGCTTGATTTAATTTCTGAGAAGAATTCAGAATAGGCGACATGCCCTCTAGCAAGGCCATCCGGCTTTCTTGCACCCATGAAACCTTATATACATCGCAAATCAAAAGGCTGAATACGAGCAGAGTAAAAAAACTCAACATCACTACGTAACGGCTGAAGGAGGCCATCTGAAAAATTCTTAAAGCGGAGGAAATACGCATCCATTTTCCTTACCAAAGATCAGTACATCGTGATTAAAACTTCTTTCAAGACATTCATCTGTTCCAAAACTTTACCCGTTCCCAAGGCAACGCAGAAGAGCGCGTTGTCCGCAATAGATACAGGCAGACCCGTTGATTCTCTTAATACGCGGTCCAGATTTGTTAAAAGAGAACCTCCTCCGGTCATAACAATGCCTTTATCTACAATATCGGCAGACAGTTCAGGAGGCGTATTTTCCAGCGCAATTTTAACCGCGGCAACGATACCTGCAACCGGTTCGGCCAAGCTCTCCGCCACTTGACGTTCTGTGATTTCAATCTCTTTCGGGATGCCATGGATCATATCGCGACCCTTAATTTTCATCACACGACCTTCACCGTTTTCCGGAATCATCGCGGATCCAATTTCTTTTTTAATGCGTTCAGCCGTGCTTTCTCCCACCAAAAGATTATGGGTTCTGCGTATGTAGTTAATAATGGCGTCATCCATGGAATCGCCACCAATTCGAACGGATCGAGAATAAACTATACCGCCTAAGGAAAGCACAGCCACTTCTGTTGTGC
>JAGOMX010000070.1 GCA_017993335.1 Alphaproteobacteria bacterium | reverse complement strand
CACCAATACTATCCTTTAGATGTAAGGGCATGGGTTTCTGATTTTTTAAATCATTGGCAACCGGACATGGTTTTATGGGTTGAGCAAGAGATTTGGCCGAATATGCTACATGAAATTCATCAACGCCAGATTCCCGCGATCCTCGCCAATGGTCGGTTGACAGAAAAAAGCCTAAAACGCTGGTTATGGATCAAGTCTTTTGCCAGAAATCTACTTGCACCTTTTCGATACATATACGCACAATCGGTTTTAGATGGAAATCGTTATGAACAATTAAGCGGCCGAAGCATCAAAACCCAAGGGAATCTGAAATACGCCGCGGCACCACTGCCTTACCCGCCTCTGACGTTGGATCGTTTAAAAAAAGAAATCGGCGACAGACCCATATGGCTGGCAGCCAGCACGCATCTGGGCGAAGAATTTGTGATTGCAGAGGCGCACAAACTAATTCTCACCCAACACCCAGACGCCCTACTGATTATCGTTCCTCGCCATCCGGATCGCGGGGATCAGATCACCCAAGACCTCAATGATACGCTTCTTAACGTATCCAGGCGCTCATATAACGAACCTGTTCGGGCCGACACACAAGTGTATTTAGCCGATACTTTTAGCGAACTAGGCCTTTTTTATCGCCTCAGTCGTATCGCTTTTATTGGCGGCTCGCTTATGCCGATTGGTGGTCACAACCTGATCGAAGCCGCGCAACTCGAATGTGCTGTTTTATATGGACCACACATGCATAATTTTCAAGAAGTGCGCGATTTATTTGAAGAAAATAACCTCAGCCTGACTTGCACCACCGCTCAAGAGTTATCCATTAGCGTTCTTTCTTATATGGACAATCCTGATCGCCTGGAAGACATCACTCAATCTGCACTCGGGATGATGGAAAAACAAGGTGCCGTCCTACAAGACCTGATTCAGGACGTCGAACAAATAGCGGATCAACAACTGATGCAAACAAGCCACGGCTAGATATTTTTATGACTCAAATACATTATCCGTTAGATAAAAAAAGAAACGTATCTTATGATCCAACAAAAATAAATGCATCTTGAGTTTTAAAAATCATATTTAAAAGATTGACAAAAAACAAATATCCGACAATAAACATGAGCGGCCTCCGTATCAGCGAAAATGTTTTTTCTATAATAAAGTACAAGGTTAAAAGTAAAGCATGCAGACAGATCTAAAATTTTCAGACCTAAATTTATCCACATCTCTTTTAGAGACGGTTGAAAGTATAGGGTATCAGCACCCCACCCCTATTCAAGCCCAGATTATACCGCATATTCTTTTAGGAAAAGACGTTTTAGGTTGCGCGCAAACAGGAACCGGTAAAACCGCATCCTTTACCCTGCCCATGATTGATATTTTAAGCAAGGGCCGCGCCCGGGCGAGAATGCCCCGCTCCCTCGTTTTAGTTCCCACGCGTGAGCTGGCCATGCAAGTTCAACAAAACTTTGAAACTTACAGTAAAAACACAAACCTTAAGCAGGCCCTTTTAATTGGTGGCTCTGGATTTTCCGAACAAGAAAAGCTATTGGAAAAAGGCGTTGATGTTTTAATCGCCACCCCAGGGCGTTTACTCGATTTACATCAACGTGGAAAAATCATGCTGCACGATATCAAAATATTCGTGCTGGATGAAGCCGATCGCATGCTCGACATGGGATTCATGCCTGACATTGAACAATTAACCAAAATTCTACCCATGAAAAGACAGACCTTGCTGTTTTCTGCGACGATGCCAGAGGAAATTCGTAAATTGGCGCAAAAACTGTTGAAAAACCCGGTAGAAATTTCTATAACGGCACCCACATCTTCCGCCGTAACGATTACGCAATATGCTTGTCATGTGGCCAATCAAAAAGAAAAACGTAGCATCTTGATGCAGTTGCTCTCCAACAAAAAAATTGAACAACAGATTATTATCTTTTGTAATACAAAAAAAGAAGCAGCCAGCCTTTCGGAGTCTTTTTCTAAATCCGGCATGAGCACAGGTGTATTGCATGGGGACTTAAACCAGGACGTACGAACAGAAACCTTAAAGTCTTTTACCGCCGGCACAATTAAGATCTTAATCGCCAGTGATGTAGCCGCTCGCGGATTGGATATTGAGTCCATTTCTCATGTGGTTAACTATGATGTCCCCAACAATCGCGATGATTACATTCACCGGATCGGTCGTACAGGTCGTGCTGGTCAAATGGGAGATTCCATCACATTTATTCAGCCTTCAGAAATTGAAAACTGGAATAAAATATTGTCAGGCGCCAAAGATACAATCTTAGACTTTCAAACAAAAGAAGCCTACACACCACAAACGGCCGAAAAATCCAGAAGAGGCAATCCTCGTCATAAGGCACAAGAGAAGCAACCCCAGGCTGCACAGGCACCAAAACAACCGGTTAAAAACCCTAACAAACCTGCAGCCCCTACACCACAAAAACCTGTCGATTTCAACGAACCTGGATTTGGCGAGTTTCTTCCCCAATTCATGCGCATAGACCTCCCCATCCCCAAGACAAAAACCAAATCAGATAGCAGCTTTTATGGCGTCCGCGATGAACCCAAACATGAAGATAAACAGCAAAAACCAGCCAAACCCACAGAAGCACCAGCCTCAAACTAAAAAACACTTGTGTTCGCGATAGCCTCTAGTTTATATTCTGTTTTTCATGAAACCTTAATATGACTAAGAGTCAATCTCTTGTGTCATTTAAATGGAGATAAATTGTCGTGCATCGTATTCTTTCCTGTCTTATTTTTATTATAGGTAGCTCTCCCCTATGGGCGACAGAACCTATTACCATTAGAGAACCCAGCTTTTCTTTCCTTGAATATGCACGCAGCAATGGCCCCATGTTGAAGGAATTAACAGGTCTCAGCAAAGAACAATGCGTCCAACGCCTGCCAAAGATGCTGCAGGATTTAGAAGACCTACAAACCAAATATGACAAAGCTATAGATAGTTATCAGACTACCCGTCACTTTTAAAGCGCCCACAATTTTTCAGCTTGAGCAATTGATCTGAACATCAATTTGAGTGCGGCTCTCACGCCGTTTGCAGCCGCTTTTTGGAATCTAACTTTTCCTCGTGTAAATAAGGACCACAACGGACATTTCAAAGTTTTTTTCCACGTGGTTTTTGTGTCCAACCCCATACAATAAAGCAACGTCGAAGCGATGGTCATTATGATCAGAAGAGTCAGCAATCTTGATGATATTTTCATGTGCGTATTTTCCCAGTGAAAGCCGCTGGTTTTAAGCTTCTTGAACATTTCTTCGATAGACCAACGTTTGCGATATTGGTCTAATATTTTTTTTGGTTTCCAATCTTGATTGCTGATGACAATAACTAAATCTCCAGCTTCTGCTCTGGTTCCCGCAAAATAGACGGTTGTTCCATACATCTCTTTTTCAATAATTCGGTGCTCACCCGCCTTTAAATGATCAAATAAGATTTTTACATGAATGGGTTCGTCGCCATAGGGCACGAGGCCATTTTCCTTCACTCGAATAAAGAAAGGGACATCCCATTCTATAAGCTTTTTAAACCATGCTTCACCAATAAACTCGCGGTCCGCAAGCAATGAGCCTATGCGATCGAAACTGAATGTTTTGCCAAACTGCTCTAAAAGTTCGATTCTTTCTTCGGTGTTGGAATTGCCTGCCTTATTAAGCTCGACGGCAAAAAGTGGCAAAGATACATGCTTATTTAGGCGCCAGCTCAGGACCAAATAGTTGATGTCTTTTTCCCCAAACTTCCAATTTGTTCTATCCAAGCATAGGTCAAAATTCCCTGTGAATTTAAGAAAGCCCACCATTGAACGAGCGTTTTCAGACCAATCAAGATCTTCTTTCTGGAAAAATCGTTCGATTCTACGCAAAGCATTCTTTGGATTTTTTGTGCTTAAATGGCGAGAAAGGCTTATTTGATGGACGTTTGACGTTTCCATAACGCCATAAATAATTGCAGCTAACGTTTTTTTTCTTGAAGGGTGAATATCAAATGGGTTACATATAGCGGAGATAAGGGGAGTTAATGCGGACATTTTGAACATCTCTTTCGCGAGTTTTTTTCAAAATATGACGAAATTTCCCTTATCTTTCAATCACTTTTTCAAAAGTGACGGGTAGTCTGGATAGTTATTTTGTTTCACAAAAAGCCGTAAATCGTAAAGATCTCCCAGCTATTGGCATGCAAATATCTGTCTATCTGAAACAAACACAACAACCAGAAACACGAACGATTATTCAAGACATCCGCACGTTTAAATTGATCCTAAAAAACAATGATCATTTTATGGAATCGGCCAATCAAGCTAATTTACAGTACTTATTATACCAATTAAGCAGCGTTATTTTTCAAAAACATCTAGAATTAATGGCCATAGAGAAATTGGGGAATGGTTATTTTGTCAATCTTGATGACCGCCTAAAGGATATCGATGACAAAACTCTTATTGAGAATCATGTAAATGACATAGAGTCTCTATACTGCTTTTGTGAAGAAAAGTTCTTTAAACCTTTCATGAAAACCACCGATCAGCCTTTTTATGAAGCTTTTAGAAGCCTTGAAGGCCCTCAGCCCTACATCGTCGTAACCATTGACAATCAAGTCCGTCAGGATTTTATTGCGAGCAGGCGAAAACTGGCCAGAGTTTTTAACGCTGCTGGCATTAGTGCCGCCAACCGTTTTATTACCATCCACTTCGATTTTTTCCATGAAAATTGGCTAGAGGATGTGATCACCCATAAAAATACGCCTGTAAATAAAGGAAAAAATAAAAAAAACATCGCCCAATACCCCGAATGGCTTCAGCCGCTTGAACCTGCCTTTGAGATTGTCTTTGTCGGAGCAAACCTGTCGAATGAAGAAAAGAAAAAAGTTATCAAAGATTTAGATCAACTCGTTACCATCCGCATACAACACTTACAGGGCAGCATAAAAGAGCTCAATCATCAATTACAGCAAATTTCCAATGCCGTTAAAAATGAATCTGGCCATACGCAAAAAGTTAAAAATCAATTGGAAATAGCCAAGCAAACGATTGTGTCCTTAGAAGCAGCCCTTAAAAATAAAACTGATGAATTCAAACAGCTCAAGACAACACATCACGAGTTGCGCGGTGAACTCGATCCGATGAAAGCTCTTGCGAACAATCTGCAAAATGAACTGAAAAAAGCAAAGTCCTGTTCTCAAGGATTGGAGAAAGAACTTGGAAGGGCTAAAAAATCAGAAAAGAAAGCCTTAAAGCATAACCATGCGCTCACACAAACCAACGACCACTTGACCCAAGCTTTAAAAGCACAAGAAGAAATCACACAAGCAGCTCTGGCAGAAAACAAGCGCTTGTTAGAAGAACTCCAGGCTTTAAAAAGGGAAAAAGATGAAGTGAAAGCCGACCTCGTATCGGCAGGAAGAATCATCCAAAGCCTTGAATCAAGAGTTGCTGAACTGTTTGTACCTGAACAATTCGACGAATAATACGATTTACAAAATATGCATTCGAGACCCATAAAATCACCCCTATCGGGGTGATTTTGTGCACAAAAAGCTTAAAACGATCTAAATAGTCCCGATCGGGACTATTGTCGCACAAAAAGCTGAATACAGGTCAAAATAATCCCGATCGGGATGTTTTTCTTTTCTCCGCCTCAAAATATGATACAATATGAACTATGGAGGCTTACATGAACATAATCCCATCGACTTCTGAATTAGGTATGCTCATCCGCGAACGCCGTAAAGGACAAGGTGTCACACAACTGCAACTGGCGGCTGTTTCGGGCGTGGGCATTCGTTTCATCCGTGAACTTGAGCATGGCAAAGGCACGTGTCAAATCGAGAAAGTTATCATTGTTCTGAAAACCCTAGGCTTAAAATTTATAGTCGCAACGCATGCCGATAGGATCCCATGAGAAAAACCTTAAATGTGTACCTTTTTGACCGGCTTGCCGGACGATTGACAAAAGAAGATAACGAAGAACTCAATTTCGTCTATGATGAGACATATCTTTCAACGGCAAAAGCACTCGCTTTGTCGATCTCTCTTCCCCTCCGAACAGAACCCTATACAGATCCGTTGACGAGGCCATTCTTCTCAGGCCTATTACCAGAGGACATGGCTCGGATTCGTCTCGCACAGTTTTTAAGAATCTCAGAAGGCGATATCTTTGGGTTATTAGCTGCAGTCGGCGGAGAATGCGCAGGTGCCTTATCTTTCTATCCTGAAGAACAGGGGACGCCAAACCTCAGCGAAGATGGTTTTGAGCTGCTTACGGACGAACGCTTATTCCACATCATTTCCATGGTACATAATCGCCCACTCATGGCTGGTGAACATGGCGTAAGACTCTCATTGGCTGGTGTGCAGGATAAACTGGCCGTATGCCTTATAGATAATCAGATTGCCTTAGCCAAGGGAAACTTTCCCACATCACACATCCTAAAACCAAAAATACATGAGCTTGATGCCACTGTGCACAATGAAATTTATTGCATGACTCTTGCTAAACGAATCGGACTAAATGTTCCACACACTGAAATTCGATCTATTTTCAAGACATCCTACTATCTCATTGAAAGATATGATCGCCAATTGGATTCCACTGGCGCCATACAAAGATTACACCAAGAAGACTTTTGTCAGGCCTTAAGCATCTCCCCCAACCTAAAGTATGAAGCCAATGGAGGACCAGGAATAGCAGACTGCATCCATCTTATCCGCAATCATTCATCGCAGCCATCCTTCGATATTCCCGAACTTCTGCAGATAATAATCTTTAACTTCCTTATTGGAAATGCGGATGCACATGGAAAAAATTTCTCGCTCCTTTACAAGAATGGAATACCATCTCTGGCTCCATTTTATGATTTATTGAGCACAACTATATACCCTCGGCTATCCAAAAAATTTGCGATGAAAATCAACAATAAAGATGAATCATCGGCTCTCACACTTGACGACTGGCTTAGTCTTAGCACAAACAGTGCACCGGCAAAACGATTACTCATAAATCAACTCAAGACGATGGCTGAGAACGTGAAACAGCATTCCTCCATACTCCTGGATGAAAGCTTACAAAAAAACATGCCCCGTATGATTTTGTCAAAAATCCATAAAACGATTGAGAAACGTTCGCAACAAATACTAAAGTATTAATCTTTCTCCTCAATCACGGCTTACGATGCGCTTGGCAGGCTTGCTTGAGGGCGTGCTCATCTTCTCGGAATAAGGGCTGGTCATTAAAGTATAGGCGTCCATCCTCATGCACCTCTATGGTTCCCAGCTC
>JAGOMX010000069.1 GCA_017993335.1 Alphaproteobacteria bacterium | reverse complement strand
CGGTGCCACGTCTATGAATTTTTGAAAAATGTACGCGCCTTGTACACACATAATTATACACGCCCGTGGCCACCAAGCACAAGTGGATTTCCAAATCCACATAAGTGCGCACCCTGTTAGGCTGAATATGGATTATAACTTTACCATCACCCCCCGAGTACACTACATCGCCCACAAACCAGCCTAAACGGCGCCTGAGTGATGGTTGAAAGCAGAAAATGTTTCCGGCTGACGAGTGCCCTAAATGATTTCAAACAAATTGCATTAGCCGGAGTCTGCAGAGATTAAAGCAGGAGGCTCCGCCTTCCACAAACTCCGAGATTTACGTGAAGCGATCTGTTAATTTAGTGGCGTTTTCGCATGATCCCTTCACACAAGTATCCCGGGGTCCAAGGGGCAGAGCTCATTGAATATCTATGTGCGTCAAAGACGCTCAGAAGATCCTATTGCGATCAAAATAGTGTGAGAATAGCAGATTCAAAGATCTTAAAACTTTAAGATACTGGTCCGGCATCAATGTAATTTTCGATTTGTTCTGTCCCGGCCAGAACTGACAAAACTGACAAGAGAATGAATAGAAAACATCTGTCAGTTTGTCAGTCATTTTCCAAGGGTTTTCCATAAAAAAATCAAAATAAATGCCCCTGCAACGAACTGACAAAACTGACAAACCCCTTAATCAAGACTTTTGTCAGTTCTGTCAGTTCGCGCCCCACCCATATTTTTCTAAAAATAAATTGCTAAATCTTCAAAAAAAAGAACTGACAAACTGACAGAACTGACAATTTTTTTGGTTGGAGTGCCTTTGTCAGTTTTGTCAGTACATACCCCTAGGTCATTTTTCTAAAATAAATCTAAAAACTACCAAAAAAAAGAACTGACAAACTGACAGACGGAAAAACTTTAGGAGAGGGCCTCATCTGTCGGGAATTCGTGCTCCTCATGTTCGTGATCGAGGAGTATGTTTATAATTTTGCGGCTTATTAGCCAAATAAATCGGCCGATCATTTTTTGTGAATGGGAATGAAGTGATGTGTTTGTCCAAAGGAGAGAAAAGTCACGCCGTATAGAAAAGTCTTATTAAATTGTTTAAGGTGCTAGAATCAATGGGGTTTGAATATTTATTTTTATTTCTGCTGCGGCACCAGTGCGGCACCAGGTTTTTTTCTGATTTTTCGAAAACCTCTGAAACCCTTGACGAGGTTGGTTGCGGGGGCAGGATTTGAACCTACGACCTTCAGGTTATGAGCCTGACGAGCTACCAGACTGCTCCACCCCGCGGCATGCAATCGAATTAAGTGGTTTATATATCATATAAAAATCATATGCAAGGACTATTTCGCTTAAGCGGTGAAATCGGCGCAGATTATTTTCTGCGCCAGTTATTTTTAGCGGCACATAACCTTGGCTGTATCGAGCATGCGGTTGGAGAAGCCCCATTCGTTGTCGTACCAGGAGACGACGCGGCATAAGCGTTTGTCGATAATTGCAGTTTGGGTTAAATCGAAGGATGAGCTTAAGGGGTTGTGGTTAAAGTCAATGGAAACTAACGGTTCATCGACAACGCCGAGGATGCCTTTTAATCTTCCTTGTGCAGCGTTACTCATGAGTTCATTTATCTCGCTAATGCTGGTGTCTCGTGCAGCGTTAAACGTTAAGTCAACGAGTGAGACATTGGAGGTCGGAACGCGGATGGCGGTGCCTTCTAGTTTGCCGTTGAGCTCTGGCAGGACTAAACCAATGGCCTTTGCTGCGCCTGTAGAGCTGGGGATCATGGAAAGTGCTGCTGCGCGAGCTCGGCGCAAGTCGTTGTGCATGGAATCGACGAGTCTTTGGTCTGCTGTATAGGCATGAATTGTCGTCATGTATCCGTTCACGATGCCGATACCCTGATGCAAAACTTGAGCCATAGGCGCTAAGCAGTTGGTTGTACAGGAAGCATTGGAAACAATTTGATGGGAATCTTGCAGTTTATCTTCATTCACGCCATAAACTACCGTCATATCGACGCCGGTAGCGGGGGCGGAGATAAGAACTTTTTTGGCACCAGCATGGATGTGCGCCATGGCACTTTCTTTGGAGGTGAATCTACCGGAGCACTCCAGGACTAAATCAATATTCATGGTCTGCCACGGCAGATCTGCGGGATTTGCACAACTGATAACCTTTATAGGACCTGTGCCCACATCCATCGTGTCTTCTTCGACTTTGACATCTTGGCCAAAGCGACCGTGAATGGAATCATATTTGAATAAATGTGCATTGTCATGAATCGAGCTTAAATCGTTGATCGCCACGACTTGGAGTAGAGGATCCTTGCGTTCAGCGATGGCTCGTAAAACGAGTCTGCCGATGCGTCCAAAACCATTAATTGCGATTCTCATGATATTTTTTCCTTTATTTTATGAACGATATTTTCAACAGTAAATCCAAATTGTTTAAATAGCTCAGCCGCAGGAGCAGAGGCACCAAAGCCTTCCATGCCAATCATTAATCCATTCAAGCCCACATATCTTTCCCATCCATAGGTGGTTGCGGCTTCTATGGATACACGTAAAGTGCTGTTGGGGCCTAAAACACTTGTTTTATAATCCATCGGCTGTGCATCGAACAATTCCCAGCACGGCATAGAAACGACGGCCGTTGGGATATGCATGGCTTCCAGAGCTTCAGCTACATCCATCGCTAGGGCGACTTCGGATCCGGTGGAAAGGATCGTTACCTTTCGCGCTTCAGAGCCTTCTTTCAGCACATAGGCGCCTTTTGCGCATAAATTTTCTGTAAATTGATTTCTTAAGGGCCGTACATTTTGACGCGTTAACGTCATCACGCAAGGGGCGTTTTGAGATTCGATGGCCACTTGCCAGCATTCAGCCGTTTCTATGGGGTCACAAGGTCTAAAAACAAGAAGATTCGGAATGGCGCGCAGAGAGGATAAATGTTCTATCGGTTGGTGGGTCGGGCCGTCTTCGCCTAAACCAATAGAATCATGGGTCATGACATAAATAACGCGCTGTTTCATCAAGGCGGATAAACGAATCGCGGGCCGGCAATAGTCACTGAAAGTTAAAAATGTACCCCCATAAGGAATGAATCCACCATGCAAGGCGAGTCCATTCATAATGGCGCCCATACCATGTTCTCGCACACCGTAATACAGATAGGAGCCAGAAAAATCGTCAGGCGTTACGCCCTTCATGGGTTTAGCTTTTGTATTATTAGAGCCAGTTAAATCGGCGGATCCACCCAAGAGTTCCGGTAATAAAGTGGAGACATGATCGAGAACGTTCTGAGATAATTGCCGGGTGGCTTGGGTGAGGGGAGTATCAATCCATTGTTGAATCAGCTCTTGGCAATGGGCTTTCCAGTTTTCGGGTAAGTTCCCGTTTAAACGACGAAGAAATTCATCCTTTTTAGGCGATTTTTCTAAACGTTGTTGCCAAGACAAGAATGAATCGTGACTTGCCAGGCCAATGGCCCGCCAGGTGGATAAAAGGTCTGCGGGTATATCAAAGGGCTCTGCCGTCCAATTTAAGGCTTCTCTGGCCAGCTGAATCTCTTCCTGACCCAGGGGAGATCCATGAGAGCTAGATTTGCCAGATTTATTGGGCGAGCCAAAACCAATAACAGTCTTGCACGCAATAAACGAGGGTCTTTCATCCCGTTTGGCATTTTCGATAGCCAAGGCAATTTCTGCGGGGTTATGCCCGTCCACGCGCTGGGTGTGCCAGTGAGAGGCTTCAAAACGCAAAGATTGATCATCAGATATGGAAAGCGACGTCGGGCCGTCAATGGTAATGTCGTTATCATCAAACAGGACAATCAGTTTGGATAGTTTTAGATGTCCTGCAAGGGATATGACTTCTTGTGAAATCCCCTCGGAAAGGCAGCCGTCCCCCACAAAAACATAAGTGTGGTGATCGACAAGATCTGGGCCAAAATGTGTTTGCATCAGTCGTTCTGCTATGGCCATGCCTACCGCATTCCCCAGCCCTTGCCCTAAAGGACCGGTCGTGGTTTCGATGCCTAAGGCAATGTCGTGTTCTGGATGACCGGCGGTATGGCTGCCCCATTGACGAAAATTTTTAATTTGATCTATCGTCATCCCGGGGTAGCCCGTTAAATAGCCCAAAGCATACAACAACATAGATCCATGTCCATTGGACAAGATAAATCGATCTCGATCCGGCCAACGAGGGTTGCTGGCATCAAATTTTAAAAACTGAGAAAAAAGAACTGTGGCGATGTCGGCCATACCCATAGGCATGCCCGGATGCCCGGATTGCGCTTTTTCTACTGCATCCATAGCTAACGCTCGAATTGCATTCGCCATAGGTTTCATATGGTGAGTCATCAGACTATTATTGTGTAGACCGGAAACCAAATTAACAGACGTATCGGGCATTGGTGCCTCATTTTTAAACTTGCAAACCATAAGGTCTATTCATAGCGAAGTTCTGTACTGAAGAAAAGTAATTTATCACAGGCTCCCGACAGACGATTTTGATTGAAAGAAATATAAAACTGCGTTTATATGATCTTCTATATAGAAATTTGGATGGAGGACTCACCTGCTTATTCTCATTGTCGTTATCTTTGCGTTACTGTTTGCTTCTGCTTTATTGTCGGCTTCGGAAACAGCCATGTTGAGCTCATCGAAAATTCGTTTGCACAACATGATGAAGGAAGGGCATAAGCCCGCGATGAATGTTATTAAGCTGCGTCGCAATATGGGGCAGGTGATTAGCTCTATTCTGATTGGGAATACAGTCTTAAACATAGCGATTGCCAACAGCTGCGATAAGATATTTGGGGAATTGGGTTTTGTCTTGTCGACCATCATCACCAGTGGTTTGATCGTGTATTTTGTCGAGGTGATCCCTAAATTATATGCGGTAAACTATCCGGAAAAAACGGCGTTTTTTGTTTCTTACTTATTGCGGCCTTTGACTTGGGTTATGTTGCCTATCTATAAAGTGTTAGAGTACATGGCTAAAAAAACCTTTATATTATTTGGGGTGAAGCCTGATGGTCATAACTTAAATAACACGGCTGAAGAATTGCGTGGAATGATTGAATTACACGAGGGGCCTGGTGAGGATGTGGCTCATGAAAAGGCTATGTTGCGCAGTATATTAGATTTGGCGACGGTGGATGTGGCCGATATCATGGTGCATCGCAAAAATATCTTTATGTTGGATATTAATTCAGGTGTAGAAAACATTATCGAAAAAATGATGCAAAGTCCC
Source organism: Alphaproteobacteria bacterium (assembly GCA_017993335.1). GTDB lineage: Bacteria > Pseudomonadota > Alphaproteobacteria > JAGOMX01 > JAGOMX01 > JAGOMX01. The sequence continues at coordinate 2,067 of JAGOMX010000069.1, read as the reverse complement.
CATACGCGTGTGCCTTTATGGCGGGAAAACCCCGATAACGTTGTGGGCGTCTTGCATGCAAAGATTTTGTTCCGTGCCTTGCAGAATCATAATAATGATGTCAGCAAAATTAATATCTATGAGGTGGCGACGAGCCCTTGGTTTATACCTGAAACAACGAATTTATTTGATCAGCTGCAAGCTTTTCGTAAACGTCGGGAGCATTTCTCTGTCGTGGTCGATGAGTATGGCGTGTTGATGGGAATTGTGACTCTGGAAGATATTCTTGAGGAAATTGTCGGGGAAATCGTCGATGAACATGACGTCGAAATTCCGGGTGTACGTGTGGGGTCTGATGGATCTGTTGTCGTGATGGGAACCGTAACGATTCGTGATTTAAATCGCCAGTTTGATTGGGAATTGCCTGATGAGGATGCCTCCACCATAGCCGGATTAATTTTGCACGAAATACGCCAAATACCGGAAGTGGGGCAAATTTTTGTCATTGATGGATTTAAAGTGGAAATTTTGCGTCGTCAGCGCAATCAAATCACTCTCGTCAAAATCGTACCGGCGCCAGATAAAGAAGATTAATCCTTTTTTTCATCTGGGGTAAAGGTGTGAATGGCAAGGGCATGGATAGGGTTGTTCATGAGAGGCTTTAAAATCTCATACACCATTTGATGCCTACGCACGCGATTGAGGCCGGTAAATCTTTCCGTAATAATGGTTACCGTAAAATGACTCTCCCCAGTCCCAGGAGAAGAAGCATGCCCGGCATGCAAGTGTGAATCATTGCGCACCGCTATATCTGCAGGGGCGAGACTTTTTTCTAAAAGATCTTGGATCAACTTTTCCATATTCATGTTTGGGCAACCCCTTTTCTGCATGTTATACCATTTCCATAAAATAACGGATAAATCTTATCTTCGCCGCCTGTCATTCCCGCGAGGGCGGGAATCCAGCGCAACAAAGTGCTGCACAGCAGCTCTCCATTTATTTCAATGCCACAGAAGCAAGGAAATATTGAGCCTCTTCGAGGCACATGTTGCGCTGGATACCTGCCTGCGCAGGTATGACAGACGATGGTTGAGGAGATTTAAGGCAGCCTCTATATGTATACTTAATTATAGAAATTGGTAGTATACTGTTTTATAGGTAGATTCAGCGGGCAGCACAAGATGCGGTGGACATTCTTTTTATTTTTTCTTATGACGGGAGCTGTTTTGGCGGCGGAGATAAAGGTCAGTGATAGTGTTTGCGATCAAATTTTATTAGACCATCTTCCCGATGCGGATGTAGCCTATGCGCCGGAGGAGGATGCAATTCCTGCCGATATTGGGGGTGCGATAAAAATAACACCGCCGAAAGTTTTTCAAATTCCTGTGAAGCTCGACATACGTAAATACCTGCGTGCACCAGAAAAACAAACGGCAGAGAATAAAGAAAAATTGAACCAATCTGTGGCGTCTATAGAAAATAACTTAAACCAATTAACGCAAGACACCCAACTTATTCAGACGAATCAGGCGAGTATTTTAAATGCCAATGAGGCTATCGAGCAGGGCCTGCAAGCGCCTGTCATTAACCTGCCCGTGATTGGGAATCATTTTTCTCAGGCTGCTGCGGATTATCAGGCGGCATTAAATAATTTACAACAAATCGCCCCTCGTTTAGAAAATATATCCTCAGGGCTTGCAGAAAATTATACGTTGTTAAAAAAACAGTTTAATCCTTATGAAACCGATGAAAATAAACAGGCCAATCAAGGTTTGCAAAATAGCTCGCAAACCCATGTGGAAAGCGGGCTGAACCAGCTCGCGACGTCTCGATTGCAAGCGGAGGCTCTTACCGACAATCTGAACAAAACGATTGAATTACTAGAGGCATCCCCCAACACGTTTACTAACAAACCTGTTTTTGAAGAGCAACTTCAAACTCTGAAAAATCAGTTGCAGCAAACTCAGGCGCTGTATGCCAATCTGACGGCTCAAGAGCAAAAAAAACTAACAGAGCTGAAGCAGAAAATTGGCCAACTGAATCAGAATCAAAATACCTTCGTTGAAGAGGCTGAGCTGGGAACCATAG
>JAGOMX010000068.1 GCA_017993335.1 Alphaproteobacteria bacterium | reverse complement strand
CCCCTCTATCGGAGGCTTCGGTTTTAGGTTTTGAGTACGGTTACTCGCTGACCCTGCCGAATAATCTGGTGATGTGGGAGGCGCAGTTTGGTGACTTTACCAACGGTGCACAAGTGATTATTGACCAGTTTATTAGCTCGGGTGAGGCGAAATGGTTGCGGATGTCGGGCTTGGTTATGTTGCTGCCTCATGGCTACGAAGGGCAGGGGCCGGAGCATTCTTCTTGTCGTCCGGAAAGATTCTTGCAGATGTGTGCGGAATATAACTGGCAAGTGGTTAATTGCACAACACCGGCGAACTATTTCCATGTATTGCGTCGTCAAATGCGTCGGAATATTCGCAAGCCTTTAATTATATGTACACCAAAGGCGTTGTTGCGTCATAAGATGGCCGTTTCAAAACTAACGGACATGGGGCCTGGTACGAAATTCAATCGGGTTTATGATGATGTGGATCCGAAAGTTCGCCAGAATAGTAAAGTAAAACGGGTTATTTTATGCACGGGTAAAGTCTTTTATGACTTGTTGAGCGAGCGGATGGAACGGGTTATTGACGATATCGCGATTATTCGTATTGAGCAGCTATATCCTTTCCCGGACGATGCTTTGACGGATGTTTTAAGTGCCTATCGTCATGCCAAGGAAGTACTATGGTGTCAAGAAGAACCAGAAAACATGGGGGCTTGGCAGTATATCGATCATCGCATTGAAAAGGTCATCACAAACTTAGGCATGGAAACAAAACGTCCCCATTATCTAGGGCGTCCAGCCGCGGCGGCAACAGCTACAGGTTCTGCGAAGAAACACGAAAAAGTACAAAAAGAACTGGTCAATCGTGCCCTGACTTTGGATTAAGAAAACGTTTTTAAGAAAATAAAGGAAAAGGTTTAAAAATGGCAGAATCATTAATCGTACCCGCGTTAGGTGAATCCGTAAAGGAAGCCACGGTTGCTAAATGGCTGAAAAAACCTGGGGATACCATTAAAGAAGATGAAACCTTGGTGGAGTTGGAAACGGATAAAGTAACGGTAGAGGTCAATGCACCTTTTTCCGGGACGCTTGTAGAAATTATAGCTCCAGAAGGTGCGGCCGTCGAGGTGGGGGACGTCTTAGGCGCGGTAGCAGCGGGTGAAGTAAACGTATCACCGGTAATTGAATCGGCTCCCGTTGCAACTACGGTTGTTCCTGAGCCCGTATCTGTGGAAATGTCTCATGGCCCTGCGGTGCGCCGCATGGCTGAAGAAGAGCATATCAATGTCAGTCAAATTCAGGGCACGGGCAGAGACGGGCGCGTGACCAAAGAAGATTTGATCAACTTTTTAAGCAAAACCCCCGCGACACCTGTAGAGGAAAAGAAACCAGATTTGGCGCCTCGTGTTGTGCATCAGGATAATGAGCGTGAGGAACGTGTGCCTATGTCTCGTTTGCGCCAAACGATTGCGCGACGGCTAAAAGAAGCCCAACAAAATGCGGCCATGTTAACGACGTTTAACGAAGTGGATATGACGGCTATCCTGGATGTGCGTAACCGCTTGAAGGACAGATTTGAGCAAAGACATGGTGTAAAACTAGGTTTTATGTCTTTCTTTGTGAAGGCGTGTGTGGAGGCCTTGAAAGAAATACCTGCCGTGAATGCATCGATTGATGGGAATGATTTTATCTATAAGCATTATTACGATATTGGGGTGGCTATTGGTGCGCCTCAAGGTCTAGTTGTGCCGATCGTGCGTGATGCAGACATGAAGTCCTTTGCTCAGATTGAAAAAGATATAGCGGATTATGCCTTAAAAGCAAAAGAGGGTAAATTATCGGTTCAAGACATGACGGGGGGGACTTTTACTGTATCCAACGGCGGAACGTATGGTTCCTTGATGTCTACGCCTATTTTGAACCCGCCGCAATCGGGTATTTTAGGCATGCATAAGACAGAAAAGCGACCTGTTGTCGTGGGAGATAAAATTGAAATCCGCCCGATGATGTATCTGGCCTTATCTTATGATCACCGGATTGTTGATGGCAAGGAAGCGGTTACCTTTTTGGTTCGCATTAAAGATTGTTTAGAAGATCCAGAACGGATGCTGTTGAACGTTTAAATAAGTACCTGAGTCTCGTCATCCTGAATGCGGCTCTGCATTCAAGACGGAGGGGTTTATGGTAAATGTATAATAAAAAGAAGAGAAGGACCGGTATGACGGAATTAGCTTTTGATGTAGTGGTAATTGGTGGTGGGCCTGCTGGGTATGTGTGTGCTATACGTGCGGCGCAGCTGGGTCTTAACGTTGCTTGTGTGGAAAAGCGCAATACACTCGGGGGGACGTGCTTAAATGTGGGCTGTATTCCGTCTAAAGCTTTACTGAATTCTTCGTATCTTTATGAGCAAGTCCTTCATGGTTTGGGCAAGCATGGGATTCAAACTTCCGGTGTTGACCTGGATTTAAAGACGATGTTGCAGCGCAAAAATGATGTGGTCAGCGACCTAACCAAGGGTATCGACTTTTTATTTAAGAAAAATAAAGTGACAAGATTTTTTGGTGCAGCGGAAATTGTATCCGATCACCAAATCCGTATTGTGGGAGAGGAAGAGAAAATCCTTTCTGCTCAAAATATCGTGATTGCGACAGGGTCTGAACCAACGGAAATACCTGGGATTCCTGTGGATGAAATGCGGGTTGTGAGTTCGACGGGGGCCCTTTCTTTAGAGAAAGTTCCGGATCATTTGGTGGTGATTGGTGGCGGCTACATAGGGCTAGAGATGGGATCTGTGTGGCAACGCCTGGGATCTAAAGTTACGGTTGTGGAATATCTAGATCGCATCGTGCCGGCTATGGATGATGAGGTTGGTAAGGCCTTTAAAAAAATCCTTGAAAAGCAGGGTTTTGAATTTAAACTCTCTACAAAGGTTGCCCATGTAGAGGCAGGCGGATCTCGTCTACAGGTTGCGTTGGAGGCTCGCGAAGGCGGAGCTCAAGAGCTTATGGCGTGTGATGTCCTGTTGGTGTCTGCGGGTCGTCGTCCTTACACAAAAGGTTTAGGGCTAGAGGCTGTAAGTGTCCGCATGGATCCTGCTGGTCGCGTGGATGTGGATGCACATTTTAAGACATCTTGTCCCAGTATTTATGCCATAGGCGATGTGATTCGCGGCCCAATGCTCGCCCATAAAGCGGAAGAAGAGGGTGTGGCTGTGGCGGAAATCATTGCTGGCAAAAGCGGTCATGTTAATTATGAGGCGATTCCAGGTGTTGTTTATACGCATCCGGAAGTCGCCACCGTTGGTAAAACCGAAGAACAGTTAAAAGAATCTGGTGTCGATTACATGGTCGGAAAGTTCCCCTTCAGCGCCAATAGCCGTGCACGCGCGAATGGTGACACGGATGGGTTTGTGAAGATACTCACCGATCGTCGAACCGATAGAGTTTTAGGTGTGCACATTATCGGTCCAGAGGCTGGTACTTTGATTGCTGAGGCTGTCCTGGCGATGGAGTATCATGCCTCCGCAGAAGACATAGCCCGCACATGTCATGCACACCCAGCTTTAAACGAAGCCGTCAAAGAAGCCGCCATGGCCGCCGGCGGCCGGGCCATCCACGCGTAATGGGTTGTGCTGCCGTTTCCAGAAAATTATACCATTTACCATAAATAAGTATCATAACCCACGTCATGCTGAGTGCGGCTCCGCGCCAGCGGAGTTAGCGAAGCATCCAGGACCATAAGCGCCGCGATAGCGGCTCTTGATAATCTATATAGAGCCACTAAAGTGGCGCTTGTGTGCCTGGATCCTTCTCTCACTCAGCTAACGCTGAGCTTCGATCAGGATGACGGGGTGGTATGATACTTATTTTCTGGAATAGTATAATACCAATTATCATAAATAAGTATCATTACCCCCGTCATTCTGAGTGCGGCTCCGCGCAGCGGAGTTAGCGAAGAATCCAGGCGCAAGAGTGCCGCGAATGCGGCTCCTTATAGACTATATAGAGCCACTAAAGTGGCACTTGTGTGCCTGGATCTTTCACTTACTCCGCTGGCGCGGAGCTGCGTTCAAGATGACGGGTGTTAGGATACTTATTTATGATAAAAGGTATAAGAGGTTTAAATACCGCCACCCTTATCGCATAAAAAAAGCGAGTGCCCGAAGGCACTCGCCGGAAGAATTTAACTCGTAAGAGTCAAATTACATCATGTAGCTAACCTTAACCATCGCGGAAAGAGTGCGTGGCTTAGCAGAAGTGTTCGTGTAGTTAGTTAGAGCCTTCTTGCCGTAGAAATCGTAGTTAGCTTCTAGACCTACAAGAACTTTATTCATTCTTTGAGCTGCACCCATTTGTAGGCGGAATGCATTGAGTGTCTTGCTCTTGCTGAAAGCTGGAGCAGTTGTATCCTTAAACTGCATCTTTGTTGCGGCCCAACCGGCACCTGCATAAAGCTTAGAATCTTGTAGAACTAGACCCACCTGTGGAACGACAGCGACTGTCCATTTGTTGGATAGTTTGTCGCCAGTTGTTGGATTGCCCTTTACACCGGAAAGATCGAAAGATGTGTTCAGACCAAGTACAACGCTGTTACTAACTTGGTAGTCATAACCAGCGTGTAGACCGCCGATAACACCCTTAGCTGAAATATCTGAGTTTACCAAGCGAACAGAGCTATGACCATAACCCAATTGCGCGCCAAGCTTGAATCCGCCCCACTTTGCAGCAGGAGCTGATGGGCATGCTGGGCATGCAGAAGGAGCTGCGTTTGCAAATGCAGCAGAAGAAAGTACGGAAGAAGCAAGCAAAATGCCTATAATCTTTTTCATGTTAAAGTTTCCTTGTTAAGTTGTTTATTAACAATACAAACTTATCACCGTGTATGTGGAGAATCAAAAGATCTGTGCTATCATGAAAGAAAAATTCAGCAAATGTGACGAAATTGCCACACAGGTTTGCTGTGCATAGTCTATATTTATAGAGTATTAAAATAAAAACCTGTTGTCGAGTATTATTATATAAAATTTTAAACAAAAGAGATAAGTTAATGAATGTATATGATTTAATTATAGTGGGCGGCGGACCCGTTGGTTTATTTGCAGCTTTTTATGCGGGGCGTCGTCATATGAAGACGCTTGTTATAGAGGCTGCCGATACATTGGGTGGGCTGCCCTATAGTTTGTATTCGGAAAAATGGATTCTGGATGTGCCTGGGTTTTCGCAAATTACTGGCTATGATTTAAGCCAGAAATTAATAGAGCAAGCTCAATCGGACATGTTGACAGTGATGACCTCGACGCAGGTCTTGTCTTGTGAAGGAGATCTGTCGCAAGGTTTTATCGTCTCCTGTCAAAGAGATGGAAAACCAGTTCACATCAAAACAGCCAGTATTTTATTGGCAACGGGTATGGGGAAAATTACACCCCGTAAAATGAATGTGCCGGGGGAAGATCGTTTTTTTTCTCATGGGTTGGATTATTCTTTACGATCTTTAGACGAGGCGAGGGGGAAGCGGGTTGTCATAACCGGTGGTGGCGATAGCGCTTTAGATTGGGCCGATATGTTGGATGGTGTCGCCGCAGAGGTTCGGCTTGTCCATCGCCGGGAAGATTTTCGGGCGCAAGAGGAAAGCGTCCGTCGTTTAAAGGCCTCGGGTGTGATACTGCATCTCAACAGTCAAATCACCTCTATACTTGGCGATCAAGTCGTCGAAGGGGTGGAAGTTCTGAACGATCAGAAAATAAAACAAACCTATCCGTGTGATAAGGTGATTGTATCCTTTGGAGCTAAAATTCAGCTCGAGACGTTTACATCCTGGGGATTGTGTATGGAGGAGGGTGGCCTTTTGGTGAATAACGCCATGGAAACCAATAAACCAGGTATATTTGCGGCAGGGGATGTGGTCTATACGCCTGGGGTGGGTTCGACAAAACTAATTGCGATAGGATTCGCGCAAGGTGTTATTGCCGTCAATACAGCCAAAACGCGAATTGATCCCCAAGCCCGTTTTTTCCCCGGCCATAGTACAGCGTGGTGATTTTATTGGCAGAAGGCCGGGAGAGTGCAATGAATGGCGGCAATAAACAAAGGGTCATCTTGTTTTGTCATGGCCCATTTTTCCGGATGTTCCATAACGCGACGAGCTATTTTCATTCTTTTTTCTAGTGTGGAGGTATGGATTAAATCCGTAAGGCGTAATTTTTCTGCGTATTGTGCCAGGCTGTATAAACGCTCATCGTGCTTTTTGAATAAATCAGGATGAAGAAATATACCTTCCACCAGGCTATGATCATGAATTCTTCTTCGCCAAGAATTTAAAACGGCTTGTTTTTCCTCGGCTGTTGCGATGGCAAAGAAAGTCTCCAATAGCCCTTTCTGAATATTTTCTACAGTAGCAATTTCTGGTTTAGCCATCTGATCTATAATGTTTTTTTTAAGGTTGGGAAAATCAGAAAAATAAATCTGGGCATAGAAATGTATCATAAATTTTACAGGCTTTTCTTGGGCGGTAATAAAAGCGCGCGTTAGTGCTTTCAGTCTTTCGGGCGTAGGCATTTTTTTCAAGGTTTTAAATAAGGGTTTAAGATTGTAAGCGTGGCAGGCATTGCTGATGTATGCTAGTTCTGTAGCTGCATCGGTTGCATTTTCTTCCGGAAATAAGGACATGTATTTAATCATGGATGGAAAATTTGGATTATGGAAGGATGTGAAGTCTTCGGTCCATAAGCCCCTTTCTTTGAGGGTAACGAGAGTGGGGTAGTAAGACAGCACGTATGCTTTCAAAATAGCTTCCTGACGGTCTTCACCCACCAACCGCAGGGATGAAAAATCAAAAAGTACCATTTCTTGTGCGGGTGTAAAATGCTTATATTTAAAGATCACATTAATAACCGCGAGCCAGCTTTTTAAGGCATCCGGCAGAGTGGCAACGCATGCAAAAAAATGAGGGCTTGCGGTCAGAGGGATTCCTTTTTTTTCAGCCTCGCGCAGGGCCTTTATCGTTGGCTTTAGATTGTCTCCCGTTATGAGGGATAATCCCTGCAGAAGCCAGTTTTGGGAGACGTCCTCTCCCGGGTGTTGCCGGTAGGCATCTGTTCCGGTGGCAAACCAAAGTCTCATTAAATCGAGAATGTCTTCAAAATCAAAATAGTTATCTTTATCATTGGTGCCATTAATGCTTGGAAAATCATGATTGTTGAGATAATGCAAAAATTTAAAGAAATCTCGTACGTTTTTAGCTGTTTCTGGGATTTCGGTCATAATTTTCAAGGCTAGATAGGCAAAGTTATTGTTTTTCAGTTCTGCTGATAACAGCTCGGCTTCTTCTCCTGCCAGAGTGAGAGCGTGATCCAGCATGTCAATGCCGTGATTCCACTCATTCTCAAACAG
>JAGOMX010000067.1 GCA_017993335.1 Alphaproteobacteria bacterium | reverse complement strand
CGACGATGTCTTCCATCATGGCCAATTCCAACTCCATCCGCGTTAAGGGCGTCCGCAAATCATGGGACACGCCTGCCAGCATTTCTGTTCGTTGCGAGATTTGCCGATGAATACGTTCCTGCATTCGATTAAAAGCCATGGCGGCTTGACGAACCTCTGTAGAGCCCTCGGGTTTAATCGGCGGTACAGACAAACCTTTACCAAACTTATCCGCCGCCCGTGCAAGCCTGCGTAGAGGTTTGACTTGATTCTTCATAAAAATCGCGGCGATGAGAAACATAAAAAGCGGCAAAACAATCGCCCACAACAGATATACAGGAGTCGTTTTGCTTAATAGTCTCTTGCGGGATGTTTCAAAATGTAACACATCCGAATTCACGAGCACATCGATATAAATCGTATTCCTATCTAATCGCACATAAAATGGTAATTTTAAGTTGGCATTCAGCGATTCTTCTAGAAACCACTCCCCAATGGCACGAATGGTGGATTCGGATTTTTTCCGTAAATTATATTCATCGCGAAAGCTTAAAGAAATTTGGTAGTGTTCTTTAGCAAATTCAATAAGCTGCTCCTTACCCATGGCCTGAGATTGGTACATTTCCGTCAAGCTCGAGATTTCACCAGCTATGTTATCGGCAAGACGATGCGTCATCGAATCTAAATGATGGTTTATAAAAACGTAAATCGTCACAACCATCGCCACAAGCACAGGCGCCATTAAAATAACCAGCGTCCGCGCATATAAACTTTTTGGTAGAAAAGATTTTAACCAGGCCATAAAACATACCCTTTATGGCGAACCGTTTTAATATAAATGGGCAGCCGTGGATCTGGCTCGATACGACGACGTAAACGCGTGACTTGCACATCAATCGTACGCGGACTTAAGGTTACACCTGTCCTTGCCGCCAAATCATCCCGTGAATAGGTACGACCTGGATTCATAGCTAATATTTTTAGCAGATTCGCCTCCGCCGATGTAATCCCCACCACTTGATCATCCTGCAGCAATTCGGCGCGTTCTACGTCAAATGTATACCCCCCTAGCTGAATCATCTTTTGAGGCATCAACGGTAGGCTGCGCCGCTTAACGATTTTTTCAATACGTAGAATCAGCTCTTTCGGCTCAAAAGGTTTAACCAAATAATCATCGGCCCCCGATTCCAGACCTTCAATACGGTTTTCTGATTCGGCCATAGCCGTTAAGAGCAATATAGGCAAGTGCGTCGCAGGATGAAAGGCATCCTCCCGGATAGCTCTCATCAACTCCAATCCCGTTTCGCCGGGCATCATGACATCCAGAACCATTAATTCAAAGCTTCCGTTTTGCAAATGCTGACGAGCCTCCGCTGCATCCTTTGCCAACGTCACCAAAAAACCATGATCCGTTAGATACTTGCGTAATAATTGACGCAAACGATTATCATCATCAACGACCAGCAAGTGTATACGGTCACTTATCATTCTAAATCCGCTAAGTAATGGGTTTATTTATTGGAGCTCATCTTAAAACAAATAGTCAGAAAAATCCATGTTTTTACAAAAAACAAAATTAAACCATTTGAAATGTAAAAAAATACTCGCTTTTTTCTGCACCTGGACCTATCTTAAGCCTGTGGAGAATCGTATTTTATGACAACCCTTACGACAAAAAATCAATTTACCGGTGTGGCTTGGAAGATAGCCTCATGCCTTTGCTTTGCCGCTATTAATGGCATTGTTCGCCACCTTACGGGCGGATCGGGAGACACCCTTGAATCCGCATTGCCTGTCTATGTGATTATATTTTATCAAAATGTTATCGGCACTCTATTTATGATTCCAGTGATCCTACAGAATGGCAAAACATCCCTATATACGAGCAATCCCCTCCTCCATTTCTTGCGAGTTTCCTTTGCCGTTGGGGGGCTTGGCTTGTGGTATTTAGCCGTTTATTATCTACCGCTCGCCCATGCTGTTGCCTTAAGCTTTACGGGACCTGTTATTACTGTTTTGGGGGCGCACTTCTTTTTAAAAGAAGACATTACGATCAACCGCGTTATGGCCATCAGCATATGTATTATTGGCGCCTTTATTTTAACAAGGCCGGATCAAGTGCTATTCAATAATCAAACAACGGGTTACGGGCTTGCTGTGCTTCTGCCCCTGGGATCAGCCGTGGCATTTGCGGCCTCTAAGCTCTTATCGCGAGCCCTTTCCTGTCATGGGGAATCTGCAAATTCCTTGACCTTTTACTTACTGGTTTTAATGGTACCTATTTCTGCAGTTCCGGCTGCCTATGAATGGGTAAGCCCCTCCATGACCCAATACCCGTGGTTAATCGCTTTAGGCCTATTAGGGGCAGCGGCTCACTATACATTAACTCGATCCTTGGAAGCCGCAGAGGTCAGCTTTATCATGCCCTTTGGTTACAGCAAGATTATTTTCAGCGCGTTAATCGGCTTTATCGCCTTTAGCGAGACCCCTAAATCATCCAGTCTATGGATTGGCTCTCTCATCATTTTTATGAGCACTTGGTTATTAATCCTACCGGAAAAGAAAAAAATATCTCTAAAAACAAACCGCATATAAAGGAGTTTCTGATGAAAAAGACAATCGCTTTTGGGTCCGACCACGCGGGTTTTGAACTCAAACAACAGCTCATCGCGCATGCTTTAACACTGGGCCATGAAATATTGGATTTTGGTACGGACAACACAGAATCTTTCGACTACCCCTTGGTTGTGCCTTCCGTTGTTGAATCTTTACGCACACAAGCCGCTGATTTTGGTGTTTTAATTTGCGGCAGCGGCATCGGTGTTGATATCGTCGCCAACCGTTATCGAGGCATCCGTTCAGCCCTTGTTCATAACGAAGAAATAACAAGACTTTCACGAGAACACAACGACGCAAATATCCTCACACTCGGCTCTCGTTTTATGGATATTCATACAGCAAAAAAATGTTTGGAGGTTTTTATCCGCACCAAATTTTCTGACGAGGAAAGGCATCAACGTCGATTAAATATGATAGACAGCTTTATGTAAGGACTTTTTTTTATCATAAGAGGGATAAAAAAGTTGTAGAAACGACGAATACCAGTTATCTTAATTCTTAAGGGAAAATATACCATGAAAAGATCTCTTCTCGGGCATTGGCCAACTTTACATGGTGATCTAGTCTACCCTCGGGTAGTTTTTTTGTTATAAGTTTTATACTTTCAGGTTGAAAGCGTAGACGTTTTTGAGTTTTATAAAATAATTGTTAGCCGCAGAAAAGCACAGTTTTTTGCTTTATATGTTGGCTCCAAGAAAAAAATTCTCAACGGCTGAAAAGCGCATATTCTCTGATACGTATAGACGGTTGAGGACATATAATTGATGAATTTGCTGAATAGCAAAAACGGTTCAAATATTCTGGTAGCGGCAATTTTACAGCTTATCGCCATGCCCTATACCACAATTATCCTTGCGCGATCTATTCGCACACCGTCACCCAGAAAAACCATCACAACAACCTTTTATGAAACAGATGTCCTTGCCTCAATTCAAAGCAAGTACAGCTATTGGAGTACACAACTATGTCTAAAAAGATGCTCATCGATGCGGGCCATCCGGAGGAAATCCGCGTTGCCGTATTGGATGCTCGAAACCAACTGGAAGAACTGGATTTCGAGACCACAAACAAACGCCCCCTTAAGGGCAATATATACCTAGCGCGCGTCACTCGGGTTGAGCCTTCCCTACAGGCGGCCTTTGTCGAATATGGTGGAAATCGCCATGGATTTCTGCCCTTTGGTGAAATTCATCCGGATTATTTTCGTATACCGGTAGATGACCGCCGCAAGATCGAAGCGGAAATTCGTGAAACCATGACGGTGGATGAGGATGATGACGACATTGATCCGGTCACACCTACACGTTCGACTCGTTCGAACAAGGCGGCAAAAGCTAACGCGGAAAATAAAATAAGTGATACATCTGAACCCACACCACCTGTTGATGGGGTTACTGTTGCTTCTGAAGAACCTGCCGTTCGAGGGCGCGTCAAGCAAGTAGAAGTGAATACGGAAGATGAAGTCGAATTAATTGGCGGTGAAGGCACGGAAGAATTTCAATCCAAACGCCGCCGCAGGTTAAGCTTTCATGACCGCTATAAAATCCAAGAAGTCGTCCACAAGGGTCAGGTTTTATTGATTCAAGTGGTGAAGGAAGAAAGAAAAGCAAAAGGCGCAGCCATTACGACTTATCTCTCGTTTGCTGGACGCTACTGCGTTTTGATGCCCAACTCGCCACAAAGCGGTGGTGTTTCGAGGAAAATTGCCTCGCCACAAGAACGTCGCAGCTTAAAAGAAACGTTAAAAGAGCTCAACACACCCGAAGGCATGAGTTTGATTATCCGGACCGCGGGTAAAGGCTTGAATAAAACAGAGATCAAACGGGATTACGAATACCTGTTAAAACTATGGAATCGCATTCGCGAAGTTACCATGCGATCTGTAGCACCGGCCCTGATTTATGAAGAAGCCAACCTCATTAAACGCGCCATTCGTGATATGTATAACAAAGATATCTCGGAAATCATTATTGATGGTCAGGATAGTTATGAGCTCACGAAGCGTTTATTCAAGGAATTAATGCCAGCCCATGAAAAACGGGTAAAACTATATACGACAAATGAAGTTCCGTTCTTCCATGCGTTTGGCGTGGAAAAGCAAGTGGAAAACCTTCATCGTCCGGAAGTACAACTACCATCGGGTGGGTCTATCGTTTTTAACCAAACGGAAGCATTGGTGGCTATTGACATCAACTCCGGCCGTTCCACCCGTGAGCGCAACATTGAGCTAACCGCCTTTAATACGAACCTTGAGGCTGCGGATCAAATCGCCTTACAACTACGCTTACGTGACCTGGCTGGTTTGGTTGTGATTGACTTTATCGACATGGAAAATTCGGACCATAAGGTTGCGGTTGAGAATCGATTAAAATCGTCCATGAACCAGGACCGCGCCCGTATTCAAATCGGCCACATAGGCCCCTTTGGCTTACTGGAGATGTCCCGTCAACGTATGCGCCCAAGTATTCTTGAGGTGAGTTCTGTAACATGCCCCCACTGCCAAGGAACAGGCATGATGCGAGCCATGGAATCGCAAGCTATGGATTTACTCCACAGCATTGAGGGTGTTGTCTTAAAAACGAAAGAAACGATTCTATCCTTTCGTGCTGCACCGGAAATCGTTCAATACTTGCAAAATTACAAGCGTGCAGACCTCAGTAATTTAGAAACCAGTCATAATACACGCATATTCCTCGAGGGAGACCCTCATTTCATCCCTCCAGAATATGAATTAATCTCTGGTGATTTAGGGGGAGCCGCAAAAAAAGCCGCTTTACGTAAGAAAAGCCAAAACACTTACGACACCCATAAAGAAAGATTGCTCTTGCATGAACAAGCCCCTATTCGCGATCATGATTTAGAAGAACCAGCAAGCCCCCAAGGCGCGCAGGTCGCAGACACTCAAGAAGAGCGTCCATACAATTCAGAAGACTCTCGTCGCAGGGGACGCCGTGGCGGCCGTCGTCGTGGCCCAGGCGCAAGAATGAATGGTCCGGGCGGCAACAATCAGCGCCATCCACATCATCAAGGTTATGACCAAAGAACTTCTGGCCAGGGATCCGGCAACACAGAAAAGCCAAAGAAATCCTGGTGGCAGAGGTTGCTGGAGTAATCTTTGAAGCATTTCATCTATAGCTGTCTTGTTATGTTATGGTCTCTGGGGGGATTTTCCCCTTTAGAGGCCGCAACGCATTTACCGCAAAATGTGCTTATTCGGGATGCGGAAATCGAGCAAGCCATAAAGGATTTTGTCAGTCCACTTTTTAAAGTGGCCGGCCTGGATGCCAAGCAACTGAAAGTTATGGTTATTTTCAGCAACGAGGTCAATGCGGCCGCAGGTCTGCAGTATACCTTGTACATTAATACGGGATTAATCCTCCAATCCAAGAATTTAGGACAACTCATCGGCGTTCTAGCCCATGAAACAGGCCACCTGGCCGGACGGCATAACGAACGTTTATTAAACATGGGGAATTATTCCATTGTTCCCATGCTTGGTGCCATCCTCATCGGCGGTGCAGTGGCCGCCATGACAGGAACCCCTGAGCCATTTTTAGCCGGAATCATGGGGGGTATGGAGGTCTCAGAGAACTCAATTCTCGCCTATCATCGCGGACATGAAGGATCCGCCGACCAAGCGGCATTTCAATATATGGAAAAACTCGGCTGGTCATCGCAAGGATTTATGGAGTTTATGCAAAAGCTGCATAAGCAGGATTTGTTATCGCCGGAACGCCAATACGCCTATAAGCGCACCCATCCGTTTATGATCGACCGCATGCGCCTGCTTGAAAAGCACTGTAAGAACTCCGCCCATCAGAATGCTGTCTTTCCGCAAGGGTTTGAAGAAAAATTTGCACGGATTCATGCCAAGATTACGGGGTATTCTGAAACACCGCAACGTTTGTTGCAAAAGTATCCGATGACCAATCAGACATTACCAGCCAAATATATTCGTGCGATTGCTTTTCATCAATCCAATCAAACGATGGCTGCCTTAAAGGAAATAGATGAATTACTGGCTCAGCACCCGCAAGATCCTTACTTCTTAGAGTTTAAAGGCCAAATCTATTTTGAAACCGGCCAAACAGAAAAAGCGATCGAATTTTATCAGCAAGCCAGAAAAATCCTGCCCCAGAATGGATTAATCACCATACAACTGGCACATATTATGCTGGAATCAAAAGGCCCAGATCGCAGCGCAGAAGCGATAACCTTATTAAATCAAGCCCAAAAAACAGAGAAAGAATCCGCATTCATCTGGAGACTCTACGCCACGGCCTATGGTCGCCTGAAACAAGAAGGCATGGTTTCCCTCATGCTAGCGGAAGAAGCCGTACAACTAGGCGATGTAGAAAAAGCCCACAAACTCGCCGACAAGGCTCTCAAACAGCTTCCCACAAATCAATCCACACAACGACAACGAGCCAAGGATATAAAAACCCTGGATGCAACCGTTGAGGAAAATTCTTGAGTTTATATGACGAGCTTAATATTTATGGTAAATTAAGTATCATAACCATCATCTTATAGCAGGGCCTACGCATGAAAAATTTAAGAGAGGATATGTCATCCACACCTGTCATACCTGCGCAGGCAGGTATCCAGCGAAAACTATGCGTTGCGAAGCAACTCTTTATTTATGTAAAAAGGAGCCTCTTCGAGGCACTTGTTGTACTGGATACCTGCCTGCGCAGGTATGACAGGTACTGGGTGACATGTTCTGTGTATTTTTCATGCGTAGGCCCTGCGTCTTATAAGCTATATAGAGCCACTAAAGTGGCACTTGTGCACCTGGATCCTTCTTTCACTCAGCTAGCGCTGAGCTTCAATCAGGATGACGGGAGTTATAACAATATTGATGATAGGAATTTTACTTTATGATTAGACGCTATACGTTTTTCCTTTTGTTTTTTATGCATTCTACAAGCTATGCCAGTGTGGGCGCATGGGATCGACAGGAAACCCTGAAACTCATGTTGCGGCCTTTGCAGCATCA
>JAGOMX010000066.1 GCA_017993335.1 Alphaproteobacteria bacterium | reverse complement strand
AGATCTAGCTTTGATTGATAAAGTCAAGGATTTTGAAAGGAGCTCGTCTATCAATTCAACATTTTTGTTAGTCTCACGGATCAACCATATGAGTTTTATCACCCTATTCCCAGACTCCCCCGATGCAAGGACCGGTATTTCTACTTGTAATTTATCTGATACCGAGAAGGGATTTGCATTTTTTCCTGTGATTATATTGATAGCCGTGTCCAGTTTTCGAAGGGACTTTCCGGCACTTTCCAAACTAAAGATATCTGTAGATGCAAGCCCTAAAGATGATAAATCAAATTCACCGGCTCCTATTTTAAAATCGTGGCATATATGCTCGATGGTTATGAGACGTCCTTGATATTGTTTATTTAAGATAGCTCTCTCGCAAGGGAGAACACACCCATTATAAGCTTGAGTCGCAATGTTTCTTGATTCTTTCAAGGCGGTAAGAATTTGTTGACTTACCTTATGTTTCAATTGCAATGGATCTATGTCAGGTTCTTCCGTAGGGTTCGCCTGAGAGGAGCTTGTCAGCCGTGAATCTTGTCCCTGAACTTCGGAGAGATCTGATGCAACAGATTTTTCAGCTATGATAAGAATGCCGGTGGTTAATAGAAGATAGTTTATAGCTTTTTTCATTCACGGCCTCTATTTTTATATAATTGTCATATAGTCGTGGATAAATTTCATCCGTAAATATTACGGATGGACAGATTTCTTAAACACATTATATCTCCTACAAGGGACATTAAAAACCATTACGAGGCAAATCGGTGATGTTGGAAGACGCAACCACTTATACCTAAAAGACCCTTTATATGAACCCCTAGTGAACGTATGGACATCCGAGAAGCCTGACAGCGGACTGTTTGTTCTCAGAGAAACTCGATGGGATGGGCAAACTCTTCTTCAGTAGGAAATACACCCCTAACCTAGGCATGTTCAGAACGAACACCATCAAAGTTTCTGTGCAAAAATCTCATAGTAATGGTCGTATTTCCCAAGGGTAGTCGCCTCTTTTCGAATTTCGTTGAGGCGAAAAATTTTGAAGCCTTTAAATAGCGCCGCAGTTTGCGCTTTTGTATGAAAGGTCATCTTCATTCGGTCACTTTCAGCAAAAGCGGTAAAGCCTGGGTCAAAGGTATTCCCAATAAAATAGCCCCCAGGCTTTATTTTTTGGACAATGCTTATCCAGAATGAATCAAAATTTTCTGGTCGGCAGAATGGTAACGAAAAGCTGGCGATAATGATGTCTGCGGCTGGTAGCTGGCTCAAGTCGAGACTTTCAAAAGGCGATGTTATGGTTGTCAGGCGGTCTTTATACTTTACAATTTCAGGCCGTTTCAGCATAAAATCAAAAGCTGCCTTTTGGTTGTCCACCGCTTTGACGTGGTAGCCTTTTTCAAGTAACAAAAGCGTCTCATGACCAACACCTGCACCCAAATCAATAGCGACTGCTTGATGAGGGGTAGGAATGACCTGCAAGGTCTTGACAACAAATTCTCGTGCAGGCTCATTTAGTTTGTTCTGATAATACGCACCCCATCGATCGTAACTCATGATTTTATATAGACCTGCTGTAGTGAGCATGACAACAGCTGAGGTCAGAACAATTTTATGGAATGCCTTCATTCTCAATCCTTAAAGCTATTTTGCTCCCAACGCGCTAGAAAGCCTTATCATTTCCATGTCGAGCATATCAACTTTGTTTTTGATCTCATCTGTAACTTGGCCGGATGCATTAAAATCCTCACCGGTTGCCAAAACAAATGAAGGGACGAAAACGATTTTTGAATCAACCATCAGGCCATTAATGAATGGGAAGAAGGACCAAGTCGCCCCTCGGCCACCAGCGGTGCCCATAAATCCAACAACCTTACCCCTCCATGCCTTACCA
The DNA here is from genome assembly GCA_017993335.1 of Alphaproteobacteria bacterium. Lineage (GTDB taxonomy): Bacteria > Pseudomonadota > Alphaproteobacteria > JAGOMX01 > JAGOMX01 > JAGOMX01. The sequence goes on along the minus strand of JAGOMX010000066.1, from coordinate 5,997 downwards.
GATAAAACATCTTTGTGCGCATGGGTGGTTAGCTCCACCAAATTCTTCGCAACCGCCGCCACGTTATTGTTATAGATGGGCGCAACGATAAGGATGGCCCCCGCCTTTAATATTTTATCATGAAGGACTTTCACCTGAGGATCGTCATATGCCGATTGACCATGCCCATTGGCCATGGGAAGTTTGTAATCACGCAAGTCGACCAATTCCACATCCTGGCCTTGTGACTTCAAATGCTCAAAAGCATATTTGGCTAAATTCGCACCGTTACTTGTGGTGTTCAGACTGCAACTGATAACCAGCATGGGTGCTGCTTTTTTTGATCCTTGATCTGTACTTGCTGCGGATATATTACCCGCTATCAATAGCGATAATAATGCCATTTGAAATAATTTAAACATTTCTATTTTCCTAATATTAGATTTATAAATAACCATACTTAATAATAGTTTATAGCGCTTGATAGAATCCTGCATCCGTAAAAAATACGGACAAGAAATGGGATTTTGTCAGCAAGGGTTTATTTGATCGAGATAACTATCCCTTTGGTCACTTCCAGCAAATCAGCGGAAGGTATATTAAATACAGCATGAGGTGTGCCTGCGGCCGCCCAAACGCTGTCGTAGGTAAGTAAATCTTCATCAATAAAGATATACTCAATTTTCTGCTTATGCCCCACGGGCGGGATGCCACCTATGGCAAAACCAGTGATTTCTCTGACATATTCTGCATCAGCCTTGATGATTTTTTCACCCAACTTTGATTCGATTGTTTTTTCTTTTACTCTGTTAGGGCCTGAAGCTAATATCAAAATAGCCTGATCAGAGCTTTTGGTTTTAAAAATGAGGGATTTAACAATCTGCCCCTCATCGCAACCAATAGCGGATGCCGCGTCATTAGCGGTTCTGGTGCTGTCGGCAAGGACAACAACTTTGCATTTAAGTCCCCTACTAGCTAGAGAATCTTGTACACTCTGTGCGCTTTTTTTAAGGATTTTTCCCATCTACTTCCTTATTCCTTGAGGCTTAAAAACGAATCAAGAGTTCATAATAAAATTATCCAAATTTCTGGTGACCATACAGCACAAACCGATGTTTATCATCCGTAAATAATACGGATGGATTTATTTTTAAAGCCGATTACCATGCAAAAAACTATTGAACAGTAAAGGTCCAAATATGAATTATCATAAAAAGATTATTGCCTCATTCTTTCTTATATTGACCTTAGCCTCAGGAGTCTCTGCCAGTAGAACAGAAGAGGATAATCCACAAAGGGCGTCGATTGTGATCGACGTAAAATCAGGTGACATATTGGCAGCAGAAAACCATGATGCTCCATGTTATCCTGCATCATTAACCAAAATGATGACTTTGCTTTTACTATTTGATGGTATTGAGAAAGGCAAGCTTTTGCTGAATGACAAGTTTATCGTTTCTAAAAATGCTAGCGATAAACAAGGCAGCATCTTAAATTTTAAACCAAGGGATGAGATTTCAGTCGAGGATGCAATTCTGGCACTAGCCGTCAAATCCGCCAACGACGTAGCCGTCGTTGTTGCAGAGGGAATTGAGGGTAGTGAATCTGCATTTGCGACTACAATGACAAAAAAAGCCAAAGAACTTGGCATGAAAAATACGACCTTTAAAAATGCCAGTGGTTGGTTTAATACAGAACATAAATCTACAGCCCAGGATATGGCAATTTTACTGAGGGCGCTTTATGAGACCTACCCGCAATACTATGAATATCTTGGCAGAAAGACCTTTACTTTTAAGGGGGTGGAATACGAAAATGGCAATAATTTGTTAGGAAAATATCCCGGATTAGATGGCAGCAAAACTGGATTTATTGCAAAGTCGGGATATTGTATTGCGGCTTCAGCACAACGTCGAGGAAGCAGGCTTATTGTTGTGGTTTTAGGGGAAAACTCATCAAGCGATCGTGATCAGCATGTGACTAAACTTTTAGATTCGGGATTTAATCAAAAAGAGTAAAGGCCCCTTAAATCGTTTAACGTGAGAAGCTTTATAATTCTATTCTAGGCAATGGCGACTTCCCCAAAAACGGCTTAAATTTATCCAAAAACCAATCGGTGAGTTCTCTTTTCGTAAAACAACCGGTTTTGTTGCGCAGATTCATTATATGAGAATCAACCGTACGGGGAGAAAGTCCCATTTCCCGTGCTATTTCTTTTGCGGTTTTACCTGTGGTGAGGTGTGATAAACACTCTAATTCACGCAAGGAAAGCGTGTACTTCTTACAGGTTTCAGCCAGTTCATTCTTTACGATCAAATCTAGAGAATTATTAAATTCCATGATTTGTCGCTCCCAGGGGGTGGATGCTTTAAAGATCTTTTCTATTTTTGGATAAGTTTTCTGTAAGTATGGCGAGAAACCCAAACTGTCTTGTCCCGTCGCACGTGTAAGGTCCCCACCATAGTGACGAAAGTGATCGACAAAATTTAACAAAACTTCATAATGTTTTTGAAAAAAATCGTTAATGGACGCACCGTTTTGCTCGCTTAAAAAACAGGCTGCCTCCATGGAGCCATTTAGTTCACGAGCAATCGTTATTCCTGAAAAAAACCCTTCCGAACGGCATAACTCAATAGACCAGTCATTGGTTTGATCGGGGAATACACTCACATTCGGATCATATTTACAAAAGCGATCTGGCAGCTGTGAAAAATGTTCTGAGCTATATATGGCATCATGAACAGCGGTTATTTTCAGCATAAAGTCTTTGTTACTAATAACATTATAACGCCCATCATCAAAAATTCGTAAATAATGAAAAGCAGAAACGCCAAAATGCTCCTTTAATGGGGAGCATAATTCGTCTATTTTACTGACCCTGTCTCGGTTAAATTGGAGCACAGGTTGGCAATGCGGGTTTGCGTTTTTCAACATGACGGCTTTCTGAAATCATTATATATACTAACATATGGTGATGACCTTTGTAGATTTCAAGTGATTTTTAAGAAAGTGAGAATTCTTCAAGAAAGAATTTGGGGCCTGCTCCAGCCTTACGCTGCGGCAGGACCCTGTTAAGACGTTACTTCGTTGAAACAGCCAGATACTTATTTCTATCTTTCAGATACTCCTCAAATGTGGCCATCATGCCCGATGGAGTCATGCGCTTTTCTGTGAATTTAGGATTCAAAAAAGTTGCCAGAGAATATCTCTCTCCTTTTATGGGCAGAACCCTGTGGACACCAGCTTTAAAAGGGATATTTGTATCTTTCGAAAGCCAGTCGCCAACGTTAATTATCACATGCTCTAATCCACTGGGGGCGCTAATCCAATCTTGATTGTATAAAGCTTCCAAACCAGGCTTGTCGGATACAACCATGGTTAACAGGCCGTGATCGCTGTGGGCACGAATGCCTGTCCACCCCTTTAAAACTCCATCTCCAGCTTTCTCATAATATTTGCGCGAGCTTAAAGCCGATTGCTTGTCATTTTCCAAGTCAGACCAATTCTCTTTAGGAATAAAATGCTCTGCAATGGTAAAATATAGACGCTTCAATACCGCAAGGCTTGCATAATAATAGTCATCATATTCTGAAATATCGATGCCGCCTGGCGAAAATTTTTCCTGGTGTGGTTTTCTGTGCAGGGCAATTTGGGTTAGCCTATCGAGAGGCTCGCGGCCTTCTGCGATGGCTTTGTCATAAGAAGCTATGGATTCAGCTTCTAAATTTTGAAACCCATTAAAAATGGTTTCGAGAGACCCCTTTTTATGTGTAACCTGCTCTAATATTTCAATAGGAAGATTTAGCACAATCTTTTGCTTGGCCATTGCCCGTTGCCTTAATTCACGTAAAGAATCAGCAGAAGGTCCGACCAACTCGAACGTCCCACAATTCATCAGTACATCTTTCATAACAGCCAAATCAAAATCTTCCAGATTGATTTTTGGCAGCAGAACTTGTTTAACAGGTTGTTTTCTATGTGCCTCGGTCAATTCTGATGCATGAGTCGCTTCGAATGAAAGCAGCACTGACGCGCAAAGTCCCAACATAATTGATTTATTAAACTTCATGTTGTATTCCTTTCCGTTTTTAATTTATCCTAATTTACCTGGGCATCAGCAGTCCCAGTATACATTCGACTGGATAGTTCCAGCAGAACCTCATCACGCAAATATTCTACATGGTGTTTGAATTTTTCAGTCATTTGAAGCAGCGCGTGCCTGGCCTCTTTAGCATGGCTAGTAAACAATTTGTTCTTCAAGACATTTGTTAAACTGGCCAAGGAAAACCAAGAGGTGGTGAAATTACCGACGCCAGCGCAAACTTGAACGAATGTACTCCACGCCCCCGGATCAACGCTCATAATGGTGATCATTACTTGCGGTAAAGCTGATGTGGTGGATAGATACAGGACCGTTCCATACATGGCGAGGCCTGCAATGGGTTCCATTTTGTCTTTTATTGTACCTTGACGAGAAAAGTACGTTTTCAGATTTGCCGGCAGCCCTACCAAAGCTGTTGGCAAGCCCACCACAGCTTCAACAATTTGATCAAACGTGCTATAAGATGCTACGGCACCTAATGTTCCGGATGTCACAAAGCCTGCAGCACCGACCAGATTTCCCAAAACAGCTGTGCCGAGATTTGTTTTACCCCCATAGCATTCCACAAAACTATCAATACTTTCCACAGCCACAGGCCAGTTGGCGTAACCTGAAAACACACCAATGCCGGCAGCTGCCACACATATGGCGCGTTTCGTATAGATGTAAGCCTTAGAAGGAGCATGCGCCTCTGATAGATTTTGCTTGGCAAGGCTAATTAAATTTTCCCAATGGGATGATGACTTTGTTATGCTTTCATAAGTGCTTATAACGTCATCGTCGGTCATGTTCTGAACCAGTTGCATAAAGCCGTTGAGCTGGTCAAACAGTTTAATTCTTGCGCTAGACGCAAGGTATTTACGCTTAACGCGTTCATCCAAGAGATGCTGGTCTTTGTTCAATTTTCTTCCCGTGATGATCCGCTGAAGGGGGGTGATCATCCACCACTTGACAAAATCGTCCGTGGGCCAGATATAGGATATGCTGCCGCTAACTGACACAATAGAGCTCCAGGTGATTAAGGCCGGCATCCCTATATAGTTTGTCGTCCATGCTAGCTGCGTTTGGTTCAGGTAAAACATCGGGATATTGGCAACAGCCCCCGTGAGGAAATATGCCCCATTCTTAGCTGCAATCCATAGCTTGTCTTTAACCCGAGTGTTGTAAAATTCCGAAGGCGTATCAGCAGGCGCATATGTGCTGGGAAGATAATAAATCGTCACGAAAAAGATCGAAGCAACAGACACACCGCCACCGACGCCGCATAAAAACTCAACGGGAGCGTTTGCAAGAGCCGGGTATATGTCACTCATTCCGCCGCAAGTCTTAGAAAGTTCTGCGAACACTGGAAAGACCAAAGGGCTCGTGCTCGCAAGGCTCAAAGCTAATTTGTTAACCTTGTTTGGCTTATCAAGCACAGCGTTTATATGATCCGTCCATGCGGGTAATAGCGCTAGCCTGCTATTCTCTTCAACGATGGGCAAGCTAGCTTGTTGCGTAGAAATGGATCGCAAAGGCGTTTCTTCGCTAATAGGCTGACTGGCAATGGCTTGATAACTCAAGGCCAAACCAAGTAATATTATTCGTAAACTATTCATAATAATTCCAATCTTAATAACATACTTACATTCTGTGATTTTCCGAAATCACATCACTTCACTTCTGGGGAATCCGATCATCCCTATTTACTTCGTTGCCACAATAGATGGATGTATGGAAAGCGCTTCGTAACTTTCAACAGGGTCGCTGGCTATACAAATACTTGATGGTATCGTCAGTGTAAGACAGGTTTATGATGACCCCCGAAAACTGGACCACTAGCTAAGTGAGATTTTTTCCCCCATATATAGTTAAGGAGGAAGAAATGCAGAGAAGGAAACACAGCGCATCATTCAAGGCCCAGGTAGCGCTAGAAG
>JAGOMX010000018.1 GCA_017993335.1 Alphaproteobacteria bacterium | reverse complement strand
GCCTCCTCCCACCGTGCCAATGGAAAAGAATCAGGAATGGACTCGCGAAGAGTCAATTGATTCTCCGCTTTCAAAGGCACAAACCCCGCCGAAATTTGAGACATCCACGAGCGTATATTTGTGGGGCTGCAGGTTATATACAATTTCTTTAATTCCACCCCCTTAAAACAACGGAAAAATTTTTCCTGCTCTGTATCTTTAGACTTAATCCCCAAAGACCGTATAAGCGGAGCCCAAATCTTAACCACGGCATGCATGAGACTCGTGCCAACACCTTTTTTTTGATGATCCGTATGGATAATACGGCCAACCTCCAGCACGCCTGCCTCATGAACTGTGTCGGCGATAAATATACCAATAGGCGTATTCGTATCCGTATATTCAAGAACCCATGCGGCAAGGGGTAATCCATCCTCATAGTTTTTTGTCCACTTTTGCATACACTGATAAATATATTCATCATTGCGGGTGCTGCCATCACCCACAAGTTTCATTATGTCTTGATCGCTATACAAGCTGCGCAAAAAGTGAAAATCATCCTCAACAATTTCGCGGGTTTTCCATTCTCGATTTTCGCTGTCAACGCCAGATATGCGCAGATGCATCCCCTTTGCACTTTTTTTATCATCATAATAGAGGACATCCTCATAAAAACTGGCCCAACCATATGATGAAGTCAAAAAAAATGCTAACAAAAATATGGATTTGCAAGTCATCATATCTATTCCTCAGGAAAAATAGGTTGAACCGTGTAAATTAAGTATACCATTTAGTCAATTTAATGAACAGCGGCAAAGACAAATGTATTTTTTAAAATAATTATTTATATTTTAATACTGATACATAGTTTGCATAATAAGCAAATACTTAATTGTTTTTTTTTAAGCGCATAGAAATTATTTTATCAACACTATAATAATTTATAACGACAAGACCCCTTGAAAATTCAGCAAAATCTGTTAATATCCCCTTACTTTGCCCGCATGGTGGAATCGGTAGACACAACAGACTTAAAATCTGTCGATCGCAAGGTCGTGCCAGTTCGAGTCTGGCTGCGGGCACCACCTTTTTTTCTCTCATTATTCTCTCGAACATTCTATTAAACCCATGCTACACTATGGGACATACTTGACCTGAAACCACCCAAGAGCCACAAATGAATTTAAACACATACCTTTTACCCCTCATTTTTTTTGCCAGCATAACAACAACTTTACAAGCACAAGAATCCTGCCGCGATGCCTGTAGGGAAAATAAAGATATATGCCTCAGATCCCCAGGCACGCCCTACTATAACGGAGAGTTATTGTCCGATGAAGAAATCAACGCCTGCGAACAAGATGCCGATAATTGTTATGAGACTTGCGCAGAAGGGGCGTCTGAATAAATCAACAAAGCTATTTTTCTAGCCCTAACGCTTTATTTATCCACTCACTGTCCTCGTCTGAAGGATTATAGTGAACATGGGTAAGCCATGGGGAATTCCAATACTGATAACTCGTCATTTTGCATGAATTACCCATGCGCTTCAACAAAGTGACATCCTCTTTAGAAATCGTAAAATCTGGGAATTTATCCGTAGAAGACATCATACCAAAACCCAAAGCACCATCTAGACGTATATCCACCAGCGCAATATAATCACAAATGCTTATGCTCGTCGAATCATGACAAGACCCCACACCGCAAGCAGCCCTATCCCTAATCAGCTGGCGTAACGTTTTTTTTACTTGCTCTATCGATGTAATGGATTCGGCTTCTTTACGTATATCGCGGTTTGCGACAAGAACTTGAGACGGAGATAAGTACCCACTTTCAGCCCAACAAAAAGATTTAAACCCCAGAAACAAATTGCAAAATAAAAACACCCTCAACATTTTTACGCACCCATAAACTTCTTCAGCTCTTCTGGCACGCGCACAGGTTTTTCATTCTTATTGACGGTTACCAGAACACATCGAACTGTGTTGATTAACTTCCCATTAACGTAAGCATTCGTTTGCATGATAAAACTGGAGTTCTTCATCTCAGCAACCCATGTTTCCAGGTGCAATAAATCTTCCAGCCTTGCCGGTGCGAAAAAATCTACTTCAATATGCCGCGCCACAATCATAATATTTAAATCATCCAAGAACCGGGCATAGGAATCGGTTATGGACCTTAAATACTCATACCGCCCGCGCTCGGCAAATTTGAGATAGTTTGCGTGATAGACAATGCCGTAGGCATCTGTGTCCTGATAGTATATCCTTACGTCTATCTCATGCTTTCGCGACATTCTGTATTCCTTCTGATAAAGGGCTTAAGCCTAAGTACTGATACCCTGAAGACGTCAACATACGGCCACGTGGCGTTCTTTGTAACAACCCAAGTTGTATGAGGTATGGCTCAACGACTTCTTCAATAACATCCTTTTGTTCGGCTAAAGCCGCCGCTAGTGTTTCAACGCCGACAGGCCCACCTCCATAGTCATGGGCAATCCGATTGAGGTACCGCCTATCCATCGGATCCAAACCCATTTGATCCACCTCTAGCCTGAGCAAAGAAGCATCCGCCTCGTTTTTGCCGATAACATGATTACCCTCGAAATGTGAAAAATCACGGATACGTCGCAATAATCGCCCAGCAATTCTAGGGGTACCACGGCATCTTTTGGCGATCTCATTTGCACCAGACAGTTCTAGATCTAGCGCATACAAACCTGCAGCTCTTGTAATAATTAACCTTAACTCTTCTTGTGTATAGAAATTCAAGCGCACAGGAATACCAAAACGATCCCTTAAGGGCGAGGAAATAAGTCCAGCCCGAGTTGTCGCGGCAACTAAGGTAAAGGGTGGCAATTCAATCTGTACAGAACGTGCAGAAGGGCCCTCACCAATTATAAGATCAAGGCGAAAATCCTCCATAGCGGGATAGAGAATTTCCTCCACAACGGGACTCAGTCGATGTATTTCATCTATAAACAACACATCGCGTGGTTGTAAATTCGTTAGAATGGCTGCCAAATCCCCTGCCTTAGCTAGCACAGGACCAGACGTGGCTCGAAACCCGACGCCCATTTCCCGCGCGATAATTTGTGCCATAGTCGTTTTTCCAAGACCGGGAGGGCCATGCAATAACACATGATCTAAGGCCTCCTGGCGCTGGCGTGCGGCCGTGATAAACACGTTAAGATTCGCCCTGGCTTGTTCTTGGCCAATGAATTCGCTCAAGGTAAGAGGACGAAGAGATTTCTCTGATTCATCCTCGCACAGCAATTCAGGCGTCACCAATCTTTCGTCGTAATTACTTTCTGGCAAGTTGACTCAATCCTATTTTTATAAGCTCTTCTAATGTGGGCAACACATCTTGATTTTGACAGGCTTGGTTTAAAGCTTCAAGAGCCTCCTGTCGTCGATACCCTAAATTTACCAAAGCCGATAGAGCCTCTTGCTGAATAGGTAAGGCACGTGTCGGTAAAGGATAGACATTATGGACAGCAAATCCAGCTGGAACCTTGTCTTTTAATTCATTGACAATACGCGCCGCGAGTTTAGGCCCGACACCATCGGCTTGAGTAAACGAGGCCTTGTCCTGGCTGGCTAAAGCCTGCTGCAATTCTTCAGGCTTTAAGGCAGATAAAATGGATAAAGCCACTTTCATTCCCACGCCTTGCACGGTTGTTAGCAATAAAAACCAATCTTTTTCACTTTGTGTAGAAAATCCATAAAGCTGAATCATATCTTGACGCACAACCATTTCCGTATACATAGAAACAAATTCGCCCACGGCAGGAAAATCTGCCAAGGTGCGGCGGGAGCAAGAAAGCAAATAACCAACGCCTTGCACGTCTAAAATAACCGCATTATCTAGGATCGTGTCGACCACCCCCTTCAATCGTGCAATCATGCAACCTCCCATTTTTTATGTGTTGTCCTGAAGTGTGCATGACAAATCGCTATCGCCAAAGCATCGGCCGAGTCCGATTTCATAGGACCAGATCCGGGCAATAGTAAGCCGACCATGGCGATCACTTGATTTTTATCTGCATGCCCTGCACCAACAACAGACTTTTTAACTTGGTTCGCCGTATATTCGGCCACAACTAACCCCTCAACAGCCGGCGCTAACAAAGCCACACCTCGTGCCTGCCCTAATTTCAAGGCAGACGCCGGATTGACATTCATGAAGGTCTCCTCCACCGCGGCCTCATCGGGTTGATACATCGCGAGAATCTTTTTTATACCTTCAAAAATAAAACATAACCGTAGAGGCAAATCCAAGGTTACATCGGCCTGAATCAGGCCATGCGCCACATGCCGCAATCTATTATCCTCAGATTCAATAACGCCCCAACCTGTTGTGCGTAAACCGGGATCTAATCCAATGATGCGACATGTTTTCATAAAACAATTATACGTCTATTTCTTGCATGATGTCATCGGAAACATCCATGTTTGTGAAAACAACCTGCACATCGTCAAAGTCTTCGAGCACATCGATCAACTTCAGCATAGTGATAGCCTGTTCTTTATCTAATGGCGCTAACGTTTTGGCCTTCCAAGCGAGCTTTGCGGTTTGGGGATCACCATATTTAGCCACCAAAGCTTCCCGTACTTCGCTCAAATCATTCGGATCGGTAAAAATTTCGTGGACTTCATCATCGGATTCCACATCCATCGCACCGGCCTCTAGAGCGCCTTCAAACATTTCTTCGCCGCTGGCAACAGACGCCGGATATTCTATCCAGCCTAACCGGTCAAACATAAATGAAACGCTATTGGTTTCGCCTAAGTTACCGCCATGCTTGGTAAAGCTCGAACGCACATCCGACGCTGTCCGATTACGATTATCCGTTAAGGCTTCGACAATTACCGCCACACCACCTGGACCGTATCCTTCATAACGGATTTCTTCGTATACGTTATCATCTTCACCACCCGCACCTCGACTAATGGCCCTCTCCATTGTATCTTTGGGCATATTGGCAGCACGCGCCGTCATGATGGCCGCCCGCAAACGAGGGTTTGCATCCGCATCAGCGCCTGTTTTGGCTGCAGCGGTTAACTCGCGTATGATTTTCGTAAAGACTTTTGCGCGCTTTTTATCTTGAGCGCCCTTTCTATGCATAATATTTTTAAATTGTGAATGGCCTGCCATAGTATCCTCATACTCAATGAATTGAATTTGATGTCATCATAATACCTGAAAAGTTTTTTTCCAGTGAAAATGCAAAAAGAAATAAAATTATGCACGCTTTGCCATAAAAGCTTCTGTCAAAGCAGAGTAATCCGAAACACTCAATTCCTCCGCCCGAGCCGTTGGCTGTATCGCCAGAGAGGTAAAAATCTCGTTTAAATCTTCAAACCCTAATTCACGTAAATTGCTTCGCAACATTTTTCGCCTTTGCGCAAAGGCGACTTTGACGACCAGCTCAAAGGCTTTAAAATATTCAAGACTTAAACTTTCCGGTTTTGGTTTCAGCTGAACGACGGATGAAGTAACCTTTGGCGGCGGAAAGAAAGCTTCCGGTGATAAATCAAAAAGATTCCCCACATAAGCACATTTTTGCGTCATAACACTTAAACGGCTATATTCAGATGTACGCGGCGCGGCCATTAATCGGTCTGCCACTTCTTTTTGAAACATTAGGGTTAAACTGTCAAAAGATTGTATATGTCGAAGCCATTGAATCAATAAAGGTGTGGCGACATTATAAGGTAAATTCGCAACCACCTTGCAAGGGCCTTCACATAAATCAGGCAAATGTACTTTCAAGGCGTCATCGGAAATAACCTGTAAACGACCATCTGCAGCTTGCTGTAATTCGGAAAGCGCTGCTAAACACCGCACATCCAATTCTATAGCTATAACTTTTTTTGCGCCTGCGGCTAATAAACTACGCGTCAAACCACCCGGGCCAGGGCCAACTTCTATAACGGTATACGGCTCCAACGGCCCCGCTAAACGAGCTATTTTATCGGTAATATTTTGATCCAAAAGAAAGTTTTGCCCTAACTTTTTGTCAGGCCATAGTTCGTATTTTTTTAACGTATCTCTTAAGCTAGGCAGCTCAGCTAAACTCATTTTTTACGTACCTTTTTAACGAGCATGACCGATGATTAATGCAAGATAAATATTCAGAACCAGACACGGCTGTATCCCGAATTATTAATTCTGCACTCCGTTTCTGTCATCCCTGCGAAGGCAGGTATGACAAGCGGGAGACTGAATTAATATTTAAAGCGCTACATTATATCAATTCCATAAAATAACGGATAAATCTTATCTTCGCCGCCTGTCATTCCCGCGAAGGCGGGAATCCAACGCAACAAAGTGCTGCACCGCAGCTCTCCATTTATTTCAATGCCACAGAAGCAAGGAAATATTGAGCCTCTTCGAGGCACATCTTGCGCTGGATACCTGCCTGCGCAGGTATGACAGACGATGGTTGAGGAGATTTAAGACAGTCTCTATCTGTATACTTAATTATAGAATTTGGTATTAATCATCGGTCATACCCTTTTTAACCGCCGAAAAAAAAGCTGCCCTAGAATTTTCCAGGACAGCTTATATCACTGTAAAGCGACTAAATCATTATTGTTGAATAACGACTTGAGCGACACGGTTTTGTGCATGTGTGGCTTCAGAGTTATCCGTACCCGCAGGTAGCTTGCTCTTACCAAAGCTCACAGCGTTAACTTCCTGCGCACCAACTTGGCTGGACTTTAGGAATCTCATTGCGGAATCCGCACGACGTTGACCCAATGCCAAGTTGTAGTCTGCAGTACCGTGAGAGTCTGTGTGACCTTCAACTGTCAGGCTTTTTTGTGGGTACTTCTTTGTCCACTCAACGACTGACTTCATGTTGTTTTGTGCTGTTTGGTCTAAGCTGGACTTATCAAAAGCAAAGAATGCCTTATTGCTTACATTGCGATTAAAGTCTTCAATAGATCCAGGAATAGCTGCACCCGCAGAATTCATACCATCGTTATGTGAAGAACAAGCAGCAAGAAGCAAAGTTCCTGTCATTACACCAATAATTTTAAGTTTCATTTTATTAAGTTCCTTATTTTTTTGTCGACAAAGAAGAGCCATCATAAGTCCTTCATTTTCTTGGCAAAAACACCGAGTTTTATCTAAGGACCTGAAGCTTCAAACACATACTAAAACATTTAGTTCACCGAAGCAAGGGCGACCATACAGCTGAAGCTACATTTTCGTTGCCTGGCGTCGGCACCTCTTTTTCATAATGGCCGGTGACGTCAATCTGCATTAAACGAGTTCTGACACTGCCAGGGCTATCTTGCTTGATAAAAATCAGCATACGACCGTTGGGAGACCAGCTCGGCTCATCCACTAAATAGCCACGGCTGAGCAAACGCTCACCAGAACCATCTGTGCGCATCACACCTATGTAGAACTGACCGCCTTCCATTTTTGTAAACGCGATCATATCCCCACGCGGTGACCAGGCTGGCGAAGCGTAACGCCCCCCACCAAAACTAATGCGCTTCACATTAGAGCCATCCGAATTCATGACATAGAGTTGCTGATTGCCACCACGGTCCGAATTGAATACAATTTGCCGACCATCGGGAGAGGCATAAGGAGAGGTATCAATCCAAGGCCCCTTTGTCAGACGACGAACGATATGAGAGCGCAAGTTCATCGCATAGAGAGCTGAGTCCCCATTCTCACTCATACTCATCAACACAGTCTCTGAATCCGGCATAAAACGCGGGGCAAAGGTCATGTTTTTAAAATCACCCAGACGGCGCTGTACCCTTGTGCCCGTATCCATAACATAGACTCTGGGCGTTTTGCGATCTGGACCATAGTCCATAAAAGCGATCTGTTTCATATCGGGTGAAAAACGAGGGGTCATCACTAGGCGACTCCCATCGGTTACGTATCGATGATTCGCACCATCTTGATCCATAATCACCAGGCGGCTGGATTTATTTTTTCCACTCCCATTTTCGGCCACATACAAAATCTGTGTATCAAAATAACCCTTTTCACCTGTTAGTCGCTCATAAATATGATCGGCAATTTTATGGGAAATCCGGCGCCATTCATTAACCGAAGCCGTCATGGATATGCCAGCAACTTGCCGTTCCGTTAGGATATCAAAAAGTCGAAATTCTACCGTTAATCCGCCAGAACCATTATCGACCACTTGACCAACAACCAAAGCCTCCGACTGAATTAAGCGCCAGTCTGCATAATTAGGTTGCGTCAGATACTGGCCATTTCCTTGTAGGAACGCTCCCCGGTTTACAGCTCGAAATAGACCCGATGAAACTAAATCGTTTAAAACCACATCGGCGATAGATTGACCATATTTAGTTGCCTCTCCACCGCTGGCCGCAAATACAGGAATAGCAATCGGTATAGGCTTAAAGGTTCCTTGCGTAATATCCACACGCAATTCCGCATAAGACGGAAAGGCTAATCCTATCCATACAGCCAGAAATGTAAAATATCGTATCATTTAGAGTCTCCTAAAAGTGTCTATCCTAGATTAATAGAAAAAATAAAAAAATTCTACGGGGCATATTTTCCTCATATGAAAAACATCCCCCGCAAGGTCAGTCTACAACATTGATCATGCTATTTATCATAACCCCCGTCTTTCTGGGTGCGGCTCCGCGTCAGCGGAGTTAGCGAAGAATCCAGGCACAAGAGCGTCGCGAAAGCGACTCTTTATAGACTATATAGAGCCACTAAAGTGGCACTTGTGCGCCTAGATCCTTCTCTCACTCAGCTGACGCTGAGCTTCGATCAGGATGACGGAGTTAATATACATATTTACAATAAATAATATTACAACATATCTTTTGGATTAAAGTTAAACGTAAAAACCTTCCACATGTCGTATTTATCACGAGGCAGCATCAAGGGACTACAGCTAGGATTACGTACAGCCCGCAAAGCACTTTCCGCAGCCGTTCGGAAATATGGATCCCGCGCCATTCTACCCGTGTCCAAAATCTCCGCCTTAGCGACGGTTCGATCTGGATTTGTCCATATGCGTAACTCCACGGCTAAATCTTGGCCACCCAACGAACCCGCCGGCATATTCCAACAGCCAGCAATCTGCCGCCTTAACGCAGAAAGCTCATCCTGCGTTAACACATCGGAAACCTGACTTGCAGAAACCGGTGATGAAGATGATTTGGCATCACGCTCCTCCGGCTCGTCGGTTGGCGGCATGTCCTCGGCCTCTTTTTTAAGGTTTTTCAAGACTGACGACAAATTTTTCTTCGGTGGCTGCGGCTTTTTATCCTCTTTTTTAGGTTCAGGCTTCGGCACATCCTTCGGTTTAACCGGAGGCTTCGGCGGTTTTTCCACAATAGGCTCAGGCTTTTTATCCGGTAACTTTACCGCGTCTGGTTTAGGCTCGGGCTTTACTTCCGGCTTGGGCTCTGGTTTGGGTTCAGGCTTAGGCTGCTCCACGACAGGCTCAGGCTTAACCTCCTCTTGAGGCTTTGCCGGCTCAACCTCTTGCTCTTTTGGCTTTGGCTTTGGTTTTGGTTTAGGCTCTTCCTTAACTTCTTCCGGTTTATCTTTCGGAATTTGTTTCAAAGGCGCTGCAGAAATCTCAGCCATTTCTGCATCCGACATTAATTCAATAGGAATTGGCTTCAATAATTCAGGTTCGTGCCAAAATATACGGGGCATACCCACAAGCACGAGAACAACGATAACACCATGCAAACTTAAAGAAAATTTTAACCCTCGATCCATCGCAGATCTCATTTCTTCTCTTTAGGTTTATCTGTTTTTGGCAGCTCCGCGAGAAGAGCTACTTTCTTATAGCCGGCCGCATTTATGGAACCCATTACCGTTACCACGGCACCATAATTTATGGTTTGATCTCCGCGTATAAAAATTCTCGCTTCCTGATTTTCACCCGTAATAGCTTGTAGTCGCGGAACAAGACTAGCCAAATCCACCTCAGTTTCCTGCAGGAAAATTCGCCCTTCTTTATTCACAGAAATCGTTAAAGGCTCGGTTTTTTCATTAATACTCGAAGCCTCAGTCTCCGGCAAATCGACAGAAATACCAACCGTCATCATGGGCGCTGTAACCATGAATACAATCAGCAGCACCAACATCACATCCACAAAAGGGGTAATATTGATATCACTCATCACGCTACCGCGCCGAGAGCCCCCTCGCCTACCGGGTTGCTTTATTTGAGCACCCATAACTTAACCCCGCACGTCTATTTTACGAGCGATAATAGCGGAAAACTCTTGAACAAACCCTTCCAAGCGACCCGCATAACGATTTAAATCGTTAGACAATTTATTGTACGCAATAACCGCAGGAATCGCTGCCACTAGACCTAAAGCCGTAGCAAACAAAGCCTCCGCGATACCCGGTGCCACGACAGCCAAGTTCGTACTTTTCATCATCGCAATGCTGGTAAAACTGTTCATAATTCCCCAAACGGTTCCAAACAGTCCGACGAAAGGCGCCGTGGATCCAACGGTTGCTAAGAACCCTAAGTGTTTTTCCAAATCATCCAATTCACGGTTAACCGTAACCTGCATAATCCGCTCCACACGTTGCGGCAAGCCAGCCACCGCGGCACTTTGTCCGGGCTGAGAGCTTCGCCATTCGCGCATAGCAGAACCAAATACAGCCGCCATTGGATCCTTTAAATGGGCAGCAGAACGATCATAGAGATCGTCTAAAGACTTGCTCGTCCAGAAACTATTTTCAAATTGATCCGCCTCAGCCGTCACTTTTTTAAATAGATAATATTTGTTAAAAATGATCGACCAGCACCATACGGATGCCGCTAAAAGCATCAAAATCACAAACTGCACAACAAAGTCTGCGTTGATAAATAGACCCCATATAGAAAAATCTACACTAGATGCACTTTGAACCGTGGTTTCGGTAATCTCGTTCATGATAAAAATCCTCGTTATTCAATACAAGGGATAAAATAACCGTTTCCAGCTCAACTGACAAGATATGATTGCATTCTTAAATTTTATTTATTTTGGCAAAAAAAACCACACCCCACGTACCTCTTATAGAGCACGTCAGAGTGTGGCTTGCAAATCATTCTAGAGATTTACTTTTAAACCTGCATAGACAATATTCACAGCGTGGAAACGGTCCGTCGTTCCTTTACGCTTTAACTTAAAGTTGTCATAACGAAGGTAGGCTTGGGTACCAACCGCGTCAAAATTCTGAACCACACCGGTTCCCCAGTTATAGCCAACCATGTGAATCGGTCCACCCGTACCGGCACTGCCAGGAATAAAGGTAGGAACATTCGTCCAAAAATCAATATCCATGGCTTTCCAACGGCCGGTGCTCACAACGAAAGATGTATGACCCAAAGCAGTAAATTCATCGGTAAAGCCTAACTTCCCTTGGATCGCCGTACCCGTAACCTGATTCCTCATCTTCCAATTGCGGCGGGCTCCAGATATATGCGTATTGATACCTGTCCACTCCTTACCCGAAAAACTCACAGGGAAAAGCAAGCCTAAGGCACCATTTACGGTTTTAAAGCGCGGACCCTTCATCGCAAGAACATTCGTCTGACCTAAGTTTTGTGAATAGTTGAGTCCATTCACAATATCTTCCGATTTGTTTTTAGACCAAGACGTTTGCGCCACCACAACTATTTTCGCCAAAATCGCCGCGAATTTCAAAGAAGCATCATACAGATTCCCCTTGTTTTGAAAGGCATGGGAGAAAGATGCATTAAAGCCATAAAACTTAGGCGTATCATAACGAATACGATCCGATTTAGACGCCAAAGATACTCCATCACCATCTTCAAACACCAATCCACCTGGCTTTAGTGTAGAGCCTGGTGAAAAAATATTTTCGTTATAGGGACGACCTGTCGCCTTATTGCGGAAACTAATGCCGCCTATAGTTGTGTATGGATGCAAGCACACGGATGTACCGGACAGGTCTGTGTAATAAATCACACCCGTTGATCCCATATACCCTCTTCCCATGAACAGAGAACCATAAGTTTCGCTTTCCGCAATAATTTCCGCGTTACGGATAGACAAGCTATTACTTGCAAAGGCGTTAGATTGTGAAACCCCTACGTCCACAACCGTCGTATCGCTCGTACGACCGGAAGCCAAATTTGAACCAAACTCGATTGCAAAAACAGGTTTAATCTTCAGATCATCGCCTAGCTTATGCGTACCCGTTATCTGCAAGTTTGATGTCATGTGCGCAGGGGAAATATGGCTCAGGTTCGATCGAACACCGTTATCGGCCCACTGTATAGCACGGTTCACGGAACCTTCGATTTTGATACTAGATTTATCGGAATAGACAGCGCGCTGCTCTAATTTTGTCAACCTATCAGAATTTTCAGCCTTTGCACTAGATTCACTTTTTGGTGCATTCGCAAAGCTACCTTGCGATAAAATCACCGCAAAAGCCCCGCTGATAATGAATGAATTGCTTTTTAACATTATTTATCCTCTTATTTAATTAAATGATAAATAACATTCATAGCTGTAAATTTCTAGAGCTAATTTAGGCCATAAATAAACGGGGCAGCATAACTGCCCCGTTTCGGTTGATTTTTGTGTATATTTTATTTTCGCGACAATTCTTTCGCCCCAAAATCATCTACATTAATAATGTCCATCATAGATTTATAAGCTGACATCATCAGTTTTTCTTCTGCTGCTGTAATAATACCCGCCGCTTTCGCTGCTTTTATTGCATCTGGAAAGTCATAACCAAAAATGACTTTATCTTTTTGTGCGCGTAGAATACGCATTTCTATTTCGGCAGTCGCGTCTAATTGTTGTACCGTGTTATTTAATTTATAAAACGGATTATCACCACCGGGTGACAAATAGACTCCCGCGACTAAACGCTGACGAACATCATCAGAGTTTAAGGTAAGATTTGCAACCCTGTGACGTAACTCATCATTCGGCTCGCGGTAACAACGACCTAATGGGAAGACGAGCACACGCATCAAAAACCCGATCCACGGATTGGGGAAATTTCTTATAACCCCATCTAGAGCTTTTTGTGCCTCAAAGAATAAATACTCACTGCTCCACTCGACAATCGGTAGCATTTGTGAAGGATAACCCTCATCATGATGCCTTTTCAGCACGGCCGACTGCATATAAAGCAAACTCAACACATCTCCCAAACGGGCAGAGATAGATTCTTTAAACTTTAATCGGCCCCCCATAAAGATCATGGTTAAATCCGCTACAAAAGCAAAGGCTGCACTTATACGTGTCGCTTTCTGATAATAGCGTTTTGTCGCTTCAGCACCCACAGGTGTACAAACGAAGTACCCATCCGTTAAGCCTAAAATAAAAGACCTTACAGCATTGCTTATGCTATAGCCTATGTGCCCCATAATAAGGGGCTCAAATGCAGAGATATCTTTTGCGCGAATCGCCATAATCTCGTTTAGTAAATAAGGATGACAACGAATTCCGCCTTGGCCAAAAATAATCATGTTCCGAGTCAGAATATTTGCACCCTCCACGGTAACGCCCACGGGAGCGGACTCGTAAGTGCGACTCACATAATTTGTCGGCCCCATCATGATCGCCTTACCCCCATGCACATCCATGGCATTGATCCCCACGCGGCGACTCATCTCCGTCGCATGATATTTCGAGATCGCTGAAGGTACTGCTGGTTTTTCTCCACGATCAATAGCCGCCATCGTGAATAAACGAACAGCATCCGTTATGTACGTAAATCCAGCATTTTCTGCCAGTTTTTCCTGCACACCCTCAAAGCTACCAATCGTTACGCGAAAAGCCCTGCGGATTTTAGCGTACAGGGATGTACCGTAAGTCATTGTTTTACTGCCAGCCACCGCGATTGTGGGGATAGAAATTGCCCGGCCCACAGCCAAGCATTCCATAAGCATCCGCCATCCCTTTCCGGCCATATCCGGCCCACCAATTATCCAGTCCATGGGTATAAATACGTTCTTACCCGATATAGGACCATTCGCAAAGGCTTGATTCATGGGCAAATGGCGACGACCTATCGTCAAGCCTTTCGTATTTTTTGGCAGCAGAGCACAGGTAATCCCATACTCATCTACATCTCCCATCAGATGATCTGGGTCATAAAGCTTAAAGGCTAACCCCACAAGTGTCGCAATCGGCGCCAACGTGATATAGCGTTTTTCAAAATTAAGGCGGATACCTATAATTTCCTTACCCTCAAACATACCTTTTTCCACAACACCACGGTCCACCATTCCACTGGCATCGGATCCCGCCAAAGGCGCTGTTAAAGCAAAACAAGGCATTTCCAACCCCTTTGCCAATCTTGGCAAATAATAATCTTTTTGCGCTTCTGTTCCATATTTATGCAACAATTCTGCAGGCCCCAACGAATTTGGCACGGCAACCGTTAACGCCATATCACTTTGACGACTACTCAATTTTAAAATAATTTGGGAATGGGCATAGTCACTGAACTCTAATCCACCATATTTTTTGGGGATACCAATACCTAAGAAACCATTGTCCTTGATATAGGCTAAAACATTTTCCGGCAGCTCAAGCGTTTCATGATTTATTTCCCATGGATTGGTCATTTGAGCGAGCTCTTCAACTTTTGTGTCGAGAAATTCTTGCTCTTCTGCAGATAGCTGTGGCGGGGATAAGGCTAAGAACTCAGACCAATTGGGATTGCCGCTAAACAATTCCCCATCCCAATTCACGGTTCCTGTTTGCAAGGCTTCCTCTTCCGTTTGAGACAACGTGGGCAGCATCCGACTGGCATAAGCAAATAATGGATCTATGATATATCGCATACGCAAATCGAGCAGATTTAAAGGCAGCAAAATCGCAGCCGCAAAAACCATCACGAACAAAGTTGCAAAGAAACTTAAGTTACAGAAAACCGTAAGCAAAATCACATAAGCCACGATACTCGCAGAAATGACCATCGAAGAAGCTCGTTTATAGGCGAGCCCACAAAATAAAACGACGAGCAGAATAAAAAAGAAAATTCCCATGACTTATGACCTCTTTTTGTTTTGGTCATTATAACATGATTTTTAAAATTTACAGTAGCCTTCAAATAACCATTTTTATTTGTATCCACTCCGTCACCCGCGACATTTCGTCTAAGGCAGGATAATTATATACTTGCAAATCATGGCTTAAGCGGCGAGTATAGCCTTCTTTTTCCATAAGATTATGAAATCTATCAAATAAGGATGAACCTCCAGGCAAATGATAAATATAGACGGGCTTGCCTGTATAGCAAGCTTCAGAAACCATAGATACGGAATCAGAAGTCACCACAATATAATCTGCCAAGCCTAAATAACCTAAATATGGATTCGCATGAGAACCATCCCAAATCTCCACATCCATTCCTTTAAACGCTTCGTTTAAAGCAATTTTATTTTTCTCACCCGTACGACGAGACGGCACAATCGCTATATGCCCACCGCTTTTATCCATCAGATCCTTTAACTTGTCGCGCAAGTCATAAATCACGTCTGGATCCAGACGAAACCGACGCCCCCCTCCACCCATTAAAACCACGATAAATGGCTTGGAAACGGATGCCACGTGGTCTTTGAATTTTTCTGATTCTTCCGCAAGAAGTTGATGATTCAAGCGATGCAAGGCACCTTTTGTTTGGAAAACATTCGGCCCTGTATATTGATCATGCTCCGGCGCAATCACCGCATCATAAAGATGACAAGGCAATCGGGGATTTAATATTTGAATTGTTTTGGTTTTACCGGCAGACAACTGACCCATCGCCGCAACTGGCGCTGCACTCGCACGACCGGCGCCGATAACGACATCCGGCCAAGGCAGTTTTAAAAATGCCTCATCACTGCAAGTGACGCAAGAAAGCGGATGAATCCAGCAAGACGATGGAATATATTTCCAGGGGAATTTAGCCTGAATCTCATATACAACGTAGTCTAAGCCTAAACTTTGGGCCAGACCAATACACTGATTGCCCGTCCCTACTTTTCCCTTGTCGTATATTACCCAACACCTTGGCCTGGACATATTTTAAATAAATTCCACCTTCAAGATCTCATAAGCCTTGGAGCCATTGGGGGTCACGACTTCGACTTCGTCACCGATGCTTTTGCCGATTAAACCTCTCGCCAGTGGAGCAGAAATAGATAGGAGACCCTGATCAATATTGGATTCGTCTTCACCAACGATCTGATAAACGGATTCTTTATCATTATCCACATCCACCAATGTAACCGTTGCGCCGAAAACGATACGCCCACCCTTCATCTTCGTAATGTCTATGACTTCCACGCGGGGCAGTTTGTTTTCTAGCTCAGCAATACGGCCCTCAATAAAACCCTGGCGCTCACGCGCAGTGTGATATTCAGCGTTCTCTGAAAGGTCACCATGCAGGCGAGCCTCCGATATGGCTTGAATAATCGCTGGTCTTTCCACCAACTTTAAATGCTGTAACTCGTTCTGCAGCCTCTGGTATCCCGCGGCTGTCATCGGTATTTTTTCAATTGCCATTCTTCATAAAACTCGCTTGTTTAAAGGAACCTAAAAATTAAAACACGACGGCTGAATATAACATAAAGCCTCATCCATACAAGAAAAAACTTTAAAAAGTCCGTCAGATGATGCATCATCTGGCTTGCTGAATGGATTTACATGGCAATGTATTAGGTCAATAAGGATTTTCAAAATGACAACGGATTATAAAGAAACGGTTTTTCTTCCTAAAACGAATTTTTCTATGCGTGCCAACTTACCGCAAAAAGAACCGGAAATTTTGAAGTCATGGAACCAAAAAGACTTATTTTCTAAAATGACAAGCATCCGTGAAGGGGCCAGAAAATTTATTTTGCATGATGGCCCACCCTATGCCAACGGGCCGATTCATATTGGCACAGCCATGAATAAAATCTTAAAAGATATTGTGAACCGTTCTTATCACATGATGGGCAGGCAGATTATTTTCATCCCCGGCTGGGACTGTCATGGATTGCCCATTGAATGGAAAATTGAAGAAGAATACCGCAAACAAAAGAAAAGCCGTCACGATATTTCCGTAGTTGAGTTCCGTAAGGAATGCCGCGCCTACGCTAGAAAATGGATTGATGTCCAAAGGGAACAGTTTAAACGCTTAGGTGTATGGGCCGATTGGGAACACCCGTACCTTACCATTGAAAAAAGTACGGAAGCCAACATTGTTCGTGAAATGAGCAAGTTTTTGCTTGATGGATCGCTCTACCGAGGTGAACGTCCCGTGATGTGGTCGGTCGTTGAACAAACAGCTTTAGCTGAAGCGGAAATCGAACATCAGGATCACAAGTCCTTATCGATTTTCGTACGCTTTCCCATCGCAACAACTACGGAGCCTATGTTTAAAGATGCCGGTGCGGTCATTTGGACAACCACACCATGGACAATCCCGGCCAACAGGGGAATTGCTTATGGACAGGACATCGACTATGTCTTGATCCAAATTGATGAGGTTACCGAAACTTCTCTTGTCGAAAAAGCTGATAAGTTAATTTTTGCGACAGAATTGCTGGATGCTTCTTGTCAAACTCTAGGGATTACGTCCTTCACAAAACTCCTGGATTTTAAAGGCTCTAAGCTATCGGGCACAATCTGCCAACATCCATTTGCTGGGCAAGGGTATGATTTTGAGGTGCCCATGCTGGCAGGCGATCACGTTACAACAGAGGCCGGAACCGGGCTCGTTCACACAGCCCCTGCCCATGGTCTCGAAGACTTTTACCTGGGGCAAAAACATGGCCTTGAGGTAACCCGATTCGTTCAAGGTGACGGTTTCTATGAGGACAGCCTCCCCCTATTCGGCGGATTACATGTATACAAAGCCGGAGAACCTGTTTGTGAAAAACTGCAGGAAGCACAAGCCCTGCTCGGCAAAAATGAAATCTTACACAGCTATCCCCATTCTTGGCGATCCAAGGCTCCGTTGATTTTCCGCACCACGCCTCAATGGTTTTTGTCCATGGAAAAAACAGGTATTCGAGATAAAGCCCTGACGTCCATTTCCCAAGTAACGTGGATTCCCGAAAAAGGACAGAGGCGCATTGAATCCATGATTGAAAGCCGTCCGGATTGGTGCCTATCCCGTCAAAGAGTCTGGGGTGTACCCTTGGCCATCTTCATCCATAAGGCAACAGGTGAACCCTTGCGTGATGCCCAAGTCCAAAAACGCATCGCGGATATCTTTGAACAAGAAGGCGCGGACTCTTGGTTTGAAGGCGATCATAGCCGGTTTTTAGGACCAGAATACAACGCCGACGAATATACGCCGATTAAAGACATTCTCGATGTTTGGTTCGATTCCGGTTGCAGTCATGCATTCGTACTCGAGGCTCGCAAAAGCGAAGGCTTAACATGGCCAGCTGATTTATACCTAGAAGGATCTGACCAGCATCGTGGCTGGTTTCACACCTCCCTCTTAGAAGCCTGCGGCAGTCGCGGCACAGCTCCTTATAAAACCGTCCTAACCCACGGTTATGTGTTGGATGATAAGGGCAGAAAAATGTCCAAGTCCCTGGGCAATGTTATCGACCCAGTGGCCGTGGCGGATGAAATGGGTGTGGAAATGCTCCGACTATGGGTGGCGAGCTCCGATGTTTCCGAAGATGTCCGCATTGCCAAAGAACGCATGTCTTACCAACAAGACACCTATCGTCGACTACGGAATACGTTGCGTTATCTCTTGGGCGGTTTACAGGATTTTGACACAAAAGAAATCGTAGAAAAAGATCAAATGCCCGAACTGGAGCAATGGGTTTTACATCGCTTGCGTGAGATGGACAAAATCATGCGCCAGCACATTGAAAATTACGATTTTCAAAACTGGTTTACGGAATTGCATAACTTTTGCTCTGTGGATTTGTCATCCTTTTATTTTGATATGCGCAAAGACGTCCTATACTGCGATGACGAAAGTGATATCAAGAGACGCTCCATGCGGACTGTTTTTCATCATCTGTTTGATTGCTTGACCACATGGATGTCACCGGTGTTGTGCTTCACCGCAGAAGAAGCCTGGCAATCCCGCTATGGCACAGATTCCAGTGTACATCTGCAAAGCTTCCCAGCTCTTCCAGAAGCATGGCATAACGAAAAAGTTGCCACACTATTTGCCGACGTACGCAAGTACCGTCGATTAATGACAGGCGCTCTAGAAGGTGCCAGAGCATCTGGCGTCATTGGCTCAAGCTTGCAAGCTCATATTCATATCTATGATCCAAAGCATCTTCTCGCACAGCATCTAGATTGGGCAGAAATCGCTATTACCTCTGGGGCAACACTCTTGCATCAAGCGGCCCCAAGCGGTGCTTACACCTTACCAGAAATCGCAGATATTCATGTGATGGTAAGCCTTGCAACCGGCGATAAATGTCAACGATGCTGGAAAGTCCTCGAGGAAGTCACTGGTAAAGAACTCTGCAACCGCTGCGATGATGTGGTTGAGATTTTAAAACATAAAAAAACGGCGTAATGCAAAAAGAATCGGGATGCGACGATAAAACATCCCGATTCTTTACTGTTTTTTTACAACGCAGTCTTTTCTACGATCCCCTTAAATTCTTGTAAGAATTTTTCCCATACAACCTTAAAGGCTTGTAAGTTTAGTTCGGTTTCATTGACGGCGGTGATTAAATCCAAATCGGATACTTTACCAGTCATGGAAGCAGAACCCATTTTTTCGAAGTTATGTACAGAAGAGAGCGTATCTTGAACTGTGTTCTTGACATAGTCTCCGAAGGTTTTACCAACGGGTTGCTCTGTGCTTAAGGATAAAACGGTATCTGTTACGTTTGGAACTGCTGCCTTATAAGCAGCTATAGGACTTATGGACATGTTTCATTACCTCATTAAATCGATGTTCATACGACGAACAGTTGTGGTTTCTCTGTGAACGTTATTTAAAGCTTTTTGTATATTTTGCACATTGATCATATCAACGGTCTCCACGACACGATCCACGTTTGGTTTCTTCACGAAACCATCCGCATCGGCTCCGGGATGGCCTGGGTTATATTCTTTTGGAAATTCCGTTTGGTCTGGGATTAACCCTTGAACCTGTAAGGTAGTGACGCCCGCACGAGCATCCACTTTAGGTTGGAACGCCACTTGCTGACGACGATAAGGATCGCCACCGGGCACCATGGATACGGAATCTGAATTCGTCATATTTTCCGTAATTATTTTAAAACGGTAGTTTTGATTTTTAATCCCTTGCAAAGCTATGGCTTGCGCTTCTTTCAAGTTATCCCGAGAAGGCGTTGGCGTATGTTTTGTATGACTGGGTGTGATTGTGCCGACCATCTTTTATCGCTCCTTATCCCTTAACGCCGAGAATCGTACGTATAAAGGACAATCCTTTTTTGTACAAATTATTGACCTTTAAAGACTCCGTTGTCATTTCATTGATACGACTCATTTGTTCTTCTTGTGTTATATTATTTCCCGATAAGCTCGGGCTAAAACCACGAGGGCTTTGAACCACCATACCGCCAGATGAGACTTTTCTCGGTGTAATATGAAGCGCGCTCGTCGTTTGGATTGTGCCAGAACTTGTCTTTTTTAAATGTTCCGCAAAAGGTTTCATCTCATAAGCTTTTGCCCCTGGCATATCCATGCGACTTAAGTTGTCCGTATGAACTGACAAACCTTTTTGTAAATACTTCATATATTGCAACGACTGTGAGAGGATTCCAGTTTTTTCTAGCATCTTTTCCAATCCTTTGATGATTATCTTTATGTAGTTTTGATAGAAAAGTGTTAAGCTAAAGTTAAAATTGCCTAGCATTTGAAAAAAAATTGTAAGTATAAAAAAAATGCTCCATTTAACACGCAAAGTCGGTGACGCCATTGTCATCAATGAGGAAATAACTATCACCGTCACCGAAATTCGGGGGAAAACGGTTCGCTTAACCTTTTCTGCGCCCGATGGCACACGTATCTTAAGAAAAGAACTTTATGAAAAAATACAAACACAAAACCAGGCGGCTGCGGATACTATTGATCTGATAAAAAAGGTGCTGAAATGACAAAAGAGTTTATGAACATCCTGCACGACATTACGGATAAATTGAAAATATTGCAAGAAGGCCTTCCAGATGTGGATGAAGATTTGCTCGCACACATTAACACATCCCTCACCGGATTTGATTTAAGTCAAATCCATCAAACAGAAGTCCAAGAGCTAACCGATGCCATTCAAGTATTTGCTTTTGAAATTAATCAGACCATGGAAAAATTAGATCAACATTGTAATGAGCTTAAAGGTGACATGGAAAAAATTTATCAACACAGTCATGGCTTAAAGGCCTACACCATCGCTCAGCAATCCTGATAAATAAGGAAAAAGATCATGAATCATTTATCTAGCTTTGACATTTATTTAAGATTTTTTGTTGCCTTTGGGTTAGTGATTGTCTTGATAGGTATTGCTGCCTGGATGGCACGTTTTCTGGGTTTTAGCATCCCTTTGAAATTTCGCAGCCCAAAAAACCGTAGATTGAATATATGTGATGTCATGGTAATTGATGCAAAGCGCCGCCTCATCTTGGTCAGTCGCGATGATGTTGAACATTTAATTTGCGTGGGTGGCACCTCTGATTTTATTGTAGAATCGCATATTAAATCCTCCATTCCGAACATTCACCAAGACCTCCTTAACCAAATCCATGATACACAAGAAGAAAAGGCCTCCCATGAAGCGTAATTTACTCGTTATATTTGTTCTAGGTTTTTTTCTCCCCTTAGATCTTTTTGCCCAAAGCATGTCGATCGACATGGGGCAAGGCGGGTCCTTAAGCGGCAAACTCGTCCAGATGGTCGCTTTAATTTCTGTTTTAAGCCTGGCACCGTCTATCCTCATGATGGTCACATCTTTTACACGCATCGTGGTGGTATTATCTTTTTTAAGAAGTGCACTTGGCTTACAGCAAACGCCGCCAAACCCCGTACTTATAAGCCTAGCTCTCTTTCTCTCCCTCTTTATTATGACGCCGACCATTGAGGAAATTTATAAAGAAGGGTTAGAGCCCCTGATCCAAGAACAAATCACAGAAACCGAGGCCTTTGAAAAATCGGTCATTCCCGTTCGTAAATTCATGTTAAAGCATGTCCGGGAAAAAGATCTCGATTTATTTATGAATATGGCAAAAATTGGTAAAATAGATTCGGTTCAGGATACGCCTTTACGAGCATTGATACCAGCCTTTATGATTTCAGAGCTACGCCGTGCCTTTGAAATTGGTTTCTTGTTGTTTATACCTTTTTTAATTATTGATATGCTGGTTGCCTCAATCCTTATGGCGATGGGTATGATGATGGTCCCACCGGTCATGATTGCTCTGCCTTTCAAGCTTATTTTCTTTGTGCTCGTTGATGGCTGGCATTTAATTGCGGGCAGCCTGGTCGAAGGATTTGGTACATAAGGAGGCCATTTCAAAACTGGCTTTTTTGGAGGGATTTATAGGAAAGGTGAGAACCGGAGCGCAGCGTACCTCTTCGTACGTGAGCATCGGAAGCGGAACCTTGACGACGAAATCCCTCCAAAAAAGACGTTTTGAAATGGTCTCATAAGGAATAGATTAAAAAGAGCTGAGGCCCTGCGTCTTGATTTTTTCCCGATACCCATCCAGAACTTTCATCATGTTCTGACTGTTTTCTAATTCACGGTGCAACCCGGCTGTAGAAAAATCTGATGGATCCTCAGATGTCAACAAGTCGAATACATCCTTGACAGAGCTTTCACTCATCATAGCCCCGTATTCAGCTCGCAATTTTTGTAAAGATTTATCCTGTTCCAAAAGCGAAAATACAGTCGCCAATCGAAGCACAGCTTCAGGCTGGATCGTGCTTTGTGATTTTTTCTGTTCGTTTAGATGATCCTGGATATAACGAGCCAATCGCGGCCAGTCTTTTTGATCCATATAGGACTGTACAATTAAATCATAAGCCGCAGGAGAATGATTTTGATTCAGCAACACTCGCATCTCCTCATGCTTTTCCTGCATTAATAAAGCCTGGGCGATTAAGAATAATTTTTGCTCACTCCATTCTGCCGGAGAAACTTCCGGTTTATATCCCAGTATATCGAGTGTTTTATCTGCCTTATCGTTTAAGAGGGCCAGCAATCCGTAACGCAAACGTATTTTTTCTTTTTGCTCTTGGGGCAAAGCCTCCTGTTTTAAACAGGCATCCATTTGTTCCATAGCCTGATCCACCAGATCCGCTTGCACGAGAAGATCAATCAATTTTTCTTGCATCTTGATGAGCCCATCGCCCTTGGGCATAAAAAGATCATATTCCTGAAACATCCCTATTTTTTCAAAAAGATCACTTTCAGGATCTTCTATAGCTTGTACAAATCGCTTCTCGCCTAGGGGCTGTAAATTATCAATAGATGATAATTTAGGAAAATGCCTTAAGGCTTTTCGTAAAAATTTTAAAGAAAGAGGGTATTTTTTTACAGCCGCATAGCACTCACTCATACGCGTCCATAGCTGATATTCACTCTGATCTCCCGACCAGCCATATCGCAATTTTTCTAATTGTTTGATTTCTTCTTCTGGCGAGATGCTTTTTTCCTGCGCCTTTAGCTTCAGCAATAAAAGATTAGATTTCAGACGATATTCGCTTTGCATAATCTGACTATAATTGGCTAGCAATTTTATGGCATCCGCCACATTGCCCGAGATCACATCTCGATAGGCTAACATATACTCTAGTTGCTCTTTCTGTCTTACACCTAATTTTTCTTTATCTACTTGCTCTAAAAATGGTTTTGCATCCTTATTCTGCAAAATGGCAATATGAGCCGCTAACAGCAAAGCAGGCGTTTTGATAAATTCTGGATATCCTTGAAGATGGGCAAGCCCCTCTAAAAGAATAGGATATTGCACCTCATAAGGCTCGTCCCGACACTTGGAAAGTTCCTGCCACATCTGAATCTCTGCATCGCCCGATAAGGATGGATGAGAAAAAGAATGCAAAGCCTCATCATATTTCTGTGCTGAAAAAGCCGACAACCCCAACAAACTGTGATAAAAAGGCGATTTTTCTAAGCCCGGTTCATAACTTAACGCCGACGCCAACAACCCCTTGGCTTCAAAATAACGCTTCGTAAACAAGTATCGTTTGACAACCTTCATCCGTTGGGGCGTTCGTGCAGATTTTTCAGCCTGATTAATTTCCCGCTGCAGTTCATCCTCCGATGCGCCCTGATCCTCTTCTAGCCAGGCGGTAAAATTAAATAGCGAAGGAAGTTTATAACGTACTCGGTTCGAATGTAGATCCATAGCCGGCGAAATTTGTAAACCATCGTCTTTCGTTATAACAATCCCCTGATCTTGTTTTTCTACACGCACCCCTTGACTTAATGGATCAATAATGGCGCCGAGCAATGTGGGTTGTAAGCAACAATCTACATAGCGGCGCTTACGATCCAGCCTTAAATTACCTTCACGTACCGGAACAAAATACCGTGGGTGTCCCGTACGTGGCATTTGCGCATAGATAGGCTCATCAAAAGTATCTTCCTTCAGCAATAAAGATTGATCCGCATGCATCGCCTGCACATAGGTAGGAATAAGTGCCTGCATATCCGTATTTTCCAAGACCCATTGATGGCCTTTTTTATACAAAATAGCCTTATCGGGCTCTGTATTTAAATCTATCTTTAAAACCGATAGATTGGTGCTTTTAAAGGTAGTAATGTCATGAATAATCTGAGAATTACGCATAGCCTCGGCATCCCATGAGAACTGAGTCGGGTGACTAAAAAATACCCATAAGTCGCCACCCTCAATAAAAGCCCCAGCAGAAATCTCTTGAGGAAAATCAAAAATTAATCTTACACCCTCAATTTTTTCCTCAATCAAAATAGGAATGGCACTCGGCGTTGCGCTGGCCTCTTCTATTTTTTTTTCTTCCTTTTTATCGGGCACAGCTTCTGGTTTAGGATTTTCAGGAGGTTTCTTCTCTACTTCTGTTCCCTGAAAGACGAAATCTAAGGAAACCACACCATCCTTATTTAAAGTCAATGCATGCCCCGGCCTTTTCATCTGGAAACTTATTTCAAGAAAATCTTTATCGGTCGCAAAAGAATACAAATGCAAATCATGCTGATTTAACTGCGTATCTATCTGAGATTTGGTTATGGGGTGAGACTTCTTAAATCGAATGGTTACCAATTGCCCTTCTTGCTTCATTTGGTACTCGACCTCTGAACCCCAATTAAAACTCAGGCGACTGAAATCTTTTTTATGTTTGCTCGTCAAAAAAGCAGCATCCGCCAGTCCCGTCATGCAGGTGAAAAAGAAAAGAAAGGCGAAAAATCGAATACCCAGCAATAGACAATCCGTATTTTTTGTTTGCAGACTATAATAGTAACCAGGAATGCCTGCCATGACTAGACGTAACTTTATAGAAGGCGTTTTTTCCTGACTTCTGCCATTTAGTGTGACAAATAATTCCGCCACAAAAACCAAAGAAGGAATAATGAGCCTGAACGTAAAGAATATTTCATTTTTTCGCTTGCATTCGGGGATGGCCTATCCCATGAAATCAATCCATTCCGTAAAACCCTAATCTAAGTCCATTTAGGTACAAAAGCTATTGGGATAGGTTTCGGAATGTTACCTTGCAGCTGGTTTTTGTAGCATAATGGGGACCTGGGTTTCCGCTGTTCGGGTGTACTAGAAACCCCTGATAGTGGAATGCTGAGGAGACATAGTGGGCCCCGATAAATTGAGAGCGTTCAGCTCTCACGTTGAGTAGGTAATGGCGTCGACAGTGTTGACGCCATTACAGTACCGTACGGTTGTGGAACAACTGCCTACCATCTAATCTTCATCTTCTTGAAGCTGGTGTTTGATTTCTTTTATTTCTCGCTTCAGCTCAGCTTCAAGTTCTGCTTCTGTTGGTAGATGAAATTGATATGAGCTTGCAAATATTTGTTTGGCTTTGTCTCCAAGGGTATATTTGACCATGGCATCGCTTTTATCTGTGCACAAAACGAGCCCAATGGTTGGGTTGTCATTGTCTGTTTTTATCTCTTGATCAAAATAATTTACATAAAGCATGATCTGCCCTAAATCACCATGGGTCAGCTTTTTAGTCTTTATATCGATCACCACGTAACATTTCAAAATGATATGATAGAATACTAAATCTGCATAAAAGTGGTCACTATCGAGCGTTAGTCTCTTTTGGCGATCCACGAAAGCAAATCCTTTTCCCAGCTCTAAAAGAAATTTCTGCAGGTTGCTGATTAATGCTTCCTCCATTTTGGATTCAACTAGTTTATGCGATTCAGGTATACCTAAGAACTCTAGCACGACAGGATCTTTGATTGCATCTTGTGGACGGCTTATTTCCTGCCCCCGACATGCAAGCTCAAGCAGCCCATCCTTATCCTTGCTTTTTGCCAGTCGATCGAAAAGCAGACTTCCTATTTGACGCTGTAGCTCTCGAGCGGACCAATTATTCTCCGAGGCTTCTAAGGCATAAAAAGAACGAGCATCAGGACGGTTTACCCTAATCAGTTGTATGTAATGGGACCAAGACAGATTCTGGTGAAATTGTGGAGCCGTTGAAGATTTCCGCGACAGTGTTGCGGAAATGTCCTCCAAGCTTCCGCCAGGATATGTGAGATAGAATTTACGAGCTCTCTCCAGGTTGTCTACACTAAATCCTCTCCCATATTGTTGTGTCAATTTGGTGGAAAGGGTCTGCAAAACAGCCTGACCATATTTAGTTGTTTCCTTCCCTTGTTGATCTTCTTCTACAATATCCCGACCGATAAGCCAAAATGCATGAACCATTTCCAGGTTGATCGACTTCTGAACATTCAGGCGCGCAGAATCAATGTGGCTTTGCACCTTTGAATAAAGTATATCAATGCGAGCAGAATCTGGGTTAGAAATTTCGTTCTGATTATTTGTGATCATCTGTTCATCTGGTTTGTCAGCCATGATAACTCCAGGGGATTAAACTGCTATTGTCTATTAAACACGTAAATCTAAACTCCTGAGCTCATAAGTGCAACAAAATTACTGCCCAGCAATTTTGTCGACACTGCCGACAAATCTCAAAATAGCTATCATCTCTGCTGGCGAAGACATAAATTAGTCCCACAACCATGCGTTAATGGTCTTAGATGTAGTTTTTTCATAGACTGTGGGCTACCTCGATTTTTCAATAATAGGAAATATGTCTGCCAGGTTCACAAAAGGCACAAAATAAATCATACAACCACCTATCTCGAGTTTTGACCTTATGTTTTTGGTAACGATGATACCGACTTTCGGCTTATAGGCCTCAATGTAGGATCGGTAAGATCTCGATACCATAGGACCATTCATATTACTGTACTTAGCCTCAATAGGGATGATCAGATCGTCATTAAAATAAAGAATAAAATCCACCTCGGCTCCACCCTTGGTGCGCCAAAAATGGATATCAAAGCTACTGAAAGTTTGAGCCTTGTATTTGAGAAGCTCCTGGTAAATTGCACTCTCGATTAACAGTCCTGAATCACTTCGTAATGAAGGGGCTGCAAATTGCCGCAATGCTTGGTTGCGGAACCCATTATCAATGAAATAGTATTTAGGATTCGATGTAATTTCATTTCGCTTATTGCCTACAAACGGGCTGACCCTGCTTAATGTATAGGTGTTTTCCAGAATTGAGAGATAATGTTGTATGGTAGGGGCAGATACTCTGCAATCAGTTGCCAGCTGGTTATAGTTAACTAACTGGCCTGAGCTGTGCGCCATTAGCTTCACAAGTTTTTCCATGACATCAGGCTTTCCAATTTTCAGAATCTCAATGATGTCTTTCTTGATATAATCTGTATAAATCTGTTGCAGCAAAATCTCTTTCTTCTCAGCTAAGACGACGGCAGGATACTGACCATAGATCAGATTGACTTCTTTTACCTCCCCCATTTCTCGGTAACTCAACGGTAGAACAAGAGCTTCAAGATGGCGGCCCGTCAAAAATTCCTGAATAGTGCTTCTTAATTCCAACTGAGACGATCCCGTTGCCATCAACTTAATGGGCAACTTCAGATCGACTAAGCCCTTTAACAATAATCCAGGATTTTCTAAACGCTGAGCCTCGTCAATAAATAGTATAGGGGATGTGAGGTGAAACTCCTCCATGAGTTCCGTCAAGAAAATAGGGGACCTTAAATATTGTCGCACCTCTAGAAAATCACAGTTCAGATATAAGAGCTGCTCAAATCGTTTCTGTTCGACAAGCTTCTGTGCAATAACTCGTCCTAGGGTCGTCTTTCCAGCTTGTCGTGGACCAACTAAGATCAACCAAAGATTATCCCAATCAGGAAGCATTAGTGTATCCATCTGCAGCCGAGGAATGTAGTGATCTGGAGGCAAAGGCAGGTTTTTTTTATCCGCTAACCATGGATTCATCTCACCTATAAGTCGACTTAATTCAATGTCCATATATCCCTCACTTATCCCAATAACCTGACTTAAACAAAGTCAACCTCCGTTTAGTCAGGTTCATATAAGCATATGATATCTAAAGTCAGCTTGTCAAACGGTTCTCAGTTTTATAAAGCTTATTCCTATTCGATGAGGTCAGTCCAATTAGGTGGGGCAATCTTAAAATGAATGTATTTGTTCCACATTCATGAGTTATTAATACAAAGCACACCCCCAACATACCCCTTAGTGTGACAAAACACACAAATGGATCTTTAAAATCTTTAGAAATGTTGGGTTGCAGCCTTCGAATATCAAATTACAAAAAAAATTGGCAGGGTTCGGGTGTGTTTTTTCTTCCATAGGGATATAAATGCAGGAGGAGAAGGTTGAGCTTTAATGTGACCCGACGTTACTTGTTACGGCTGCTTTCTTCCGAACCTGACCGGGTTAGCAAGACTATCGCCCACACTCAACCTTCCGGGTTCTTGATATCATGAGCCGATAAAAAAGCAAGTTCTTTCTGGAAAAATCAAACCTTATTCATAAAAAATATTGCAGATGATTGTTTTCTGCCAGGTATGGCGCTAAGATGATTTTAACAAG
Source organism: Alphaproteobacteria bacterium (assembly GCA_017993335.1). Taxonomy (GTDB): domain Bacteria; phylum Pseudomonadota; class Alphaproteobacteria; order JAGOMX01; family JAGOMX01; genus JAGOMX01. Next base: position 5,822 of record JAGOMX010000018.1, on the reverse strand, counting down.
AATGGGGAATCCGCATGCACAATTTCAGCTTTATCAATGAATGGTATCGGGCAAAAGAAGCCACTGTCGTCAAAACATTGTTAAAAGAACTCGATTCAAATGACGCTGACCATGAAAAAGTAAGGCAGCAAACAATTGAATTGATTCATCAAATACGCGCCCTTCCCCAACATGCTTCTTTGGTTGCTAAATTAATGCAACAGTTTAAGCTTTCGAGCCCTCAAGGCCTGACATTGATGGCTATGGCGGAGTCCTTATTACGTATCCCTGATGCAGAAACGCAAGACAAACTGATTGCCGAAAAGCTCAGTCAGGGTTCATGGGGAGAGGATACAGACGGGTCTGAAAACTACCTCTCTAAGCTGTCCAAGCTTGCTTTAAAAACCTCCCAATCAGTTTTATCCGAATCCTCAAATACAGGCGTTTCGGGATTTTTTAAAAAAGCTCTGCATAAGACAGGTGCACCTATTATTCGCCAATCGGTCATACAGATGATCTCGCAACTGGCCGATGAATTTATTTTAGGTTCCTCTATGGATAAATCCCTCGTCAAAGCGAAAATCTTAGAAGCCAAAGGCTATAGATATTCCTACGATATGCTAGGAGAAGCCGCCTTAACCGCAGAAGATGCAGCTAAATATTTAGCCTCTTACAAGCATGCCATCCATGCACTAGCCCGAATATCCAATGGTAAAGACAGCCAACAAAGCCCCAGTATTTCCGTAAAATTATCCGCTCTTCACCCCCGATACAAGCACGCCCAGAAGCATAATGTTTTACAAGAGCTCACGCCAAAAGTCCTTGATTTAGCCAGATTGTGCAAAGAATCCGATATCGCGATGACCATTGATGCGGAAGAAGCAGAAGTGCTGGAGTTAACCTTAAATATCATATCAAGACTAGCAGAAAGCCCAGAATTGGCGAATTGGAATGGCTTAGGACTGGTGGTCCAAGCCTATCAAAAGAGAGCCTTACGTTTAACGGAATGGGCGATAGAGCTGGCAAAAAAAACCGGAAAAATAATGAATATCCGTCTGGTAAAAGGCGCCTACTGGGATACAGAAATTAAGCTCGCTCAAGAAAAAGGGTTCGACGATTACCCCGTTTTTACACAAAAATACCACACGGATTTAAGCTATTTATGTTGTGCAAAGAAACTACTGGAAAACAGAAGTTTTGTTTACCCACAGTTTGCGACCCATAACGCAGGCAGCGCCATCCACATTCTCAACTTAGCTCAAGACCTTAACGGATTCGAGTTTCAAAAACTTCACGGCATGGGCGATGGTTTATATGAAGCCCTACATGCCACTCACCCTCATGTACCGTGCCGCATATATGCACCTGTTGGTGAATATAATGACTTGCTACCTTATCTCGTCCGACGAATTTTAGAAAATGGTGCCAATACGTCTTTCGTTCATCACTTAACCGACCCCAATGTAAGCGTAGAGCAACTGGCACAAGACCCCATAAGGGCTGCCAAAGAAAATGAAGGCAAGCCCCACCCCAAAATAACCCTACCTCGGCATATCTACAGTGGCCATCGTAAAAACTCTATAGGGCTGGATTTAAGCGATGACATGCAATTACAGTCAATCTATGAAGAACTAGAAACAAATCGCCGTTGGGAATCCGGGCCGATTATCGGTGGGGAATCTCTCCATACAGGTCACAAAGACACCGTCGTCAATCCCGCACTGCACACAGATCATGTAGGCGATGTATACTGGGCCAGCGCTGAAAACGTAGAAAAGGCTTTTGATTTAAGCGAGGCAGCTTTTGAAAATTGGACGCGAACGCCTGTAGAAATGCGTGCGGATTGCCTCGAAAAACTAGCCAATTTGATGGAAGAGAACTATCCAAAACTTATTTCTTTATGCATCCGCGAAGCAGGAAAAACAATCCCAGATGCCGTTTCTGAAGTTCGAGAAGCTGTTGATTTTTGTCGTTACTACGCATTAAACGCCTGCGAAAACTTTGCTCATCCAACAGAGTTAAAGGGCTATACGGGTGAACGCAATTTATTGAGCTTACATGGCCGTGGTACTTTTGTTTGTATTAGCCCCTGGAACTTTCCCCTTGCCATTTTTACAGGTCAAGTGACGGCTGCCCTTGTGGCTGGAAATTGTGTCATTGCAAAACCATCCAGTGACACGCCTTTAATTGCAGCCTTTGCCGTTAAGCTCATGTATGAAGCTGGCATTCCACAAAATGTTCTTCATTTAGTCCCGGGCAAGTCTTCAGACATTAGCCAAGCCCTTATCGAAGACCCTCGCTTAAGCGGCATCGCCCTAACAGGATCCATGGAAACAGCTCGCCAAATTCAAGGGCAACTCGCCACTAGCCAAGGGCCTATTATTCCTCTGATCGCTGAAACAGGGGGACAAAATGCAATGATTGTGGATTCGTCTGCCCTGCCTGAACAAGTTGTAAAAGATATTATTAGTTCCGCATTTCAAAGCGCCGGACAAAGATGTTCAGCCCTAAGGGTCATGTTCATCCAGGAAGATATCGCCGATAAAGTTCTAGAAATGCTTAGCGGCGCCATGCAGGAACTTCACATGGGAAATCCAGCAAAATTAGCCCATGACATTGGTCCTGTTATTAATGCTCGCGCGAAAAATGCTTTAGAGGATCATGTGCATCAGTTAAGCAAATTAGCAAAGAAAATATATCAACTCGACCCCCCCCATGATTTACAGGATGGTACATTCGTAGCCCCAGCAGCCTTTGAATTAAAAGACCTCTCCCTGCTCACTGAAGAGCATTTTGGGCCAATTTTGCACGTTTTACGTTATAAATCCAGCGAACTAGATACGGTAATTGATCGTATAAACAGTTTAAAATATGGCCTCACTTTAGGCATTCATTCTCGCATAGAAAAAACTTGCCAACACATTTTTGATCGCGTTCGGGTTGGCAATGTGTATGTAAATCGCAGCATGATCGGCGCAGTCGTTGGCGTTCAACCTTTTGGTGGAGAAGGTCTATCGGGAACCGGACCTAAGGCTGGCGGTCCTCATTACTTACACCGTTTTGTCACGGAAAGATCGCAATCCATAAATACCACAGCCATGGGTGGAAACGCATCCTTAATGACGATGGAATAATGTAACAGGCCCTTGCAATCGCGCTTGAAATCCTTAATATAAGGACCAGAAATACAAGCACAAGGATATCGTGATGATGAAAAAGCTGATTTATGTTTTTACCTTTTTAGCCTGCACCCTATCGGGTTTTGCCAATACGCATCCAACATTAATTGGTCACTATGGTAAATGGTCCTCTTTTGAAATGAAAGAAGACGGCAAAAAGGTATGCTATATGCTCAGCAACCCCGTCAAACAAGAAGGCTCTTTTAAAAAAAGAGGGAGTGTCTACGTCATGATCACCCACCGCCCAGCTAGCAAAAGTTTTAATGTGGTGAGCTTTCATGCCGGCTATACTTTTGAAAAAAGCAGCCCGCTCATTGTGAATATCGGCAAAGAAAAGTTTGAGTTATTTACCCAAGGAGAATCCGCCTGGGCCAATGATGAAATGGATGGCGCCATCGTGAAAGCCATAAAAAAGGGCGAAAATATTATAGCTGCGGGCAAATCGAGCAAAGGCACCGCCAGCAAAGATACCTATTCTTTAAACGGATCCAATCAAGCTTATCACGCCATCAACAAAGCTTGCGGTTTATAATTCCTAGACATTTAGACGCATTCCCGTGTAATATCTAGATATTACTCAAGAAATAAGACGACTATAATTTAAAGGAAACATAAAATGCGCTGCGTGAACTACACGACCGCCGAAGAATACGATTTACCTAACCTATCTAATATTTTGCGTGATCATACGAATGGATATAAAAACATCGCAAAATTTGACGATACATTGTCCCTAACTTATAAGGAAGGGCATGCCTTTTTCTTTAGCTATGGCTGTTTTGTTACATGGAACTTATCCGAAGCGGACGACCGGCAACTCATCGATATTCTGCGCAGTGCGAGCAGCAACCCTGTTGAGTGTGATAACGATAATTTTGATTACGAATTCGGAAAAAAACAAAAGGTCGTGCAGGATCATATAACCTTAGTTGAAGGTGATGACATTCCCTATCAAATGCTGGCGGTTTCTCATGGGTTATCCCAATCCATGAAATTATCCTATTTTGAAGACCGCATTTTAAAGAGGATCAACGAAACCAAACACATCCCTGAAGAACTGGCCAAACACGGAAAAATCACCATGTCCAGAAGGCAGATCTCCCGGCAAATTGGTTCGTTATTTTTGGACCGCAGCTCCGTCAACATTCATTCGGACATCCTGGATACACCTGTTTTTTTCTGGGATCGTCCAGAATATGAAGAGCTGTATTTTATGACGATCAAAGACCAAGACTTACATGCGCGAACAGCTGTATTAAATACAAGGCTGGATATTATCCGTGATTTATTTGAGGTTTTAAATGATCAAATAAACCTCCGCCATTCTGTCTTTTTAGAATGGATTATTATTATTCTTATCTCGATGGAAGTAACACTAACGATTTTGCTGAGCTAAAAGACTGAGGCCATTATTCAGTGGGTAAGTCCTGACCGATAACCTCGATCAGACTTACCTGAGCTGACCCTGGCTTTAGGGCTTTTTGCTGATTTTCATGATAGGACCAACCCGTAATATATATGAACTCAAATGTTGCCTGAAGAAAGTTATCGGGGCTGCAGAAATTCTCCCTATAGATATCTTCCACCCTTTGAAAAAAACGTCGGGACGAAAAAAATGGGTATCTTTGTTTCATGATATTGGTCAAGCCCATGCGGCGCAAATCTGCCATGAGCTTGGCTAGGTTTGGATATTCCACGGTAACCACATCTCTATCGGCGACAGGCAACTTAAAATCCGCCCGCATCAATAATTGTGAAGCCGTATATAAGTCACTCATGGGCACCACCCGGGCTGAGGCCCCACCAAACAATTCTAACTCCGCTTGCATAAAAGCAAATTTTAATTCTTTTAACGTATCTCCACCCAAAAATGAGCCAATAAACAAACCATCTGGTTTTAGCATATGTTTGATTTGCCAAAGCAAGCCCGGCAAGTCGTTGGCCCACTGCAGATTTAGGATCGAGAGAATTAAATCCTGGCTGGCAAAAGCCTCTTCACCTCCAACCAGATGCATCAAGTCATCTCCCGGGATAACGGATAGATGAGACAAGTGCACGTCTCCATGACCGTCTCGTTTCAAATTTTCATGAAAATCAAGGCATCCCGCCCCCAGGCTTAAGACTCTCGGGAAACGTCGCTTGATAAAGGACAATCTATCCGCCAAGCTATCCATGGCAAGACGAGCAAGAAAATCCTCCGCCTCCTTATATCGACGACAACGATGAGCATAGAGGATATGATCAAATAATTCAGGCGATGATATCGGGATAGAGGAAGTCTTCGAGCTTAGCAATTTGATCTTTCAAACTTAACTTTTTTTTCTTTAAATTCTGTATGGTAAAAGGATCGACAATTGTTTCGCGCATCAAGATTTTTAACCGATCATCGACAGATCGGTGTTCATCACGAATTCTTTGTAACTGCGTCATCAATTCTTGTTTATCGCTTTTCATAACTCATACCATTAAAATTTAATATATTAAATACATGAGCTTATATTGTCTTATATTTTGCGCCAGGTCAATATAATTTCGCCGAAGTGTCACTAACAAGTTAGTTGTCCGCATTAAAGAACATTTAAGTTGTCCGATTTTAGAGTGGATGTACAACCAGCAAACGGAGGTACATCCGATATGAGTGTAAAGCTAAATGAGGACTATTTA
>JAGOMX010000065.1 GCA_017993335.1 Alphaproteobacteria bacterium | reverse complement strand
TCTAAACCTTATTGTTTTGTTTATTTTTGCAACGCAATCCTCCTTTTTTAGCCAGGCCAAGTATGGATTTCTACCGGAAATATTTACGGAGCAAGAGCTCAGCCGTGCCAACGGTATCGTTGAGATGTCCGTGTATACCGGAATTATTTTAGGTCTTTTTCTAGGCGGCGTTTTATTCGAGCAATTCCGCGATAATCAGCAAGTGATTGCGTATATCCTTTTCGGATTAAGTCTTGTGGGCACGCTCTCTATTTTGAGGGCCCCTCCAACGGCTTATCAAGGCATTAAGCAAAAATTGTCTTATAATCCTTGGTCTGTCATCATTCATGGGGCAAAAAAAATATACGCCAGCAAGATGTTATTGTTGACGGTTAGTGGCATTTGTTGGTTTTGGTTTTCTGCATCCCTTTTAAATTCGTTGATTGTTGTCTTGGGCGAGGAAGTTTTGCGCATGGATAGCTATTGGGTGAGTTTGTTGCTTATTCAGCTAGGTATCGGTATTGCAATCGGTAGTTTGCTGGCCGGAAGATTGTCGGGGGATCGTGTAGAGGTAGGCCTTGTCCCGCTGGGCGCGTTGGGTATAGGTATGGGGTGTATGCTGATGTATTTACTCTCCCCTTACTATTATGGATTTGTTATCGCGCTTTTCATTATTGGCCTTTCGTCAGGTTTGTTTATCGTTCCTTTAAACGCGAATTTGCAATATATGGCTGGCATTCATGAAAAAGGTCGATTAATTGCAACCGCCAACGTTTTTAGTATGACAGCGGTTTTATGTGCATCTATTGTATTGCCTTTATTGCATGACGTTTTAAGTTTCAGATCCGACATGATTTTTATGTTGATGGGCCTAACAACCATTATTGTTACCGCTTTGGCAGCGAGATCCTTGCCCCTTATACTCTTGCGCTTTGGTTTGTGGGTAATTACCCATAGTCTTTATAAAATTAATGTTCGGGGTGCGCATCACTTACCGGAAAAGGGTGCGGCCTTGTTGGTGTGTAATCACTTGTCTTATGTGGATGGTTTTTTGGTAGGCGGGGCCATGAAAAGACACGTACAGTTTATGCTTTTTGATCAAATATATCATATCAAATTCTTAGAGCCATTTTTCAAACTCATGAAAGTTATTCCGGTCTATCGTGGAAGAAATGTCCGCAAAACCTTTGATATGGCACGAGCCGCCTTAGAAAAAGGGGAGCTTGTTTGCATTTTTGCGGAAGGTGCCATCACACGCAATGGCCAGATATTAGGGTTTAAAAAAGGCTTAGAAAAAATAACAGAAGGTCTTAACGTGCCCATTATACCAGTTAATCTGGATAATGCCTGGGGGAGTATATTTAGTTATGATCGTGGCAAGTTTTTCTTTAAAAGACCGAAGACTTTTCCTTATCCTGTGACAGTCAATTTCGGCAAGCCGATGCCATCGTTTACCACAAAAGAAGTCGTCCGTCAGGAAGTAAAAGAACTGGAAGTAGAGTCTTTTGCCTGCCGGGATACGATCCAAACCGTTCTGCCTGTAAGGTTGATCAAGGCAGCCAAAGCTGTTTTCTGGAAGCATTGCATGACGGATTCTACAGGGGCTAAGCTGCGGTACGGAGAGGTTGTGATATATGCGATCGCTTTGGCACGAAAAATCAGGCAATTAAGCCCTGGTCCGGAAATGATTGGTATTATGTTGCCAACGTCCGTGGGTGGGGCTTTAGTAAATTTGGCCGTAGCTTTTTCAGGCCGCGTATCCGTCAATTTAAACTACACAATCGGACTGGAGGCCCTGAACTCATCTATTAAGCAAGCTGATTTAAAAGTTATTTTGACATCTAGGTTGTTTTTAGAAAAAGCAAAAATAGAAAAAAATGATAAAATGATTTTCATGGAAGATCTTCGATCGACCATTACCACGAAAGATCGCATTCTTGCTCTTTTAACGGCATTCCTTCCCGCATCACAGATATTAAATATGCTTTCTGACAACCAGGTTGAGCCGAATTCGGTTGCGACTGTACTTTTCTCTAGCGGCAGTTCAGGGGATCCCAAGGGCGTGATGCTGTCCCATAAGAATATTTTGGCAAATATCGAAGGTATCGGTCAAATTTTACCGGCGGAAGATTCAGATAAGTTACTGGCTGCCTTGCCTTTTTTCCATTCTTTTGGTTATACGGTACAGCTGTGGTTTGCGCTTATTAAAAATATGACGGTTGTCTACCACACCAATCCTCTAGAGGCAAAAACGATTGGGGATTTGGTCGCCAAGCATAAATCAAACTTTATGGTCGCCACGCCGACCCTTTATCAGAATTATATTCGTAGCTGCAACGCAGAAGATTTCGCATCGATAAAATATGCGATTGCAGGCGCAGAAAAATTGCGAGCTTCTGTGGTTGAGGATTTCAAAGAAAAATTTGGAATTCCCTTATATGAAGGATATGGATGTACGGAATTATCTCCGGCGGTTTGTGTGAATGTCCCAGATATCATTGCTTCAGATGGCTCCGTCCAGATTGGGAATAAACCGGGAACTATCGGCGCGAGCATACCGGGTGTTGCGACAAAAGTTGTCAATCCAGAAACCATGGAAGATTTGCCCCTGGGTGAATCGGGTATGCTGCTTGTGAAAAGTAATGCGGCTATGGTTGGTTATTTAAACAAACCTGAGCTCACCAGGCAGTCTTTTTATGGCTCCTGGTATATCACGGGGGATATTGCCCGTATGGACGAGGCAGGTTTCGTGACTATCGTAGATCGTTTATCCCGTTTCAGTAAAATCGCCGGAGAAATGGTTCCCCATGGCGTGATTGAAGAAAAAATTAATTACATATTGAATGGCGCACAATCCGTTGTGGTATCGTTGGATTCTGCCCGTAGGGGAGAAATGCTCGCCGTTATTTATATGCATGCCACCATGAATGAAAAAGAGCTTTGGAACAATTTGAAGCTGAGTGGGCTTCCAAACTTATGGATTCCACGACCCGAGGCTATCATTCGTGTGGATGAGCTTCCTATATTCATGAACGGAAAAGTAGATTTACAGGCGGTTAAAAGAATCGCTTTAGCTAAATTAGCGGCGTGAAATAGATAAATTTATAAATTAAGTCTTGCTCTTAAGGGGTTAATGTTGTATCAGATTAAAGAAGTCATTGCGGGGCGTAGCGCAGCCCGGTAGCGCGCCTGCTTTGGGAGCAGGATGTCGGGGGTTCGAATCCCTCCGCCCCGACCACGTAATGACTTTCTTGTTTTATGGATTGTTGATACAATAGTCTATAAACAGAAAAAGGTATTTAGATGACACGCCTATTTTTTATCTTCTTTTGCGTATTTTTCACCACAACATTAAGGGCCGAAGAGCCCAAGCAAATCCATCAGATAGCCTATGGCCAAGATAACGCGCCTGAGGAAATGTTGGAGTATACGTCATTGACGTGTCAGCACTGTGCGAATTTCCATTTATATGTTCTACCCTTGGTGCAAAATAAATATATTTACACAGGCAAGTTAAAGCTGATTATTCGCCCTTTAGCTATGGATAAAGATTCCTTAATGGCTTTTAAGATCCTTTATTCCTTGCCTGCGGATCAACAAGATGCGGCGATGACAAAGATATTCAGCTCACAACGCCACTGGATTGGCAAGCCACCAGAGGTTCTGGGTCGATTGCTCGGCCTGACACCGGAGCAAACGAAAGCCGCGATGGAAAATAAACAAGTGGAAGAGGGGCTGTTAGTCAGCGCTTATAATGCTCAGACACTTTACGATATAGACTCGGCGCCTACATTTTATATCCACGGCAAAAAAGTCGAAGGAGCCCCAACTTTTGAGGATTTTCAAACAACTTTTGAAAGCATCCAAAACTTACAAAAAGACTCAAAACCAACAACCCGTATGAATTAATCTTGAGTTCCGACGAGAAAAAATGGTTTCTCTATATCTTGCGTTGCAAGGATAATTCCCTTTATACAGGCATAACAATCAACCTGGAGCGACGCATAAGCGAGCATCAAACACAAGGCCCTAAAGCAGCCAAATACCTTAAAGGCAGAGGGCCATTTCAGCTGGTATATAGTCGAGAATACGCAAGCCACCGCGACGCTTTACATGCGGAAATCCATATAAAAAAGCTCACAAAAATTCAAAAAGAACGCCTTGTCCAGGAGCGTGCGAAATTGAGTGTAAACGGTCTAATTAGGTCCGTCTAAGGATGAACTTTACTGGTTCATCTCACGTTAGTTAAGCTAGCACAAAATTCTGCAGATTCTGTTTTCTGTAAAATATTTATGCAATATTGTTAATACTCATAAACAACAAACGGATATAAGAGCACTATCGATCCTCAGGTGCAACGAGCCGCAAGGTAACGTTCCAAAACCGGTTCCAGTAGCTTTTGTCCCTCAATGGATTTGGGTTATGGGGTGGATCATCCAGAACGCTGTCATCTAAAATTCTATATAAAACCCACCGTTTATTAAGTACTTATCCTTTATACTGAAGTATAGCGATGAGTATCTTGGGTTTTTATATGTTGGATCAGGTCGAAAGCATATTAGAAGAAGATGTTGAGGTTATTGAATTTCTGCCAACAACTTCGAATAAACATTTAGAATCAATAGATATTTATCTGAAAAAAATTCGTAGCTATCCCATGATTAGCCAAAAAGATGAGTATGAAGCGATTACACGCTGGAAAGAGCATCGTGACTCGCGGGCTTTAGAGAAGATCACGCATTCCCATCTGCGTTTAGCGGCTAAAATCTCAGCCGGCTATATGGGGTATGGCTTGCCTTTTGATGATTTATTGTCGGAGGCATCCTTAGGGATCATTAAGGCGGTCGATCGGTTTGATGTTCATCGCGAGGTGCGTTTTTCCACCTATGCCAGCTGGTGGATGCATGCGGCTATTAAGGATTATGTTTTACGGATGTGGTCATCGGTACGTTTAGGCACAAGCGCGTCGCAGAAAAAATTGTTTTTTCAGCTGCGATCGCTAAAACAAAAATTACGTTCCATAGAAGATAATGAAATCCCAGACGATTATATTCAGCAAATTTCTCAGCAATTGGATATTCCAGAAAAAGAAGTGCGAGATATGGGATTGCGAATGGCGGGCCAGGATTATTCATTGAATGTGGCTTTAGGAGAAGAAGAAGGCATGGAATGGCAAGACGTGCTGGAGGATGACGTGCTCAATCAAGAAGATAAAATGGTATCTGATAATTTTGACCATAAAAAATCTATCCTCTTGAGGCAAGCTCTGGAATCCCTGGATGAAAGGGAATACGTCATTTTCTATCGACGGAACTTAACCGAAAATCCGCCAACCCTTCAGACTCTATCGACAGAGCTGTCCATATCGAGAGAGCGGGTGCGACAAATAGAAGAAAAAGCCATGCTCAAAGTAACGCGAACAATTAAAAGCAAGGCTTTAGAGCAGCGAATCATCACTTATTAATCGATAGTTTTAAGTAGGGCTACGAGAACAGGTTGTTCTCTAAACCGTCGCCACAACTTTTGAAGATAAAATCATGATCATTTGACGGCCCTCTAGTTTGGGACGCATGTCGACTTTTGCTTCTTCTTCTAGATCGGCCACGACTCTATTTAACAGCTTCATGCCCAGTTCCTGGTGCGCCATTTCGCGGCCCCTGAAGCGTAAGGTTATTTTTACCTTGTCACCGTCAGCCAAAAACTTTTTCATAGAACGAAGTTTTACTTCATAATCATGATCATCAATCATTGGGCGGAATTTTATTTCCTTAACCTCAATGATTTTCTGCTTTTTGCGCATTTCTGCACGTTTTTTTTGTAGTTCGTATTTATACTTACCATAATCAGATATTTTGCATACAGGTGGATCCGCATTGGGAGAGATTTCAATTAAATCTAATCCAGCATTAAAGGAACGCTCCAGCGCTTCTTTAATGGAAACAACACCTACATTTTCGCCTTCTTCATCGATGAGTCTAACCTGCTTAACGCGGATCTGCTCATTAATACGTGGACCATCCTGAACAGGAGGTCTAGGGCCTTCATTACTTGGTCTAACTATGGTAATTTTCTCCACTTCTATTTCTATTTACCAGTTGTACAGCCTGTCTGGCTGTTTTGTCAAAGTCTTTTGTTTTAGTCCATGACTTTCTTTTTAAAAAATAAGTTAAGATGGCATTTGTGCCATAGGCAAAAGTTTATCTATTGCCGCGCTTAAGCTTAAAATTTCTTGGTCTTGAGAGCCCAGAGTACGTATGGCCACCTGACGATTTTCCATTTCGCGCTTACCAACGACAAAAATAACCGGCACTTTTTGTAAGCTAAGCTCGCGAATTTTATAGCTTATTTTTTCATTGCGTATGTCCGCTTCCGCCTTTATTCCGGCTTGTTTGAGAGCTGCAACAACTTCCATGGCATAGTCATGGCTGTCGTCCGTAATGGTTGCAACGCTGACCTGTAAGGGAGCAAGCCAAAAGGGGAATTTGCCCGCATAGCTTTCAATCAGAATCCCGGTAAACCGCTCAAAGCTTCCCAAAACAGCCCGGTGCAACATGACTGGGTTTTTTTTCTCCCCAGCCTCGTCTATATAAAACGCTTCTAATCTTTGGGGTAAAACGAAGTCTAATTGCAGCGTTCCACATTGCCATGTACGACCAATGGCGTCTTTCAAATGAAATTCTAATTTAGGTCCATAAAACGCACCATCCCCAGGATTCATGCTGAAATCTAGGCCACTCGCCAGGGCGGCTTCCCGCAAGGAATGTTCGGCCTTATCCCATTGTTCATCGCTACCTGCACGAACTTCTGGGCGATCTGCAAATTTGACTTGGATTTCTTCAAAGCCCAGCTCTTTGTACATTTCAATCAGTAACTGACTAAAGGATTTAGCCTCTTGTAAAATTTGATCTTCCGTGCAGAAAATATGACCGTCATCTTGTACCATGGCTCTTACGCGCATAAGACCGTGCAAAGAACCAGAGGATTCATTGCGGTGACAACAACCAAATTCCGCCATGCGTAGAGGTAAATCTCGATAGCTCTTTATTCCTTGTTTGAAAATCTGAATATGACAAGGACAGCTCATGGGCTTTACGGCGTAGTGACGCTCGTCAGCTGTCTCAATGGTAAACATATTGTCATGAAAATTTTCCCAGTGCCCGGATTTTTCCCATAGGGTACGGTCAACAATTATAGGCGTATTTACTTCGCCATAGTTGTACTTATGCATTTTTTTGCGAACATAAGCCTGCAGTGTCGAATAAAGAGTCCAACCTTTTGGATGCCAAAAAATGGAGCCGGGGGCCTCATCTTGAATATGAAACAGGTTCATTTCTTTGGCAATTTTGCGGTGATCTCGCTTTTCTGCTTCCTCTAGTTGGAAAAGGTAGTGATCCAGCTGATCCTGTGAAGCCCACGCGGTTCCATATACCCGTTGCAGCATTTCATTATTCGAGTCGCCCCGCCAGTAGGCCCCAGCTAGTTTCATCAGCTTAAAGGCCGTGCCTAGCTTGCCCGTGGAAGGTAGGTGGGGGCCGCGGCATAGATCAATAAAATTTCCCTGGCGGTACAATGTAATCACATCATCCCCTGGTATAGATTCTATAATCTCCACTTTATAGTGTTCGCCCATTTCGCGAAAAAGTTTTATGGCATCGGCCCGGGACCATTCTTCACGGTGGATGGGTTCATCGCGGGCTACGATCTCACGCATGCGTGTTTCGATTTTCTCAAAGTCATCGGTGGATAAAGGTGTCTTTGTCGCTAAATCGTAATAAAAACCGTTTTCTACTGCGGGTCCTATTGTGATCTGAGTCTCGGGGTAAAGTTCTTTTATGGCTTCGGCAAAAACGTGGGCCGCATCATGGCGCAGAACCTCAAGTCCGTCTTCGCTTGTGCGCGTGATAATTTCTAACTGAACCGGGGTTGTAATCGGTGTAGATAGGTCTTTTAAATCGCCATCTACGCGCACCGCCACAGCATCTTTGGCTAATTTCTTGCCAATAGATTCTGCAATCTGCATTCCATTTACCACATCATCATATGTACGAACCGAACCATCGGGCAGTGTAATAGCAACCATAATATTCCCTTATTTTGCGCATGCAATCTTGCTGTTGCAAGTATACCTTACTTTTTTAAGGAGGAAACGCCCTTTCGTCAAGCCTGATGATAGGAAGTGTCACTAACAAGTTAGTTGTCCGCATTAAAGAACATTTAAGTTGTCCGATTTTAGAGTGGATGTACAACCAGCAAACGGAGGTACATCCGATATGAGTGTAAAGCTAAATGAGGACTATTTA